>NZ_ANBZ01000028.1:0-98518 GCF_000316965.1 Pseudomonas sp. 313
TATTGCGGGAATAGCTCAGTTGGTAGAGCACGACCTTGCCAAGGTCGGGGTCGCGAGTTCGAGTCTCGTTTCCCGCTCCAAACATAATCCAGCCGTTTCATTACAGTTGGATGCGAGGTGAAAGACCTTGCGGAAAGAGGTTTCGTCCCCTTCGTCTAGTGGCCTAGGACACCGCCCTTTCACGGCGGTAACAGGGGTTCGAGTCCCCTAGGGGACGCCACATTGCGGGAATAGCTCAGTTGGTAGAGCACGACCTTGCCAAGGTCGGGGTCGCGAGTTCGAGTCTCGTTTCCCGCTCCAAATAAACAAAGACACCGCCTAAGGGCGGTGTTTTTGTGTGCGCGGCTTTTATGTCGGTCAGAGGCCCGGCACCAAGCCGGGCGCGAGCGTCCTATTGAGGCGTATAGATCTGGTCGAAGACGCCGCCATCGGCGAAGTGGGTCTTCTGGATGCCACTCCAGGGACCGAATTCCTTTTGCGCATCGATCAGTTCGAGCTTGGGAAAGCGGTCGGCGTACTGCGCCAGGACCTGGGCGTTGCGCGGGCGCAGGAAGTTGTCCGCGGCGATCTTCTGGCCTTCTTCGGACCAGAGATACCTGAGGTAGTCCTCGGCCTCGGCGCGAGTACCTTTCTTGTCGACGACACTGTCGACCACGCTCACCGGCGGCTCGGCCTGCACCGAGATGCTCGGGTAGACCACCTCGAAGCCGCCCCGGCCGAATTCCCGGGCGATCATCTCGGCTTCGTTCTCGAAGGTCACCAGGACATCGCCCTGCTGATTCTTCATGAAGGTGGTGGTGGCGGCGCGACCGCCGGTATCCAGGATGGGCACGTGCTTGAACAGCTCGGCGACGAAGCCGCGGGCCTTCTGCTCGTCACCACCCGGTTGGCGCAGGGCGTAGGTCCAGGCGGAGAGGTAGGTGTAGCGACCGTTCCCGGAGGTCTTGGGATTGGGCACTATCACCTGGACGCCGTCCTTGAGCAGATCGGACCAGTCATGGATGCCCTTGGGATTGCCCTGGCGCACGATGAGCACTGTGGCCGAGGTGAAGGGCGCGCTGCGATCGGGCAGGCGGGTTTCCCAGTCCTTGGGCACCAGGCCGCGATCGGCCAGGGCCTGGATGTCGGTGGCCTGGTTCATGGTGATGACATCGGCCTGCAGGCCGTCGATGACCGCGCGCGCCTGCTTGCTGGAGCCGCCATGGGACATCTGGATCACCGGGGTGTCGCCGTGCTCGGCTTTCCAGTGTGCCTGGAAGGCCGGGTTGTAGTCCTTGTAGAAGTCACGCATGACGTCGTAGGAGACGTTGAGCAGCGGCGGGGCGGCGAGGGCCTGGGCGCTGGCCGCCAGGGCGGCGGCGAGCAGGGTGAAGCGAAGGATCTTCATGGGGGCATCCTGCGAGTGGGGGGTGCAGGACTATAGCCTGTCGTCCCGGCGGCGTGCAGAACGGCTGGAAATAAGCTCATGCTCAGCGACGGCAGTCGTGGCCGCCAATGGTAGACTTTCGCCCTTTCGCCTGCGGTTGGGCACGGCGCGGTGAACAAGGGCTCCTGATATGCGGTTGAGGTCGATCAAGCTGGCGGGATTCAAATCCTTCGTCGATCCGACGACGGTGAATTTCCCGAGCAACATGGCAGCGGTGGTCGGTCCCAATGGTTGCGGCAAGTCGAATATCATCGACGCCGTACGCTGGGTGATGGGCGAGAGCTCGGCCAAGAATCTGCGTGGCGAGTCGATGACGGACGTCATCTTCAATGGCTCCAACAGTCGCAAGCCGGTATCCCAGGCCTCCATCGAGCTGATCTTCGACAACTCCGACCACACCCTGGTGGGCGAATACGCGAGCTACGCGGAGATCTCCATCCGCCGCCGGGTGACCCGCGAAGGCCAGAACACCTATTTCCTCAACGGCACCAAGTGCCGCCGGCGCGACATCACCGATATCTTCCTCGGCACCGGCCTGGGGCCGCGCAGCTATTCGATCATCGAGCAGGGGATGATCTCCAAGTTGATCGAGGCGCGCCCGGAGGATCTGCGGCACTACATCGAGGAGGCCGCGGGCATCTCCAAGTACAAGGAGCGGCGGCGCGAGACCGAGAATCGCATTCGCCGCACCCAGGAGAATCTCGCCCGCCTCACCGACCTGCGCGAGGAGCTGGAGCGGCAGCTGGAGCGGCTGCATCGCCAGGCGCAGTCGGCCGAGCGCTTCCAGGCCTTCAAGCAGGAGGAGCGGCAACTCAAAGCGCAGTTGCAGGCGGTGCGCTGGCGCGAGCTGGATGGCCGCGTCGAGCAGCGCGAAAAGGTGATCCGCGACCAGGAGACGGCCCTCGAAGCCCTGACCGCCGAACAGCGCCAGGCGGACGCCGGCATCGAAAGACTGCGCGATGGCCATCATGAATTGAGCGAAGCCTTCAACCTGGTGCAGGGGCGCTTCTACTCCCTGGGGGGTGACATCGCCCGCCTGGAGCAGACCATCCAGCATGGCCAGCAGCGCCAGCGTCAGTTGCAGGACGATCTGCGCGAAGCCGAACAGGCCCGCAGCGAAGCCGAGTCCCACCTGGAGCACGACCGGGTGCTGCTTGCCACCTTTGAGGAAGAGCTGGCGATGCTCGAGCCCGAGGAAGAGGCGGCACGTGAGTTGGGCGAGGAGGGCGGTGCCGCGCTGGAAGAGGCGGAGCTGGCCCTGGCGGACTGGCAGCAACGCTGGGAAGCGCTCAGTGCCGCGAGTGTCGAGCCGCAACGGGAGGCCGATGTGCAGCAGGCGCGCATCCGCTCGCTGGAGCAGAGCCTGGAGCGCGGCATGGACCGGCAGCGCCGGCTGCGTGATGAACGCACTCTGCTGGGCGAGGACGGGCCTTCCGAGCGTCTGGTCATGCTGGAAGAGCAGATCGCCGAGGACGAGTTGCTGCTGGAGGGTTTGGCCGAACAGGAATTGCAGGTCGCCGAAGGCCTGCAGCGACTACGCGAAGAACTGCTGGGGTTGGCAGGCGAGCAGAGTCAGCGCCAGGGCGAATTGCAGCGCCTCGAAGGCCGCATTGCCTCGCTGGAGGCCCTGCAGCAGGCGGCCCTGGCACCCGATACCGGCGCGGCCCAGTGGCTCGAGGCCGAGGGGCTCACTCAGGCGCCACAGCTGGCGGACGATGTCCAGGTCACCCCCGGTTGGGAGCTGGCGGTGGAGACCGTCCTCGGCAGCGACCTGCAGGCGGTCTGCCTGGATGACCTGGCGCCCCTGCGCCTCGCTACCTTCGCCAGCGGTGCCCTGAATCTGGCGCTGCCCGGCTCACTGCCGGTCGCCGCCGGCAGTCTGTTGGAGCAGGTGCAGGCGCCACGCGACCTGTCGCCCTGGCTAGGGCAGGTGCTGATTGCCCAGAGCTACGACGAAGCCTTGGCACGAAGGGCGGCCCTCGCCCCCGGGCAAAGTCTCATCACCCCGGAGGGCTACTGGCTCTCCCGGCATTTCCTACGTGTGCGGCGGGCCCAGGCCGCCGAGGGCAGTGTCCTGGCGCGCGGCCGCGAACTGGAGGAGCTGCAGGCGCGACGCCTGGAGTTGAGCGAGGCGCTCGCCCTTCAGGAGGAGCGACTGGAGGATCGTCGCGCGGCCCAGCAACGTCTGGAATGCGAGCGTGAAGAGGCGCGGCGGCGCCAGCAGCAGGAGCAGCAGCGGCTGGCCGAATCCCGTGCCCAGCTCTCTGCTCAGCAGGCACGGGCCGAGCAGCTGAGCATCCGTCGGCAGCAACTGGAGGCCGATCTCCAGGACCTCGAGCAACAATTGGCGCGTGAGCAGGAGGAGTTGGGTGAATGCCGGCTGCGCCTGCAGGACGCCCTCGATGCCATGGCGGTGGATACCGAGCAGCGCGCGCTATTGCAGGAGCAGCGTGACCGCCACCGGCAGGCAGTGGAGGCGGCGCGCCAGCGCCAGCGTCAGGCACAGGAGCAACTGCATCAGCTCACGGTGCGGCTGACTACCCTGAGAGCCCAGCGCCAGTCGACGCTCCAGGCGCTGGAGCGGCTGGAATTGCAGACCGCGCGCCTGGGCGAGCGCTGCGAGCAGCTCCATCTCAACCTGGAGGAGGGCGGCGAGCCTCTCGACGAATTGCGGCTGCGCCTGGAGGAGTTGCTGGAGCGGCGCCTGCAGGTCGACGAAGAAATGCGGACGGCGCGCCTAGCGCTGGAGGATGCCGATCGGGAGTTGCGCGATTTCGAGCGGCGGCGGCTGCAGGCGGAACAGCAGGCGACGCTGCTGCGCGGCCAGTTGGAGCAGCATCGCCTGGAATGGCAGGGCTTGGCGACCCGGCGCAGCGGCTTCGCCGAGCAGTTGGCGGCCGATGGCTATGACCTGCCGACGGTGATCGCGACCCTGCCGGCGGAGGCCAGCGAGGCAGCCTGGGAGGAGCAGCTGGAAGCCGTCGCGGCGCGGATCGGCCGGCTTGGACCGATCAACCTGGCGGCCATCGACGAATATCAGCAGCAGGCCGAGCGCAAGACCTATCTGGACGCCCAGAACGCCGATCTGGTGGAAGCGTTGGAGACCCTGGAAAGCGTCATCCGCAAGATCGACCGGGAAACCCGCAATCGCTTCAAGGATACCTTCGACCAGATCAATCACGGCTTGCAGGCCTTGTTCCCAAAAGTTTTCGGTGGCGGCAGTGCCTACCTGGAACTTACTGGGGAAGATTTACTCGATACCGGGGTTGCGATCATGGCGCGCCCGCCGGGCAAGAAGAACAGCACCATCCATTTGTTGTCGGGCGGTGAAAAGGCGCTGACGGCGCTGGCTCTGGTATTTGCCATCTTCCAGTTGAATCCGGCGCCGTTCTGCATGCTCGATGAAGTGGATGCACCCCTGGATGACGCCAACGTCGGCCGTTATGCCCGCTTGGTCAAGAGCATGTCGGAGAAGGTGCAGTTCATTTACATCACGCACAACAAGATCGCCATGGAGATGGCCGATCAGTTGCTGGGTGTGACCATGCATGAACCGGGCTGTTCGCGGCTGGTAGCGGTGGATGTGGAAGAGGCCGTGGCCATGGTCGATGCCTAATGCCCCACAGCCTCGCGGCTTGGCGGTGTAAAGTTGGCAATAGTCGTGCTAGCTTATGGCCGCGCTAGCGGTAAGTGGAAAAAGCTAAGAAGAACACTGACTTGGCGTAGGTTTCGGAGGTTTTGGAAAGACCTCGCAAGCGTCGACTTTCCAAAGTTTCCCGACGGGTGTCGGTCCATTATTTTCACAGGGGTATGTCTTTTTCATGGATATGGGTCTGCGCGAGTGGCTGATCATCATCGGCGTCATCGTCATTGCCGGTATTCTGTTCGATGGTTGGCGTCGCATGAGCGGCAAGGGCAAGCTCAAGTTCAAACTTGACCAGTCGTTGAACAATCAGCCGGAAAACGAGGACGAGGATCCGGAAATCGTCGGTCCTACGCGGGTGGTAGAGCCCAAGGAGCCGTCATTGGACGACCCGGGCGAGCCGACGCCGCCACGCTCCACCCAGCGCAAGCGTCGCGAAGAGCGTCGTGAAGAACCCAGTGCCGACAACTTCGACCTGTCCGCCAGCGATGAAGGCCTCGCGGGCCTGGCGGCCGATTCCGATGAAGTGGTGACCCGCGGTCGTGACAAGCCGCGCAAGGAAAGACCGCTGAGCAGCAAGGCGCCCGAGCGTGAGTCGGTCAGCGAGCCCGTCAGCAGCAACAATAGTCAGGCGGCCATGGCGCCGGTGGACGAGGTGCTGGTGATCAATGTCATCTCTCGTGACGAGAAGGGCTTCTCCGGTCCGGCACTGCTGCAGAACATCCTCGAAAGCGGGCTGAGATTTGGCGACATGGACATCTTCCATCGCCACGAGAGCATGTCGGGCAATGGCGAGGTGCTGTTCTCCATGGCCAACGCCGTGCGTCCGGGCACCTTCGATCTGGATGCCATCGACGACTTCCACACCCCGGCGGTGAGCTTCTTCCTGGGTCTGCCCGGTCCACGCCATCCCAAGCAGGCCTTCGACCTGATGGTTGCCGCGGCGCGCAAGCTGTCGTCCGAACTCAATGGCGAGTTGAAGGACGAGCAGCGCAGCGTCATGACCGCCCAGACCATCGAACACTACCGCCAGCGTATCGTCGATTTCGAACGCAAGAGCCTGATGCTCAAGCGTTGATCCCGCCGGAGCGAACCAAGAGCAGCCTCGGCTGCTCTTTTTGTTTGTAAGTTTTGCCGCGGCGCCGCTGGTGCCGTCAGGGCCACCCCTGGGGTGGCGACAGTGAGAGACCGCCATGACCGACGCCCAAGATGCTGTCACCCGCATCGCCGCCCTGCGCAGCGAGATCGACGCCCACAACTACCGCTACTACGTACTGGACGAACCGAGCGTGCCCGATGCCGAGTACGATCGGCTGTTCGGCGAACTCAAGACGCTGGAGGCCGAGCATCCCGAGCTGGTGACGCCCGACTCGCCCACCCAGAGGGTCAGCGGCGCGGCCCTGGCCGCCTTTGGCACCATCCGCCACGAGGTGCCCATGCTCAGCCTGGGCAACGCCTTCGCCGATGAGAATCTGCAGGACTTCGACCGCAGCGTTGGCAAGCGCCTGCGCGAGGAATTCGGCGAGACCGACTTCGCCGGGCCGGATTCCGGCGTCGAATACACCTGCGAGCCCAAGCTCGATGGCCTGGCGGTCAGCCTGCTGTACGAGGCGGGAATCTTGACCCGCGGCGCCACCCGCGGCGACGGCACCACCGGGGAAGACATCACCGCCAATGTGCGCACCATCCGCAACGTTCCGCTACGCCTGCAAGGCGAGGGCTGGCCGGCGGTGCTGGAGGTGCGCGGCGAGGTGTTCATGTCCCGCGCCGGCTTCGAGGCGCTCAATGCCCGGGCCATGGAAAGCGGCGGCAAGACCTTCGCCAATCCGCGCAACGCTGCCGCTGGCAGCCTGCGCCAGCTGGATTCGCGCATCACCGCCCAACGTCCGCTGGAGTTCTGCTGCTACGGTTTCGGGCGGGTCGAGGGCGGGGCACTGCCGGACACCCAGTACGACATCCTGCAGCGGCTGCGTGAATGGGGAATCCCCATCAGCCGCGAGTTGCGCAAGGTGCAGGGCGCGTCAGGCTGCCGCGCCTACTACGAGGACATCGGCCAGCGGCGCGATGCCCTGGCCTACGAGATCGACGGCGTGGTCTACAAGGTCAACCGGCTCGACTGGCAGGGTGAGCTAGGTTTTCGCGCGCGCGAGCCGCGCTGGGCGCTGGCGCATAAGTTTCCCGCTCGCGAAGAGCTGACCGAACTGCTCAATGTCGAATTCCAGGTGGGGCGCACCGGGGCCATTACCCCGGTTGCCCGGCTCAAGCCGGTACAGGTGGCCGGCGTCACCGTGACCAACGCTACCTTGCACAACATGGACGAGATCGCGCGGCTGGGCGTGATGATTGGCGACAGCGTGATCGTGCGCCGCGCCGGGGACGTCATCCCGCAGATCATGCAGGTGGTACCGGAGCGGCGGCCAGCGGATGCCCGGCCGGTGGAGATCCCCACCCATTGTCCCGTGTGTGGTTCGGCGGTGGAGCGCACCCAACTGATCAAGCGCGGCAAGGGCAAGGAGTCGGTCAGCGAAGGTGCGGTCTATCGCTGCGTTGGCCGGCTGGCCTGCCAGGCCCAGCTCAAACAGGCGATCATTCATTTCGCCTCGCGGCGGGCCATGGACATCGACGGCCTGGGCGATCGCATCGTTGAGCAACTGGTAGACCGCGCGCTGGTGAAGTCGCCGGCCGATCTCTACACCCTGACCTACGAGCAGGTGGTCGAACTGGAAGGCTTCGCCGAGGTGTCCAGTCGCAACCTACTGGCCGCCATCGAAGCCAGCAGTCAGCCGACGTTGGCGCGCTTCATCTTCGCCCTGGGCATCCCAGAGGTGGGCGAGGAGACCGCCAAGCGCCTGGCGCGCGCCCTGGGCAGTCTGCAGCGCATCCGCAAGGCCCTGCCCGAGGTGCTGGTCTATCTGCCGGACATCGGGCCCGAGGTGGCCTTCGAGATCCACAACTTCTTCCAGTCCGCGCACAACCGTGACGTGCTGGAGGCACTGCTGGCCAACGGCATCGAGCTGGCCGACGAGGGGGAGGTGCATGCCGAATTTTCCGGTTACGCCGCCTTCGCCGACTTCCTCGACCAGTTGCACATTCCCTACCTGGGCAAGACCGGCGCCAAGACCCTGGCCGCGGCCTTTCCCAGCCTGGCGGCCCTGATCGAAGGCTCGCAGGACTGGCTGACCTTCAAGACCCTGTCCGGCCTCAACGAGCGGGCCAAGCAGGGGCTGCGCGAGTACTTCGCCGAGGCGGACCACGTCGCCCAGGCGCTGGCCATCGAGGCGCAGCTCAAGGCCTTCGGCATGCATTGGGAAAGCACCCGGCAGGCGGTGCAGGGGTTGCCCTTCGCCGGCCAGACCTGGGTGCTCACCGGAACCCTGGAGGCCATGAGTCGCGACGAGGCCAAGGAGCGCCTGGAAGCCCTGGGCGCCAAGGTGTCGGGGTCGGTGTCGGCCAAGACCGCCGTGGTGGTCGCAGGGCCTGGGGCGGGGTCCAAGCTGACCAAGGCGAACGAGCTGGGGGTCAAGGTGCTGGACGAGGATGCCTTCCTGCAGATCCTCGAGGCGCAAGGCGTCCGCTAGTGCCAGGGATCAGACCCGCAAAGGTCTGATCTTCACTGTTTCTGCCAATAACTGCAGGCGTTGTTGGTTATAACGAAGCGGTAATAAAGACGTGCCCATATTTTTCGCTTCGTTTAAAAACTGCTTTAAGGCAGTGCCAAGGCAATAACTGAAAAAATAAGGCTTCGCTTGGTTTAAGCGAAGCCTTATTTGTCGGCCAGAATAATTTCTAGGTTCAAGCGGAGCGCGTGGCGGGTTCGCTCGCACGTTGTTCTTTTTCGAGAACTTCTTCCACGGCGATAGCCGCCTTGGTCGTCTGGCGATAGCCATGGGGATTGAGCGACTGCCAGCCCCAGGCATCTTCCAGCATGGTGGCAAGGCTGCGTTCGGCGCGCCAGCCGAGCTCCTGCCAGGCCTTTTCCGGATCGGCCCAGCACTGGGCCACGTCGCCTGCGCGTCGCGGGGCGAAGTGACAGGGGATGTCGCGGCCCAATTGCTGTTCCAGGGTCGCCACCACCTCCTTGACCGAATGTCCGCGTCCGGTGCCCAGGTTCCAGGTCGAAACCCCGGGGCGCTCGGCCAGAGCGTTCAACGCCGCCAGATGACCGCGGGCCAGGTCCTGGACATGGATGTAGTCGCGGACGCCGGTGCCATCGGGCGTCGGGTAGTTGTCGCCGTAGACGTCCAGCCAGGGCCGGCGACCATTGGCCACCTGCAGCAGATAGGGCACCAGGTTGTTGGGCGTGCCCTGGGGGTCTTCGCCGATCAGGCCGGAGGGATGGGCGCCGATGGGATTGAAGTAGCGCAGCACGGCGATGGACCAGCGCGGATCGGCCCCGGCCAGCCCGCGCAGCACCTGCTCGGCCATGAGCTTCGACTGGCCATAGGGGTTGGTCGGCTCGGCGGTCGGGCAGCTTTCGCTGATGGGGGGAATGCAGTGACCGTAGACGGTGGCGGAAGAGCTGAAGACCAGCTGGTGCACCCCGGCGGCGGCCATGGCCTGGCAGAGCACCAGGGTGCCGCCGACGTTGTTGTCGAAATAGCGCAGGGGGTGCTGCACGCTCTCGCCGACCGCCTTGAGTCCGGCGAAATGCAGGACCCCGGTGATCGGCAGCTCCTGAAACAGCCGATCCAGGAGGGCGCGATCCCGGACGTCCCCGCGCACGAAGACAGGCGCCCGCCCGGCGAGCGTGGTAAGGCGCTGCACGGCTTCCACCCGGCTGTTGACCAGGTTGTCCAGAATCACCACCTCGTGGCCCGCACGGAGCAGCTCCAGCGTCGTATGAGAACCTATGTAGCCTGCGCCGCCCGTGATCATCAACATGCAACCGTCCTCACCAAACCTGTAGCCATTAATTCGAAATAACTGTTTCGTACAGACTCGAGTGCAACTAACGCTTCGCTTTAATTATTCTCGAGCGAAGCGTTAGTTGTGCCAATTCGTCGAGCAGACGTTGTTCTGAAGGTGAATGAAGATATTGGTTCTAGCGAAGCGGAAGTTCATCGACAAAGTTATGAACCCTTGCCGATTAGATAAGTCGATAACGTTGCTCGATATCGCGCAGTCAGACTGCCGATACCTTCGGGACGGTCTCTGGACGTTTTGCAAGTTGCCAAGGCGCCGGCCGAGGCGCGGCTGTTTTGCCGCCTTCGGCCAGGCGTCCGATCTCACAGGAGCACACCATGAGTTGGGCCGGCCCCCATACCGAAACGATCGGCAAGACCAAACAGCCCGCACGCGTTGCGGAGCGCCCCCTGGATCCCGCCAGGCCCCTGCTGCTATGCCTGGCCCATCTGCGCTGGAGCTTCGTCTACCAGCGTCCGCAGCACGAGATGGTGCGCTTCGCCGAGCACTACAACGTGCTCTATTGCGAAGAGCCCCTGGATACCACGGATGGCCGGTCGCACCTCGAGGTGCGGGTGGAGGAGAACGGCGTGCGGGTACTGGTGCCTCATCTGCCTCGCGGCCTCTCCGCGGAAGCCCGAGCCTGCGCCCAGCAGGAACTGCTGCAAACCTATCTGCAGGAGTTGCGGCAACCGGTGGCGGTGGCCTGGTATTTCACGCCCATGGCGCTGGACTATGCCGGCGAGATCCCGGCGCAGACCCTGGTCTACGACTGCATGGACGAACTCTCGGCCTTTCGCGGCGCGCCCCCGGCCCTGCTGCAGCGGGAGCGGGAATTGCTGCAGCGCGCCGACCTGGTGTTTACCGGGGGCTACAGCCTCTACGAAGCCAAGCGTGACCGCCATCCGCGGGTCTTTCCCTTTCCCAGCAGCGTGGACGTGGCGCACTTCGGTCAGGCTCGCGCGGCCCTGCCGGAGCCTGCAGACCAGGCCGGTCTGGCGCGGCCGCGGCTGGGCTTCTATGGCGTGATCGACGAGCGCCTGGATCTCGACCTGCTGGCCGCGGTGGCGCGGCTGCGTCCCCAGTGGCAGTGGGTGATCCTGGGCCCGGTGGTCAAGATCGATCCAGCCAGCCTGCCGCAGCTGCCCAATCTGCATTATCTGGGCGGCAAGACCTATGACGAGTTGCCGGCCTATCTGGCGGGCTGGGACGTGGCCCTGATGCCCTTTGCCCTCAACGAGGCGACGCGCTTCATAAGCCCCACCAAGACGCCCGAATACCTGGCCGGCGGCTGTCCGGTGGTGTCGACGCCCATCACCGATGTGGTGCGCACCTACGGCGACAGCGGCGTGGTCTGGATCGCCGAAGGCGCCGAGGCCTTTGTCACTGCCTGCGAGGCGGCCCTGGCCAGTCAAGATCAGCGCGAAGCCTTTCTGGCGCGCGCCGATGCCCTGCTGACCGGGATGTCCTGGGACAGCACCTGTGACCTGATGCGGGAGAAGATCCAATGGCGGTAACGGCGCTCGAGCGTTTCGACTATCTGATCGTGGGGGCCGGTTTCGCCGGCAGCGTGCTGGCGGAACGGCTGGCCGCGGGGCTGGGCAAGCGCGTGCTGGTGGTGGATCGGCGCCCGCACATCGGCGGCAATGCCTTTGATCACTATGACGATGCCGGGGTGCTGGTGCACCGCTATGGTCCGCACATCTTCCACACCAATTCCCAGCGCATCGTCGACTACCTGTCGCGCTTCACCGAGTGGCGGCCCTATGAGCACCGGGTCCTGGCCGACGTCGCGGGTCAACAGGTGCCCATCCCGATCAACCTGACCACCCTCAATCGCCTCTACGGTCTGGAATTGGACGAGCAGGGCGCCGAAGCCTTTCTCGCCGCCCGCGCCGAGCCGGTCGAGGACATCCGCACCTCCGAGGACGTGGTGATCAACCAGGTCGGGCGCGAACTCTACGAAACCTTCTTTCGCGGCTATACCCGCAAGCAGTGGGGCCTGGATCCGTCGCAACTGGACCGCTCGGTGACGGCGCGGGTACCGACCCGAACCACCACCGACGATCGCTACTTCGGCGACACCTTCCAGCAGATGCCCCTGCACGGCTTCACCCGCATGTTCGAACGGATGCTGGATCATCCCAACATCAAGGTGATGGTGAACACCGACTACCATGAGATCCGTGAACTGATCCCTCATGAGCATCTGGTCTACAGCGGACCGATCGACGAATTCTTCGATTATCGCTTCGGTCGCCTGCCGTATCGTTCCCTGACCTTCAAGCACGAGACGCGCGATACGCCGCGCTTCCAGCCGGTGGCGGTGGTCAACTATCCCAGCGAAGCGGTGCCCTACACCCGCGTCACCGAGTACAAGCACCTCACCGGCCAGACGCACGAGCGCACCAGCCTGACCTACGAATATCCCAGTGCGGAAGGCGAGCCCTATTATCCGATTCCACGCCCGGAAAACGCCGAGCTCTTCCGGCGCTACCAACACCTGGCCGAGGCGACACCCAATGTCGTCTTCATCGGCCGCCTGGGGACCTATCGCTACTACAACATGGACCAGGTCGTGGGTCAGGCGCTGGCCGCCTACAAGCGCATCGAGGAAGCGGAACTGGGGCCGGCGGCGGGGGAGAGCGCCGAACATCACGAAAGCCTGGCACGGCAGGCACCATGAAAGACGTGATGGCCGAGCGCTCGCCCTTCCAGAGTTTCTTCATGGCCGGCTTCGAATGCTCCAGCCATAGACGCGCCGATGGCCGACGCCTGGATCTGCTCGCCAGCACTGGGCATGATCGCTGGGCCGCGGAAGACTATCGCGCGGTGGCCGCCCAGGGCCTGCGCACCGTGCGCGACGGCGTTCGCTGGCACCGCGTAGAGGCCCAAGCCGAGCGCTATGACTGGTCGAGTGTCCTGCCGCAGGTGCGTGCCGCGCGGGCGGCTAACGTCCAGGTCATCTGGGACCTCTGTCACTATGGCTGGCCCGATCACCTGGATATCTGGCGACCGGCCTTCGTCGATGCCTTCGCCCGCTATGCCGCCGCCTTCGCCCGGCTGCTGCGCGAGGAGGGCGAGACCCATCCCTGCCTGGCGCCGATCAACGAGATCTCCTACTGGGCCTGGGCCGGCGGCGACCAGGGTCTGTTCAATCCCACCGCCCAAGGCCGCGGTCAGGAGCTCAAGCATCAACTGGTGCGCGCCAGCATCGCCGCCATCGAGGCGATTCGTGACGAGTTGCCCGAGGCGCGGTTCCTTGCCATCGATCCGCTCATCCATGTCGCCGCGCGCCGCCCCGAGCAGCGCCAGGCCGCGGAGGCCTATCGCCAGGCCCAGTTCGAGGCCTGGGACCTGCTCTGCGGGCGTCAGTGGCCCGGCCTGGGCGGTCGCCCCGATTACCTGGACATCCTGGGTCTGAACTACTACTCCGACAACCAGTGGTATCTGGACGGCGGTACCCTGGCGGCGGACGATCCGGCCTATCGACCCCTGCAGGGGATGCTGGCCGAAGTCCACCAGCGCTATGGCCGGCCATTGCTGATCGCCGAGACGGGGGCCGAAGGTCCGGCGCGGGCCGCCTGGCTGGAACACGTCGCCGATCAGGTCGGGCGGGCGCTGCGCCAGGGCGTGCCGGTGCAGGGCATCTGCCTGTATCCGGTGCTCGACTATCCCGGCTGGGACGATGATCGCCTCTGTCCCACCGGGCTGTTCGGCATGGCCGACGGGGCAGGGCGCCGGGCGCTGCACGAGCCCCTGGCCGAGGTCCTGCAGCGCCAACGCCAGATACTGGCAGGCGGAGAGGGGCGATGAGCGCAGCCAGGCGCCGCGAGCAGCGGCGCGCCGAATGGCCCCTGCCGGAGCGGGTCGGCGGCTTTCTCTGGCGCTATGTCCGCCTGCGACCCTGGCACTTCGGCGGCCTGCTGTTGCTGGTGGTCGGCGCGGCGACCTGTGCGGTGGCGGTGCAATACGGCATGAAGCTGCTGGTCGATGCCATGGCCGATCCGGCGCGCCGGGTGGCGGTGTGGGGGCCGTTCTGGCTGTTCATCTCGCTGATCGTGCTGGAGAACCTGTTCTGGCGCAGCGGTGGCTGGCTGGGCTGTCGCACGGTGGTGGCCAGTTGCGCCGATCTGCGCGTCGATCTGTTCCGTTATCTCACCGGCCACCCGATGCACTATTTCTCCCAGCATTTCGCCGGGGCCCTGGGCAATCGGATCTCGGCCACCGGAGCGGCCGCGGGAGCCATCTACGGCGGGCTGGCCTGGAAGATCATGCCGCCCTGCGTCGACTTCATCGGCGCGGTGGTGGTGCTCTGCACCGTGGACCTGCGCATGGCCGGGGCGCTGGTGGCCTTCGTGCTGATCGTGGCCCTGGCGATCACCGCCTTCGGCATTCGCGGACGGGCGCGGCACCAGCGCTTCGCCGCCCAGTCGGCCCACGTCGGCGGCGAGCTGGTGGACCTGGTACAGAACGTCTGGACCATCAAGGCCTTTTCCGCCCGGGAGCGCGAGGTGCAGCGACTGGCGCAGGCCATCGGCGTCGAGGCGCGTGCCCAGCGCAGCAGCTGGATGCATCTGGAGCAGGCCCGGGTACTCCACGACACCTGCCTGTCGCTGATGGCCGGCGGCATGCTGGCCTGGGCCATCGCGTTGTGGAGCCGCGGCAGCATCACCGCCGGCGACGTGGTCATGGTCAGCGCCCTGACCTTTCGCATCCTGCACGGCTCCCGTGACCTGGCCCTGGCGCTGGTGGACACCACCCAGCAGCTGGGCGCCATCGGCGAGACCCTGCGCATCCTTATCCAGCCCCACGGCCAGAGCGACGTCGAGCGGCCCCTGACCCAGGCGCGCGGCGCCCTGAGCTTCACCGGTGTGCACTATCGCTATCCCGATGGGCGTGAGGTGTTCCAGGGCTTCGAGCTGGAGGTGCCGGCCGGCCAGAAGATCGGACTGGTGGGGCCGTCGGGCGCCGGCAAATCGACCCTGATCGGGCTGTTGCAGCGCCTCGACGATGTCCAGCAGGGGCGGATCTGCATCGATGGCGAGGACATCCGCACGGTCAGCCAGGACAGCCTGCGCCAGCGCATCGCCGTGGTGCCCCAGGAGACCGCGCTGTTCAATCGCAGCATCCGCGAGAACATCCGCTATGGCCGGCCGGAGGCCAGCGACGCCGAGGTGGAGGCGGCGGCCCGCCACGCCTATTGCGACGATTTCATCCGCGAGTTGCCCCTGGGCTACGACACCCCGGTGGGGGAGCGCGGCGTGCTGCTTTCCGGTGGCCAGCGCCAGCGCCTGGGCATCGCCCGGGCCTTTCTCAAGGATGCGCCCATCCTCATCCTCGACGAAGCCACCTCGGCGCTGGACAGCCATTCCGAGACGGTCATCCAGCGGGCCTTGCTGGAGTTGATGGAAGGCCGCACCGTGGTGGCGGTTGCACATCGGCTCTCCACCCTGACCGGCTTCGACCGCATTCTGGTGCTGGAGCAGGGCGTCATCGTCGAGGACGGTCCGCCGCAGCGGCTGCGCGAGGGGGAGGGCAGCTTCGCCGCGCTCTGGGACTTGCAGGCGGCACCTTAGCGAACCTAAGTCCTTGTATGGCTTGCAACTTCGCCCCAACCGCGTAGAATGATGCACCTCACCTCAGGGTGAGGCGTTATGGTGGCTCTGTCGGTCCCCCCGCAACGATCAACCGTGAACCCGGTCAGGCCCGGAAGGGAGCAGCCGCAGCGGTGATGTCGTGTGCCGGGGTGTGGCTGGCGGGGCCACCTCCATTTCTGCTAAGTAATTGTTTTACTTAGACATTCTCCGCTCCAAATTCCTTTGTGTGACAGCCGTTTAGCACCTTCATGTGTGACATAGAAGGGCGCTTGGCGCTGATCCTATCTGCTTTACCTCCCTCAAGCAAAAGTCATCCTATACAGCCGTTCGTCCCCGCTGGATGGTCATGCTACGACTCAAGCTCCTGCTAACCTAGCGATGTGATTTGTGTCACATGATTAGGCTTAAGCCAAGGAAGCAGCATGAAGCCATATTTATCGTTATCATCCCTGACTTTTTTCTCTATTTTTTCCTCTTCCGTTGCTGCGTATACCTGCTCAACGGACAATAGTGAATACCAAAACTTATCTGGTGATGATAAGACAGCATTCGATGCAAATATTAGGATGCTGATGACTAATGAGTTTACACGTTTCGCTCTGGGAAGAGATACAGCTGTTGATGATAAGGATCTAAGGAAGCTAATTCCTGATGTAAATCCTGAATTATTGGAGCTGCGTAAACTTGCATCTGATAGAATAAAAAGTGATGAAATTAAGAACGATGCTCATAATTCTAGTAAATACTTAGCCCCGTTTCTTAGTAGAAAGTTTTCTACAGAGTTGGGGAGAGCGTTCATATGTTCAATTGAAAGCTTGAGAAAATCTGAGTCTAATTTATATAATAGATATCTGTCTGCGTATATCTATCAATTAAACAAAATAGATAGGGTGTCGTTGGGGCGCATTGGCTATTTTGAGGTTTCGACAAGATCTTGCTCAGTAATGAAGTCTGTTAAGACTAATAATAGATTCTCCGATTTGCCTGCTCAGGCAGAAACAAGTTATATTGTTTTAGATGCTTCGTTTAAAAACTTGGACTCTGAGAGCAGGATGCCAGTCGAAGGCGATATTATTATCGTTTCAAACGGCAAGGAATACAGATTTGAAACATCAGAGACAGTTATGGCTGAAGGTTATGGTTTACGGTTTAGGAAAATGAATCCGCTCATTACAGAGAGGACTAAACTAGTTTATAAAGTGCCGGACGAACTTTCTGGAGAAGTCTATTGGGAGCCAGGAAGGAATAAAGACTCTACTAGGCTTTGGTGCACGTATTTGTAGAGGGGGCAAAGCCCCTCTTATCAATTAGTATTTTGTTGTGATTGACCTTGAGTGCGGAAGCCCTGCTGACCGTTGAAGATCACTACCGGCTTCTGTTCGAGATTCTTTACTCGCTCGTTCAGATTACGCAACGCCCGTTCATTATTAATCTGATTTTCGTCTTGCATCTGACGCAGAGCGTTGAACTTGGTTTCGATCTGAGACTGTAGCGAGTAGATGGCACGATCCGTCTTGGTCTGTAGCTCTTCGAACTGACCAAGGATCTCAGAGCGTATACCCTGATTCTGATGAAGCTGAGCAATTACTAAGCAGCAAAGGATGATCTGTGGGATTGCCATATACTTGTTGAACTTGTCCATGTTCATAGCAGGACCTCTACAAGACGAGTCATTACCAGAGACGACCCAATACGATTACCTTTCTCACTTTTCAAAAGCTTTGTAAGGAAAGGGCCGATACTTTGCCCTGGATACTTCTCGTTGAAGATATCAACAAGCTTGGCGGGTAGTTCAATGCTGGTGCGTTTGCCATGAACGACGTAATTTACGAATATACGCATGTGATACCTCGGATATGATGATTTTGATGTTTTGAATACAGTGTTTATGCGGCCTGTAGAGCACGAAAAGTAGCGGCCCTATACCTATGCCGGGGGCCGCAGGTTTTAGCCCTCACGGAAGGCTCTACAGCGCCATACGATACTTCTGGATATAAGCCTTACCTGCCACGACACCAGTATTGAATCGTTCGTGTAGGTCATGCTCATCAGCTTTAGGATGAAGATCAATCCAAGAGGCGATAGCTGCTTCTCGTGCATTTGCTGGTGGTGGAGATGGCTCCCAATCTTCTTTAGAAAAGGTTGGGAATGTTTTCCTACCGGCTGGATTAAACTCATCTGCCAGGTATTTTGATTTGGCTGCAAGATCACAAACGTCAGGATAAGAATCTGGATTCTTCTTCACCCATTTGAAATACAGATCAAGGGTTTTATCGCTTGCAAGGATAAACTTATATTGTTCGTGTTTTTGCAGGGGTAAAACTTGAAGAAATGAAGCCTTGGATAAGATTACTATTTTTGTTTAAAATAAAATACTGCATGATTTACTCGTAAAAAAGGCCCTGTTAAGGGCCTAGATTATTGTTGTTAGATAACTATCGACCAGTGGCGGGGTAGTTGATCATTCCGTTGGCGTAATCATTTTGCTGGATACGCCGTGAGATGTCGTAGATTTGAGATTCCAATTCCTGGCTCATATCCTGCACTGACAGGTTAGAACCTTCGATTACAATAGCTCCCGGTGAGATGATGATGCTATTGTCATTGCTGATGGTGTTCCCACTGTTATAGTTTTGGTTCAGCACCTGATTCATTGCTTCAGAAGCTGGCGTGTTAACAATCGGATTTTCACCAAACTGAACAGGGCTAACATAAGGTGATCTGCCGGGAATTTGGAGCCCATCATAGGCATTGCCGTAGCTGAAATTTAGGCGCTGATATTGTGGTAGGAAATCAGGTGTCCAGCGATTACCGGCATCACCCCAACTTGGTCCCATCACTCGATCATACAAACCACCAACTGTATCTTTAGCAAACTTCAGAACAGGATGCGTATCGTATAGCCATTCAATTGCTTTGATACCAGGATGATTATTAGCAACGTATCCGGCTGCCTCAGGAGCAATCTCTTTAGCAGTGTCAACAGCTAGCTTTGCTTTCTGATCGTCTGGGGTCTTCATAAACTTATCAATCCAGCCTACGAGACCTATAAGACCGTTAGTAAATTCCGTCATTTTCTCTACGAATGGAATTTTTACCAGCTCGATAAACTTTTCTTGCAGTGGAATGCTGGCTTTATACAATGCTTCCTCCGCAGCGATACGACGCCGGACGGCTTCTGTTAACGGGCCTTCTACACGTCGGATATTTTCCATCCACTGGATGTTGTCAAGGCGAGCAGCGGCACCTTCGATGCTGTTAGCAAGCTCTTCCACACGAGGAGCGGCATTGCGGGCGGAGAGGTCATAACCCTTGAGTACGTCCTGCACCAGCACCAAGCGCTTGCCCAGATCAGACATAAACTTGGCGGTGCCCTCGGAATCCGTTCCTTTGAAGCCAACACGTTGCAGGTACGCCTGCTGGATGTACTTCTTGATCGCGGGGTTAGAATCTGCAAGTTGTTGATTTAGTTCCTCCGATCTCAGATAGGCCAACCCTAAAATTTGTTGACTTGCATAGGCTTGCCTCTCAATAGATTGCTGATCACCTCCATTACCGCGTGTCGAAACGGCCATATCGGTGTAAAAATCGATTGCTGCCCTCGCAGACATCCCGGATTCCATCGCCTGCTTCTGGAATTTCGTATAGCCCTGGATCTGATCCTCTGAGCGGGTGCCGGTGTAGTTGGCAATGTTGTTCAAAGCCTCAGCGTTATGCCACCGACGTTGAGCAGATCCTCCTACGCTGGCGCCTAGTTGGAGACGTTGCATTTCATACTTGCCAACGTTCTGTTGGATCTGGTCCATCTGATTCTGTAGGCCCTGGATAGCCTCGTATCCGCTATAGGCCGCGAGTCCCGCAATGCCGGCTCTACCTGCCCCTACAAGGCCCCCTACGCCACCGTTGAGGCCAGTGCCTACACCTGCATTACCATGCGCTTGATTCGCTACTGCACGCGCTCCCTGAGACACTGTAGAGCGCTCCACAATCGCCTTCACACGTAGTGAACCCGCACCATATTCAGCACGCCGGATTGCGCTCTGGAGAGAGCTTGTTAGGCGAGAGCCGTCAACAGTAAATTTATCCACGTTGAAGGTTGTAAGCTTTGATACTTTATTTAGCGCTTGTTGAATCGACTTTTGAAACTGAAGGCTGTTGAATTGCAGCTTGGGATTAATAGCGATCCCTTTGGTAAACTCACTTTTCAGTTTTAACATTGATTGGTAAATACGATCCAGGGCAGCATCTGCTTGTTTGAATTGCCCCTTGTGGACACGTATACCCAATGAAGAATAAAAAGAACTAATCTCGGTTGCACTCATTTTTTATTATCCTGTAGATGGACTTCCTTGTCCCGATTATATTATTTGGATTGATTATAAAAAGCTTTAAAACTATTGTCTCGTAGCATATCTTTTAGCAATACAGATCCATTAAACTTTTTAACTAACTGATAATGTAGATGCGAAATACCATCCGCTGGAACAAATGTAATTCCGTAGGCCTCTAAGATATTGGCACCATCCGACGACATTTTAGTAAGCTCAACAGCACCATCTGCTAATACCATAAAACACTCTGTCATTGGGCTGGTGGCCGTAGCTTTGCTTACCGATGCTTCATAGAAACTTTTCTTTAATGAACGCCTAGTTGCCAGGCCTCCTGCTACCTCAACCTGCGCAACGACAGATGCGAGGAATTGGAGTTCTTCAGAATCATACTTTGTTATGTCGCCTTCAAGACTCGAATGAAAGGCACCCTTCAGATTTAAATTACTCATTCTTTTACTCCTTAATATAGCCATCCTTGGCCAGTATTATTTTTACTTGAGGTTGTATTTCTTATTGATAAGCTGTTGCAGGGCATCAGCAGCAGATGGAACAGGAGCCACTGGAGCAGCAATAGGTTTAGCAGCAGTAGAACCCCTGAGATTGGCGGTAAACTCTTTAATGGCCTGATTAGCACGAAGATTCTTCATAAACGCTTCATGCTTAGCCTTATCAGTAGCCACCTTGACCTTTTCAATCTCAGCGGTAGTAGCAGCAAGAAGAGCCGCCATCCGAGCATTCTCTTGTTTGACTTCTGCAAGCCTACTGACCTGCAATGCGATCTGAGATTTAAGATACTTCATGCGACGATCAGCCAGCCGTTTCAGCTTCTGAGGTTCATATTTCTTGTTCAAGTCATAATATGGAGACTTGCGCAGGTTCGCTTCCCGTTGCTCTGGAGTTAGCTTAAGAGCACGATAGAATGCAGGAGGTAGGTCTTTATACTGAGCACTCATTGTTCTGCCTCCTCAAACTGTTTGAGTAGCTGTTCATACTCAATCTCAGCTCTCTTGGTAGCTGCTGCCTCTACCTTTGCTTGTTGAGCAAGCGCCTTCTCATTCTCTTTCTGCTTTTCTTCAGCAAGCACGTTAGCCTTAAGCTTGGCCTTGAGAATGTTGGCATTTACTTCTACTTCAGCCAGATAAGCGTCCTGCACCATCTTGCTAATAAACTCTTTATCTTCTGCCACCATGGATGCTGGCTTTAGGAAATTAAGGCCGTAGCTGCCGTTTCCTGCTGAGGTAGACCGTTCATTTGCATCTAGTTTGTAGCCTTTTTCAGCAAGCTCCAGCACGCCCATTGAGAAGGTTGCCAGGGTGGTAGCTGTCAGTTTTACCTTGCAGTGAGTGAAAGCTTTGTTCTCGTAAAGAGAGAAAGCCAGATCCACCAGATTGCGATATTCTTTTGAATCGTAGGAAAAAGATTCAGTTTTGACGGGAAAGGTGAATTGAGCTTTGAAAGGATTTAGGGTTTGGTAGGACATTATTTTGTTGCTCCACATATATAAAGTTTAATTTGTTTAGGCGATAGGAAGCCTAGGTCCATAACACCGTTTAAAGGTGCTAATTCTTCGATGTTTTGATAGTCAAAAAAGGCGTTAGCAGATTAGGGATGTAAGCGCCTTGGTATTACAGAGATGATAAAGCTACAGACTAAAACGGTAAGCTTTCGTTGCTATCCTCCCAGCATTTCTCCATATGCTTCATTCCAGAAGCTTCAGCGAGTGTCTTTGGTGCTGATGATTTATACGTTGTTGCCTTGTATTCAACGAATGCACCAGCCTTGATCACGAATCGCTCCCCTTTGTGTTTGAATACGGTTTGACCATCCACATTGGTAATAGCTACCTGATTCTTATTGCACCAAAAATCCATCTCATCGCTAACTGAACCATTGGGCTTAAACCGTTTAGTGGGCGCTGTGGCAAACGGACAAGCATTCACTGGCTTCTCGTGCACTACTTCAAGAGGCAAGGTCTCCCACTCTTGATAGCTGCTGGATTCATTCTCAACAGAGAACTCAATGCCCTCATAATCTTCCAGCAGTAGAGATTCATTTGCCCATGACTCACCAGCGGCCTGAGGCTCCACGTATACGTCAGGCTGAGCACTGATATTACTTTCTTCTGATCGTTCAACCTGCGGGCTTATAGGGGCCTTGGGAGCGATGTCTTCCTTCTGCACCAACACCAAGTCTTTAGTGATGACATACGAGTTGCTAACGCGAGCACCACCCATGGGCTTGGGCTTGATGATCAGCACGCCAGATACACTGAGCTTCTTGATAAATCGTTTGACAGTGGAGACGCTGATGCCGGTATAGGCTGCAATCTCGTCTTGGTTATCAAACCAGATATTTTTACCTTCTTTGAAAAACTGAAAGCGGTCCAGCATCCAGCACCAAAGAATCTTGTCTTCACAAGAGAAAGGATGGACAACCTCAAGGACCTCTCCGGTAGCGATCATCTTGCCTTCAGGGCTCTTTAGTTTTACCTGCTCCCATCCTTTCCAGCCGGTAGCAGTTAGAATCTCTCGATAAACAGCGAAGTAGGGAGATAGTTCTTTTTCTGATTTAGCAAATAACTGAGTGTTCATTTTTTAGGCCCTCAAGAGCACGGAGTTGATTTAAGTATTGATTGATAATAATGTTAGCTGTATGGGTTGCACTGTCTTTGTTTAAAAGCTTCATAATCTCGAACAGGCTTTGAGTGGCTTGCTCGCCAAGTCTGATGCGTACTGTATTTTCCATTTATATTTCCTCTCTGATAATCCCGTGGGTCTGGCAGACACTCGGGGAATCTATTTCTCTATCGATCTTCGATCTCTACACCAAACAACAAATGTATAAAGGCTAAAAGCCCTGACACTCAAACAACACAAATGCATGAGCTTGGCACAGAAAGAATATAAGATTAAAAAGAATATCTGTTTTTGCTCTTGCTCTATTAGGCCTTCGTGCGCAGGTCGCAGACCAAGCTAAGAGGGACTAAGCTTCTCAGTGTTAAGTCATAAAATCGTTTCTCCTTTCTTTATTCTTTATCTTTATATTCTTTATCTCTATATTCATTATTACTACGGGGTCTGGGAGAGCTACGCCCGAGTGTCTGGGAGAGCTACGGGGAGTATCTGTGAGAACCATGGGACTAATCAGCTCTACTTAACAGCTCGTAAAGTTCCGTATCCCGTAGCCTGTTTAATATCAGGTTTAACATGTCAGATGCAGAAAGCCTGTTCTCTGCTGCCAATTGGTTTAGGTATTGGAGATTGCTGCTCTTCAAGCTTAGGTGCAGTGGAACGTTGTTATTACGCTGTTGTTTCATTTTCTAACCTCTGTTGTTTTAGTTGTTGAATCATTTCTTTGTTGCTAATCCCAAGCTTCAGCCGATGGCGATGCATCTTTCCGTGGCAAGATTTGGAACAGATCAGCTTACCTGCTGAAGCACACTCCATTTCCAACGAGCACCACAAGCAGTGGCGTATAGTTTTTATTGTCATTTTTCATATCCTCAAACGAGAAATTATTTATTTTGAACGAGCGAACCCTGCCGATTAAGTCATCCGACAGGGTAAAACGAATAAAAGGACATCTCAGGGCGAACACACTGAAAGATGTCAAAGCTCTATAGCAAGAGCTGGAGGAGTATTAGGTGGCAACGCCTAACTCACACGTTATCGTTGCCTGCTGGACGATTCACAGACGGTTTAGAACTGAGAGCCACATAAGAGGAGGTACGGGCAGCAAGAGACGCCCCAACGACGGAATGAATACGGCGTTGTATTTTCTTATTGGAGAGCATTTTAACCGTGCCAGCGGGGAGGGTGGTTGCTCCCACGAATCACTTACAAAGGGAATGATCAGCCCGGAAATCTTACGCCCACAGGAAAACACCCAATTAAGGATGTTCTATTCGTGTTGTCTATTCTTTAAGTATAAGGCAGGAGGGTCAATCTTGAATACTGCAAATAGCTTAACTGAATGTAAGCATTTAGCTATACATTATAGAGCTTAAAGTATATCTCTTTTTCTTCACTCTATTATACTGCCAAAGTTGCTATTTTGCAACTAATAAAGTGCATATCTAAAACCCGCCGGGGCCGATAACTTTCTCTATCCCTATATGCTTATTATAACGTGGAACTCCTGTATTGTATATAGTTAGTTGCATAGCCTAAAGTTAGCGTTTATATAAGAACTCAGTAATACCAAGGGTTGCAGCCGTTTATCCCTGCATATCAATCCGACCAACGGTAGTTCTCTATTAGTTGAAACCATTCCCTTGCTAAAATATCTACCGTTAAGTATCCGATAGTCGGTATGCATAGATAGGACAGATATCGTCGAGGGCGACCCAGCGTTAAGTTGAAAGCTGGGATAGCAGCTGTATTCCTTTGGACTTATTCAAATATTGAGCATAGGCCACCTAAACGCCTCTCAGTGCAACGCTTGGAGTTAGGATGTAGTGAGGTAGCAGGCAAAAGAAACCCCGCTCTATGGCGGGGCTAAGGTCTATGAGAGTTGGAGCACTCATACCTACTATGATTGCGATAACGGTGGAAGGTTCACCCCTTGTTCCAATGACGCTTAACCGTTGCGATACCTACGCCAAGGTCTTTGGCAGCTTGGCTCTGAGTCAATCCACGCGCCTTGGCTGCCTGTACCTTCTCAGTAGTGTCTACAGCTTCAGGCCTTCCCAGCTTCTTGCCTTCTGCCTTCGCTCGCTCCAGACCAGCATGGGTACGCTCTATCAGCAGGTCACGCTCAAACTCAGCTACAGCACATAGCACCTGCATGGTCATCTTGCCTGCTGCACTGGTGAGGTCTACTCCGCCCAAGGCTAGGCAGTGAACACGGATTCCTTCCTCAGATAGCTTCTCTATAGTGCTGCGTACGTCCATAGCGTTACGGCCCAGTCGGTCGAGCTTGGTAACGATCAGGGTATCTCCATGCTCCATGCGCTCTAGCAGCTTCTGGAAGCCTATACGCTCACTGGCTTGGGTAGAGCCGGATATTGTCTCAGTGACTACCCTTCGAGCATCGACAGCAAAACCTGACTGCTGCACTTCGAGCAACTGGTTGTCAGTGGTTTGGTCGGCAGTGGAGACGCGGGCATATAGGAACGTACGGCTCATCTCGATCCCTCGGTATCAATTAAGGTGGGATCATTTTATCAGCGTATCAAATAGTCGGTTAGCCTATTTGTTGATACCAGTTAGCGTATCGGATGAGCGGTATCGTTTAACGGTCGATTGATGATCCCTAGAGGAACCTGTGGGCCTTAGCCAGCGCTTTCTCTAGGGCCGCTACGCAGTCCTGCTCGTCAGCGAACGCTACGAACCTTTTCTGCAACTCCGCCCTTGCGCGCTCTAGGCGTTGCTTCCGACGTTCCAGCTCAGCTTCCAACGATTCCACTACAACGCCTTCGAAATTCTGAAGCTGCTTACAATTGTCCATTCAGGGGCCTCCGTGAACCGGCATGAGGCACTTTGGCATCACAAATGTGAAAATTTCATAGGTGGGGGTAATGGGATTGTAAAAATCTATAAAGAATGACTATTCAAGGTTAGCGAGTACAAACTTGTTGCAGAAATCGAGCTGCCATTGCTTAGCAAACAAGGGGAGGGGAACGATAAACGGGCCACAGACGTGCTACAAGATGCGTGTTTACTGGGTAGCGTCAGAATGGCCCTTGGGTCTAATCGTTATAATGTAACGTTTAAGAGGGGTTTATGGTTAGTTTTATCTGGCTCACTGCTGCAAGCATCTGCTCAATGAAACGTCGCTTCCCATACACCGCAAAGGTCACTGCTGTATCTCCATGACCTACCATGTCCTTGAGTAGGCTATCGGCGATTCCAGCTTCTCTCATGTCGTCTATGAACGAGTGCCTGAAGCTATGGAAGGTCTTTCGAGGATCGGTGATCCCTTGCTTGTGCCTGTAGACACCAAACCACTTTGATACGGCATATCCGTACTTTCCTCTGACAGCCTTCAGCTCAGGCCACAACCTTTCATGTCCTACCTGCTTCAAGTCTTCTAGGTGGTCACGTAACCCCATTTCCAGCAGGTCGGGATGCAAAGGGATGATTCGTCGGCTGGAAGGGTTCTTGAGCTTCTGGTCTGGTCGAGCATCATCGATCTTGATGCAAGTGATGCCTTGCTCTTCCACGATGTCGTCAAGGTAGAGCTGAGATAGCTCCTCCAAGCGTGCTCCCGTTGTTCGTGCCAGTAGCGGGAGCCAATACCTCCAGGGATTCTTCCTAGCTTCCTTAGTAAGAGAGCTATGGGTGAGGAGGTTGGTGATGTCTCGTTGATCAAAGGGTAGGCGTGCATCCTTAGCTGATGCCTCCATTACCTTCATTCCACTCAGGGGGTTAGCTTGCAGGTATCCATTGGAGACACACCAGTTCATCCAAGAGGTGAGCTTTCGTAGCCGGTTGTTGATCGTCACTGGTGTGATGGTCTCGTACTGATGTCCAGACTCCACAATCTCCAGCAGCGTCTTGCCTTTGAATTCAGGACGCAGGCCGTAGTACCGAGGGCAGCGGGATAACCTTTCCTTTAGTGTCCTGGCCTGTTTCTGATCCAAGACTTCCGCCTCCATATCACCCATCAAAGCAAAAAAGTCTTGGATGGTGCGTTCAACGTCAGCTAACTGTCCTTGCCTCCAGGCTCCTTGCTTCCCTTCAGCTACGTACTCCTTTGCAAGCCTGCTCAGCAGCGGTCCGTTTGCCCTGACTGGTAGAGGAGGACTGACACGATTGGGAGGAGAAGAGGGCAGACGTTCGAGTCTCTCCGTCAGCACCATATTCCTACACAGCGTCTGTAGCTCGCTGTAGGTGGCTTGTGGGTGCTTAGACCGATGCTCATCGACCTGCTGAGCTCTCGCCGTGGCTTTGAAGATGGCTGCTCGTCGCTCCTGTATCCCCAGGCTGATTCGTAAGTGCTGATCGCCGATGCGAACGTTGAGGTAGTAGGTCGAACCTCTGCGAATGACGTACATGTGTGACAGGCCTGTGTGACACCAATGTGTGACAAAGCCGCCACCTCAAGAATCATGTGTTGAGCATCGAATGGAGGTACAATCCAAAATCCCCCAGAACCTGCTAACTAGAGCGGTTCAACGATCAACCGGTGTGCTTGCACATTACCCGGTCAGGCCCGGAAGGGAGCAGCCGCAGCGGTGATGTCGTGTGCCGGGGTGTGGCTGGCGGGGCCACCTCCATTTCTGCCCTCCGCTTTTCCCATTTCCGCTTTTTTTCCCTGCCTTCTTCCCTCCTTCTGCTCGCACTGCCTGGTTAACCGCTCCACAGGGCTTTCGTGACGAAATGCACTGTTTTGGTTCATGGCTCTATGCCATCATGCGCGCCGTCTCATCATTACTGGACAAATGTCCAAGGATTCATCGTGAAGAACGGACTCGAAAACGCAGGACGCGCCCTGAGCAATGGTCTCCATCCCTATCGCATCGATTGCCGACGCGATACCGCAGCGACGTTGATCGCCCACATCTACCATCCTAGTGAGCCCCTGCTGCTGATCAGGATCGACCTGACCAACGAGGAGGCAAGCAATCCCTTCAAGATGAACGCCACCGTGACCCGACTGCGTGGCCAGCTGGATGCCCTGGCAGCCTACGTCTCCAGCGTGGTCTTGGCCGATGGTGAAGACCACTGCCTGCGTGCCTGAAACGGCTTTTTCGCTGGCGCTTTCCCTCCTGATCGCTTGAAAAGCCGCTTGGCCGCCTTCATCTAGGGAGGTAGCCGCAGCCCGCACGGCATCGCTCCAAGGCCACGCCGCGGGATGCATTCCCGGCCCCTCTTCGTTAGCATGTGCTCCCCTCACGTCTTCTCCTGATCAGGTCTCGATGAGTTACCAGGTTCTTGCGCGCAAATGGCGCCCGCGGTCGTTCCGCGAAATGGTCGGCCAGACCCATGTGCTCAAGGCGCTGATCAATGCGCTGGACAACGAGCGGCTGCACCACGCCTATCTGTTCACCGGTACCCGCGGGGTGGGCAAGACCACCATCGCGCGGATCCTGGCCAAGTGCCTGAATTGCGAGACCGGTATCAGCTCCACGCCCTGTGGCAGCTGCTCGGTGTGCCGCGAGATCGACGAGGGTCGCTTCGTCGATCTCATCGAGGTGGACGCCGCCAGCCGCACCAAGGTGGAAGACACCCGCGAGCTCCTGGAGAACGTGCAGTACGCGCCGTCCCGCGGTCGCTACAAGGTGTACCTCATCGACGAGGTGCACATGCTCTCCACCCACAGCTTCAACGCCCTGCTCAAGACGCTGGAGGAGCCGCCACCCCACGTCAAGTTCCTGCTCGCCACCACCGATCCGCAGAAGCTGCCGGTCACCATCCTTTCGCGCTGCCTGCAGTTCTCGCTGAAGAACATGCCGCCGGAGCGGGTCGTTGCCCATCTTCAGCACGTACTCGCCGCGGAGAGCATTCCCTTCGAGGACGATGCCCTCTGGCTGCTGGGTCGTGCGGCCGATGGCTCCATGCGCGACGCCATGAGCCTGACCGATCAGGCGATCGCCTTTGGCGAGGGCAAGGTACTCGCCGCCGACGTGCGCGCCATGCTCGGTACCCTCGATCATGGCCAGGTCTACGACGTGCTCCAGGCCCTGCTGGAAGGGGATGGTCGTGCCGTGCTGGATGCGGTCCGTCATCTGGCCGAGCAGGGCCCCGACTGGGGCGGGGTGCTGGCCGAGCTACTCAATGTGCTGCACCGCGTGGCCATCGCCCAGGTGCTGCCCGATGCGGTGGACAATGGCCAGGGCGATCGCGAGCAGGTGCTGACCCTGGCGCAGACGCTGCCGGCGGAAGATGTCCAGTACTACTACCAGCTGGGCCTGGTGGGCCGGCGCGATCTGCCGTTGGCGCCCGACCCACGCCACGGCTTCGAGATGGTCCTGCTGCGCATGCTGGCCTTCCGGCCTGCCGGTGCGGCGATTGCCGAGCGACCGGCACTAAAGACGACGGGAGCCAGCCCGGCCACGGCTGACTCCAACCCCCGTCCGGTGGCCGCGGCGGTTCCGGCAGCGGCTGCGCCTGCGCGCCCTCCAGTGCAAGAGACGCCCCCTGCGCCTGTCCAGGCAACGCCGGTAGTGAGTAATACCACCCCAATAGAAGAGCCGGTGGATCTCCCCTGGGAGGATCCTGCGCCCGTGGCGACCAAGGCGGCTTCGGCTCCGGTCGAGGCAGTCGGTGCACCGGTCGCATCCCGGGCGCTGCCGACCCCCCAGGTCAAGGCTACCCCTGAAGCCACGGTGATCGCCGAATTGCCTGCGGACACCTCCGGTGACGATCTGGACGGTGACGAAGAGCCGCCGCCGGCCGAGGATTACTACGAGGTGGGGCTGGACGACTATCTCGACAGCCTTGGCGATCCGGCTGACGACGAAATCGCTGCGGCGCCGACGCCGGCGGTGCAGCCGGCCACGGGCCTCGCGGCCGACTGGCAGGCGCTGTTCCCCGACCTCAAGCTGGGCGGGTTGACCGCCAGCATCGCGGCTAACTGCACCCTGGTGGCGGTGGACGGCGATCGTTGGCACCTGCACCTGGATCCGGCGCAGAGCGCCTTGTTCAACGCCAACCAGCAGCGCCGGCTCAACGATGCGCTGAATCAGCAGCAGGGACGACCCATCACGCTCGAGGTCACCATCCAGACCCCCGAGCAGGAGACGCCCGCCCAGGCCGCCGCGCGGCGCCGGGCGGAGCGGCAGCGGCAGGCGGAGCAGTCCATCCAGGACGACCCGCTCATCCGCCAGATGATGCAACAGTTCGCCGCCACGGTGCGCGCGGGTACCATCGAGCCGGTCGACACCCAAGCCTGACCGGTTTTCCATTCATAGTTCGAGGTAGCAGACATGATGAAAGGTGGCATGGCCGGCCTGATGAAGCAGGCCCAGCAGATGCAGGAAAAGATGCAGAAGATGCAGGAAGAGCTGGCGAACGCCGAAGTGACCGGACAATCCGGCGCCGGCCTGGTCAGCGTCGTCATGACCGGCCGACACGACGTCAAGCGCGTCAGCCTGGATGACAGCCTGATGCAGGAAGACAAGGAAATCCTCGAAGACCTGATCGCCGCCGCGGTGAACGACGCCGTGCGCAAGATCGAGCAGAACAGCCAGGACAAGATGTCCGGTATGACCTCCGGGATGCAGCTGCCGCCCGGCTTCAAGATGCCTTTCTAAGACGCTTCAATAGCGGGTGTCCGTCGGACACCCGTTTCTCCCGCCTTCCAGTACGGTAGTCCATGAGCTTCAGTCCCCTGATTCGCCAATTGATCGATGCGCTCCGGGTCCTGCCCGGTGTCGGCCAGAAGTCTGCCCAGCGCATGGCCCTGCAACTGCTCGAACGCGAACGCCAGGGTGGCCTGCGCCTGGCCAGTGCCCTCAACGCCGCCATGGAAGGGGTCGGCTACTGCCAACGCTGCCGCACCCTGAGCGAAGACGAGATCTGCGGCTTCTGCGCCGATACTCGGCGTGACGACAGCCTGCTCTGCGTGGTGGAAGGCCCCATGGATGTCTTCGCCGTGGAGCAGACCGGCTATCGCGGACGCTACTTCGTGCTCAAGGGGCACCTGTCGCCCATCGACGGCCTGGGCCCGGACGCCATCGGCGTGCCCGAACTCGAACGGCGCGTTAGCGAAGGGGGGTTCCAGGAGATGATCATCGCCACCAATCCCACGGTTGAAGGCGAGGCGACCGCCTACTATATCGCCCAACTGCTGGCGCCCAAGGGCCTGACCATCTCCCGGATCGCCCATGGCGTACCCCTGGGTGGCGAGCTGGATCTGGTCGACGGCGGCACCCTGACCCACGCCTTCGCCGGGCGCAAGCCGATCTCGCTCTAGCGCGACGCTATTCCGTCGCCCTGAAAGGCGACAGGCCTGTATCTTGTGATCGAGAAGCATTATCATTATCGGAAGTCAGCTGCTTCCGAGGATGGTGATGCAGACGCTCGAGTCCGACCGGCACGGACATATCCGGACCCTCTACCTGGACCACCACGGCTGGCTGCGCGAGCGGCTGCAGCGGCGGCTGGGTTGCCTGGGGCAGGCGGCCGACCTGGCCCAGGACACCTTCGTCCGGCTGTTGGCCCGGGAAGGAGAGCTGGAACGGCTGCGTGAACCCCGTGCCTTCCTTGCGACCATCGCCCAGGGATTGCTGGCCAACCACTGGCGGCGCCAGGCCCTGGAGCGCGCCTATCTCGAAGCGCTCGCCGCGCGACCGCAAGCCGTACAGCCTTCGCCGGAAGCCCAGGCCCTGATCCTGGAAACCCTCACCGAACTCGATGCGCTGCTCGACCGCCTGCCTGGCCGGGTGCGCCAGGCCTTTCTGCTGGCACAGCTGGAAGGGCTCACCTATGCCGTCATCGCAGGGCGTCTAGGCGTGTCGGAGCGGATGGTCAAGAAATACATGGCCCAGGCCATGCTGCATTGCCTGGAACTGGTGTCTTGAGTCTTCTCACACCCAGCCAGGGCGGACCTCTGGAAGAGGCGGCGAACTGGTTCGCCGAACTCGCCGCCGACGAGGTGGATCCAGCCACCGAGCGGGCCTGGGAGCGCTGGTTACAGGCGGATAGTCGCCACGCCATGGCCTGGGCGCGGGTGGAGGAGATCAGCGCCCGCTTCAGTGGTCTGCCCCCGTCGGGGCGGATGGCCCTGGCGCGGCGCGAATCCCTGGGACGACGGCGGGCGCTCAAGGTGCTTGGACTGGCGCTGGGTGGTCTGGCCCTTGGTTGGGCGCGGCCGGACGACTGGCGGCTGGGGCAGAGCGCTGCGCTGAGCACGGCGGTCGGCGAGATCCGCGCCTTCGATCTGGCGGCCGGGGTACGCGTCTGGCTCAACACCGACAGCCAGCTGGCGCAGGAGACTGCGAACCATTGGCGGTTGTTGCGCGGCGAGGCGCTGTTCGAAAGCCGTAGCGGAACAGCGCTCACGGTGCTGGAGGCGACGGTGGGTCGGGTGCGCTTCGGTGCGGGCTGCTGCGCGGTCCGCGCACGTGACGACGGTCTGGAGGTCGCGGCCTACAGCGGTGCTCTGCAGCTGCTGCCACGCCAGGCCAGGCCCGAGACCCTGGCGGAAGGTAGGCAGGCCCTGCTGACGCCTACCGCCGTGCAGCCGCTGGGTCGTGTCGATCCGGGTCGTCAGCTCTGGCGCCAGGGGCGGCTGGTGGTGGACGATTGGTCGCTGGCGGCCCTGGTGGCGGAGCTGGGTCGCTATCGACCGGGCCTGCTGACCTGCACCGCCACGGTCGCCCAATTGCGGGTGGTGGGCAGCTATCCCCTGGCTGACACCGATCGCGCGCTGGCCGCCCTGGCCGACAGCCTGCCGGTACGGGTAGAGCGGCGCCTGCCCTGGTGGGTGCAGATCGTGCCCGCCTGAAAAAATTGCCGCCGACGGTTCCCCTTTGACGTTCTCGCGGGGCTTAGGGGAAACGATCTCCGCTTCGAGGCCCTCCATGCACCGCCATACCCGTTTCACCCTGCATCCGCTGCGCCGCGCCCTGCGCGTCTTCGCCCTGACCGTACCGCTGGGTATCACCAGCCTGGCCGCGCCCCAGGGCCTGGCCCAGGCTGCCGCCATTGCCCAGGAATACCGCATCGAGGCCGGTAGCCTGGCCACGGTAGTGAGCACCTTCGCCGCTCAGAGCGGGGTACTGCTGTCGGCCCCCGCCCAGGGGCTGGAGGGTCGCCGCAGTCCGGGGCTGCAGGGCCGCTACACACCGGCCGAGGGCTTCCAGCAGATCCTCCAGGGCAGTGGCCTGCAGGCGGTGCGTCAGGCCGATGGCAGCTATCGCCTGGAGTCGGCGGCCGCGACCGGGGTGACGTCTCTCAGCGAGACCACGGTGACCGGCTTCGCCCTGGGCAATGCCCTGGGCGAGACCGATGGCTACCTGGCGACCCATAGCAACGTGGCCACCAAGAGCAGCAAGGGGCTGCTGGAAACCTCCCAGTCGGTCTCGGTGGTGACCCGCGAGCAGATCGATGAGCAAGGCGCCAAGACCGTGCAGCAGGCCATGAGGTACACCCCGGGCATCTTCACCGGCCAGATCGGCGCGTCCAATCGCTATGACTATGTGGTGATGCGCGGCTTCGCCGACAACAGCGTCGACAACGTCTTTCTCGACGGCCTCAAGACCATGGGCGACAGCGGCACCTTCAGCTCGCTGCAGGTCGATCCCTACTTTCTCGAGCGCATCGACGTGGTGAAGGGACCGGCCTCGGTGCTCTATGGCCGCAGTCTGCCGGGCGGCCTGGTGGCGCTCACCAGCAAGAAGCCGCTGTACCAGCCCTATCACCAGGTCCAGGCCACCCTGGGCAATCTCGGCCAGCGCGGCGCCGGTTTCGATTTCGGCGGGCCGCTGGATGAGGAGGGGCGTATCGCCTATCGCCTGGTGGGCCTCGCCCAGCACAGCGATACCCAGTTCAACCACGTGGAAGAAGAGCGCTATGCCCTGGCGCCCAGCCTGGCCATCGACCTGAGCGACGACACCACCCTGACCCTGCAGGCCTATCTGCAAAAGGACCCGGACGGTGGCTACCACAGCGGGGTACCGGCCGAGGGCAGTCTCTATCGGCGCAACGGTCGCTACATCAGCAACCATTTCTTCGAGGGCGAGCCGGACCACGACAAGTTCGAGCGGACCCAGCAGATGGTCGGCTATCAGTTCGAGCACAGGTTCAATGACGTCTGGAGTGCGCGGCAGAACTTCCGCTACGCCAAGTCGCGGGTCGAGCTGGAGCAGGTCTATGGCTACGGCTATGTTGGCGACAGCAACCTGCTCAATCGCTATTACTCTGGCGGCCGCGAGAACCTGCACGCCTATACGCTGGACAACCTGGTGCAGGCGGACTTCGACTGGGCTGGCAGTCGGCACACCCTGCTCGCCGGGCTGGACTACCAGCGTCGCTGGACCCATGTGGATTGGCCCAGTGGCACGGCGGATCCGCTGGACGCCTTCGCGCCGAACTACGGCGGTCAGGTGACCCTCTCCCCCGGCACCGAATACCGCCGCGAGCTGGCGCAGACCGGCGTCTACCTGCAGGATCTCATCGAGCTGGATCGCTGGCGCTTTTCCCTGGGTCTACGCCAGGACTGGGTGGAGATCGGCATCGAGGATCGTCTGGCGGGTTCGCGCAGCAGCGCGCGCCGCGGCCAGGCCAGCGGGCGGGCCGGGGCACTCTATCTGTTCGACAATGGCCTGGCGCCCTACCTGAGCTATTCCACCTCCTTCAATCCCAATGCCTACAACGATGCGGCGGGCAATCCGCTGGAGCCCACCGAGGGCAAGCAGTGGGAGCTGGGCCTAAAGTACCAGCCGCCGGGCAGCACCAGCTTCTACACCGCCTCGCTGTTCCATATCACCCAGGAAAACGTGGCGACCAAGCTGCCGCAGGAAGACTTCTATTCCTCGGTAGGCGAGATCCGTTCCCGTGGCCTGGAGCTGGAAGGCCATCTGCAGCTGGCCGAGCGCCTCAAGCTGCTGGGCAGCTACACCTTCACCGATATCGAGTACACCCAGGCGCTGGACGGCACCCAGGGCAATACGCCGAACCAGGCGCCGCGGCACCAGGCCTCGCTGTGGGGGCAGTACGAGCTGGCGGGGCCCCTGGCGGGGTTCAGCATCGGCGCCGGGGCGCGCTACGTGGGCACCAGCTGGGTGGACAAGGCCAACACCCGTAAGGTACCGGCCTACACCCTGGTGGATGCCATGCTCGCCTATGACTTCACCCGGCTCGGGCTGCCGGGGCTCACGGCGCGGGTCAATGCCAACAACCTGATGGGCAAGGACTATGTGGCGTCCTGCTACAGCCTGGACTACTGCTATTTCGGGGAGGAGCGTAACGTGACCGCGACGGTCAGCTACAACTTCTAGACGCTCAGGGTCCTGCCACTCAGGCAGGACCCCCAGCCTCAACCTTCCAGCTGGCCGCCGGCGAGGGCGCAGAGGCGGGCGGAGTCGAGGATGCGTACCTCCTTGCCTTCGGCCGCCAGCACGCCGCTCTGCTGGAAGCGGGTAAAGACCCGCGATACGGTCTCCACCGCCAGGCCGAGGAAGTTGCCGATCTCGTTGCGCGACATGCTCAGGCGGAATTGCTGGGCGGAAAAGCCACGGGCATGGAAGCGCGCCGAGAGATTGACCAGGAAGGTGGCGATGCGCTCGTCGGCGCTCTTCTTGGACAGGAGCACCATCATCTGCTGATCGTCGCGGATCTCCCGGCTCATCACCCGCAGCAATTGCCGGCGCAGTTGCGGCAGCTGCTCGGAGAGCTCGTCCAGGCGCTCGAAGGGGATCTCGCAGACGGTGGTGGTTTCCAGCGCCCGGGCCGAGACCGGATAGCGCTCGGTATCCATGCCCGATAGCCCGACCAGTTCGCTGGGCAGGTGGAAGCCGGTGATCTGCTCCTCCCCGGCATCGCTCAGGCTGCTGGTGCGCAAGGCGCCGGAGCGCACCGCATAGACCGAGCCGAAGGTATCGCCCTGGCGGAACAGGTGGTCGCCCTTGGCCAGCGGCCGGCCGCGCTTGACGATCTGGTCGAGGGCGTCCAGGTCTTTCAGATCGAGCGACAGCGGCAGGCACAGCGAGGCGAGGCTGCAATCCTTGCAATGGGCCTGGGCGGTGCGCAGCTTGAGGGGCTCGGTCATGGGGGAAGATCGCTTCTCGTCTGGTTCCAAAAGTCTAACTTTAGCAGTCGTGGCAGGCATGGGTCATATCACCCGGGAAAAACGCTGATTGTCGTCGCCCGGCAGATAGCGGTCGAACAGCATGCACAGGGCGCGAATCAGCAGGCGGCCGGGCGCCAGCACCTGCAGGCCGCGGGCATCGAGGCGGATCAGGCCATCGGCGGCCATGGCCTCGAGCTGCGGCCAGGCGTCGGCGAAGTAGTGGCGAAAATCCAGCTCGCAGCTGCGTTCGATGGCGGCGAAATCCAGCTGAAAATGGCAGATCAGCTGGGCGATCACCGCGCCACGGATGCGGTCATCCCGCGAGCGACGCAGGCCACGGGCCACCGCCAGTTCGCTCTGGCCCAGGCGCTCCTGGTAGCGGGCGAGGTCGGGGGTATTCTGGCAGAGCACCTCGCCGATCTGGCTGATGGCGGAGACGCCCAGGCCCAGCAGGTCGCAGTGACCGTGGGTGGTGTAGCCCTGAAAATTGCGCTGCAGGGTGCCTTCTTCCTGGGCGATGGCCAGGTCGTCGTCGGGCAGGGCGAAGTGATCCATGCCGATGTAGCGATAGCCGGCACCCAGCAGTTGCTCCACGGTGCGCTGCAGCATCTCCAGCTTGACCGCGGGGTCCGGCAGTTCGCTGGCCTCGATGCGCCGCTGCGGCGGAAAGCGCTGCGGCAGATGGGCGTAGTTGAACACCGACAGGCGATGCGGTTGCAGCTCCAGGACCCGCTCCACGGTGTGGGCGAAGCTGGCCGGGGTCTGCCGGGGCAGGCCGTAGATGAGGTCGAGGTTGATGGAGCGGTAGTCGAGGGCGCGGGCGGCCTCCACCAGGGTGCGGGTGTCGTCGAAGGGCTGCAGGCGATTGATCGCCAGTTGCACCTGCAGGTCCAGGTCCTGGACGCCGAAGCTGACGCGGTTGAAGCCCAGCTCGCGGAGCAGGCCCATGGTGCTCCAGTCGGCTTCGCGCGGATCGATCTCGATGGAGTAGTCGCCGCGGTCGCTGTCGGCCAGGGTGAAGTGGCGCCGCAGATCGGCCATCAGCTCGCGCAGCTGCATGGGATTGAGAAAGGTCGGGGTGCCGCCACCGAGGTGCAGTTGCTCCACCCGCTGGGCGCCATCCAGGTGCCGGCTGGTGAGGATCATCTCCTGGCGCAGGGCGTCGAGGTAGGCGGCGCTGCGGCTGCGGTCCTTGGTGATGACCTTGTTGCAGGCGCAGTAGTAGCAGATGTTGGCGCAGAAGGGCACGTGCAGGTAGAGCGACAGCGGGCGTCCGGCCTGGCGGCTCAGGCGCAGGGCGCCGAGCAGGTCGAAGGGGCCGATGCCGTCGTGGAATTGCACGGCGGTGGGGTAGGAGGTGTAGCGGGGGCCGGCGCGATCGTAGCGGGCGATGAGGTCGGCGTCCCAGGCGAGGGCGGCTGTCATGCCGGGCTCCAGTGGTTTCGAGGCGCCCAGTGTGAGGGGCAGGCTCCTGGCTTTATTGATCCAGATCAATAAAGGCCGGGTTAAGCTCTGGCGTTTTGACGAGGAGTAGCCCATGGCAGACGAGTTGTACCTCGACAGCTTTCGCGAATGCCGACCCGCAGGTACGCCCCTGGCGACCCTGTTGCTGGCCCATGGCGCCGGCGCGGGAATGGACAGTCCCTTCCTGCAACAGCTGGCCGAGGAGTTAGCCCGACGTGAGGTCCGTACCCTGAGATTCGACTTTCCCTACATGGCGCGAGCGCGCGCCGAGGGCAAACGGCGCCCGCCGAATCCGGCCCCCGTCCTGCTGGAGCACTGGCGGGCCATGGTCGCTACCTGGCGCGCGGCAGAAAGCGGGCCGCTGTGGCTGGCGGGCAAGTCCATGGGCGGGCGGATGGCCAGTCTGCTGGCCGACGAACTGGGTGCGGCTGGCCTCATCTGCCTCGGCTATCCCTTCCACCCGGCGGGCAAGCCCGAGCGGCTGCGCACCGAGCACCTGGCGACCCTGGCCACGCCGACCCTGATCGTCCAGGGCGAGCGCGATGCCCTGGGCACCCGCGAGGAGGTGGCCGGTTATACCTTGGCGCCAAGCATCGAGCTGCAGTGGATCGCCACTGCCGACCACGATCTCAAGCCGCTCAAGAGCAGCGGCCTGAGCCATTCCCAGGCGCTGGTGGAGACGGCGGCCTGGGTGGCGGCCTTCGTGCGGACCAGCGGCTAGATGACCCGGAAGCCGCTGGTGCCATCCCGCCGCAACTGCTCGACCAGGCCGAACTCCCAGTCCAAGTAGGCCTGCATGGCCTCGCGTGGGGCGTCGGTGCCCTCGTAGGGGCGCCGGTAACGGTCACGCCGAGTCGACAAGAGCTGTGTCTCGCCGGCTTCCACCGGCAGGCCGGCGGCCAGCCAGGCCGAGGTGCCACCCTCCAGCAGCAGGACCGGCCGGTCAGTGGTGGCCTGGACATCGACGGCGGCGAAGGCGGCCAGTTGGCCACTGCCACAGGTGAAGACATAGCGCTCGGCTGGTGGCAGCGCTGCGGGCAGATCGGCGCGCAGCACCCAGGCGGCGCCCGGGATATGCCTTTGCACATAATTGGCACTGGCGGTGACGTCCACTACCAGGGTGCCCGGCTCGGCCAGCAATTCCTGCAACCGCGTCACCGAGATGCGCTCCACCGGCCCCAGCGTGGGCGCCGGTGCCTGCCAGGGGCCAGTGGCGCTCAGGGCGCCGGTCGGGATGTCGTCGACCACCGCAACCGCCCAGCCCATCTGCGCCAGCCAGGAGGCGCTCATGTTGGCGCGCACGCCGTCGTCGTCCACCAGGGCCAGGCGAGCACCACGCACCGGGGCGCTGTGATCGGTCTCCTGCACCAACTGGCCCCCCGGCGTCGACCGGGCGCCGGGCAGGTGGCCGGCGGCGTATTCCTCGGGAGTGCGCACATCGATCAGGTAATTGGTCCGCTGGGCGTCGCTGCGCCAGGTCTCCAGTTCGCTGAAGGGCAGGCGGGCGACGCCGGCGCGATCGGCGACCTGGCGGGCGCGGGCGGCGGCGGTCGCCCGGGTCGCCGGACTCACCGCACCGAAGCGGCGTTGCTGGTCGTGTTCCAGAGTCTGGCCGGCCAGGGTCCAGCCGATGGTGCCATTGCGCAGGGCGGCCACCGGATTGGGAATGCCAGCGTTGATCAGTGACTGGGCGCCGATCAGGCTGCGGGTACGGCCGGCGCAATTGACAATGACCCGGGTCCGCGGATCGGGTGCCAGCTCGGCCACCCGCAGCACCAGTTCGGCACCCGGCACGCTGACCCCACCGGGAATGCTCATGGTCTGGTATTCCTCGAAACGGCGGGCGTCGAGGATCACCAGATCGGCGTCCTGCTCCAGCAGCGCCTGGACCTCCTCGGCGGGCAGCGAGGGCGTATGGCGCCGGGCCTCTACCAGCTCGCCAAAGGCCTTGCTTGGTACGTTGACGTCGATGAAGAGTTCGCCGCCGCTGGCGCGCCAGCCCGCCAGGCCGTCGTCGAGCAGGGCCACGTCGGTGTAGCCCAGGGCGTGCAGGCGTTCGGCCGCGCGTTCCGCTAGGCCCTCGCCATTGTCATAGAGGGTGATGGCCACGTCGCGCCGCGGCAGCCGCGACCAGGCCTCCAGTTCCAGGCGCGACAACGGCAGATTGGCGGCCCACAACGGATGGCCGGCGGCGAAGGGGTCTTCCTCGCGGACGTCGAGCAGGGCGACTTCGGTGCCGGCGAGCAGGGCCTGGCGAATGTCCTCGGCGGTGCGGATGGCGGTCATGGTGTGGCGGTCTCCTGGGACAGGTCCCACAGGTTGGGCAGCTGGCGATTGGTGTAGCCGGAGATGAAGGGCTTTTCCTTGCCATCCGCGGCATAGACGGCGCGGCGCACGGCGCCGATGTTGCCGCCATAGACGTGGATGCTGATGGAGGTGCGGTCGGCATAGGCGTTGCTGACCTGGTGGATGTCGCCCACCCGCGGCGAGACCGCTTCCACCTGGCCCGGCTCCAGGCGCACGGGAGCGCCTTCCGGCAGCAGGCGGCCGGCGGGGTCGCAGGCGAAGCCCTGGGCAAGCTCGGCACCGCGCAGCATGCCGATCAGGCCCCAGGTACGGTGGTCGTGCACCGGCGTGGCCTGGCCCGGCCCCCAGACGAAACTCACCACCGAGAAGCGCTGGCGGGCATCGGTATGCAGCAGGTACTGGCTGTAGCGCTCGGGATGGGGCAGGGCGCAGTCCTCGGGCAGCCAGTCGTCATGGCGGACCAGTTCGCCGAGCAGGGCGGCGCCGCGCTGCAGCAGCTGCGGTTCGGCAGGGTGTTCGTCGACCAGGGTGGCGAGGTCATGCAGGAACAGGCGCAGGCGGTCGAGCCTAAGGGTCATGGAGGGCTCCACGGATGAGACGGGTGGGCGATGACGGCCATTAAAGCAAGGCTGGCGCCCAGCACCTTAGATCGATTGGTTCTGTGCTGAAAACCATAATTCGCATAATTTTAGGTTTTGGTTATCAATTTTGTGCATCTTAGGTTATGCGCATTCGATATTTCCGTCTCGGCGACTCACAACGTTAGGTTCTAAGCAGACCAGGGCAACGCCCGTCGCTCTGGCGCCTCTTCTGCTTCTGGAGCCGCTGCATGACCGCCTTCCACAACGCCCTCGCCAGCGTCCGCGCCCAGGTGTCCGCCGCCGAATGGGAGGCGCGGGTCAAGCTCGCCGCCGCCTATCGCCTGGCCGCCCGCGAACGCTGGACCGACCATATCTACACCCATTTCTCGCTACGGGTGCCGGGGCCGGACGCGCACTTCCTCATCAATCCCTTCGGCCAGACCTTCGACGAGATCACCGCCTCCTCGCTGGTGAAGGTGGACATCGACGGCGAGATCGTCCTCGACCCCACCGGGTTGGGCATCAACCCGGCCGGCTACGTGATCCACAGCGCCATCCATCGCGCCCAGCCGGACCTCCATGCGGTGCTGCACACCCACACCGCGGCAGGCATCGGCGTGTCCGCCCAGCGCGGCGGACTGCTGATGATTTCCCAGCACGCCATGAGATTCTTTGGCCGCCTGGCCTATCACGGCTACGAGGGCGTGGCCCTGGATCTGGACGAGCAGAGTCGACTGGTGGCCGACCTCGGGGCGCACCCGGCGATGATCCTCTGCAACCATGGGCTGCTCACCGTGGGCGCAAGTCTGGAAGAGGCCTTCTGGCACCTCTATTACCTGGAGCGTTCATGCGCGGCGCAACTGGCGGCCCAGAGCGGCGGTGCCGAACTGGTGATCGCCGCGGACGCCGTCGCCCAGAAGGTCAGCGAGCTCATCCCCGGCAATCTGGCGCGCGGCGCCCATATTCGTCACTGGGACGCGGCGGTGCGCCAGCTGGAGCGCCACGAGGGCCGGGAGTACGCGCAATGAAGCGACTGCTCGCCACGCTGGGCCTGGCGCTGCTGCTGGGACAGGCCCAGGCGGCTCCGGATCTTTCCGGGGTGACCCTGGTACTGGGCGACCAGGCCCGGGGGCTGCGCGCCATGATGGAAGCCGCCGGGACCCTCGAAGGCGCGCCCTATAGCTATCGCTGGGCCAACTTCCAGGGCGCCGCGCCGCTGTTCGAGGCCCAACGCGTTGGCGCGGTGGACACCTCCTACGCCGGTGACCTGCCGGTGCTGATGGCCGCGTCCGGCGGCGTGCCGCTCAAGCTCATCGCCACCAATGTCGGCTATCCCCAGGCCAATGGGCTGCTGGTGCAGGCTGATTCACCGATCCGTTCGGTCAGGGACCTCAAGGGGCGCACCGTGGTGGTGTCCTCGGCCAAGGGCAGCATCTCCCAGCACCTGCTCTATGCCGCCCTGGAGGAGGCCGGACTCAAGCGTGAGGACGTGACGGTCAAGTTCGTGCTACCCACCGATGCCAGTGCCGCCTTCAACGCCGGGCAGATCGAGGCCTGGGCGACCTTCGATCCCTATCTGGGCATCGCCGAGCAGCACGGCGCCCGGCTGCTGCGCGACGGCCAGGGGCTGACCACTGCCCTGGGCTTTCTCACTGCCACGCCAGCGTCGCTGGAGGATCCAGCCAAGCGCGCCGCCATCGCCGATTTTGCCGGGCGCCTGGCCCAGGCACGGGCCTGGGCAGTCGCTCATCCGCAGGACTATGCCCGGGTCTACGCCGAATTGACGCGCCTGCCGGAAGGCGCCGCGGTGGCCATCTCCACCCGCACCTCCCGTGGCCTGCGCCCGGTGCGGCCGGCGGACCTTGTCGCGGTGCAGCAGGTGGCCGATCTCTTCAGCGAACTCCAGGTGCTGCCCAAGCCGGTCGACGTCGCCGCCCTGGCCGATGCCAGTGTCTTTACCCAGGAAGCCAAACCATGACTCTCATCCGCCGTACCCTGCTGGCGCTACCGCTGCTACTCGCCGCCAGCGTGGCCCTGGCCGCCGAGCCCCTGACCCTGCGCATCGCCGACCAGAAGGGCAATATGCGCGCCCAGCTGGAGGCCGCCGATGGCCTGCGCGACCTGCCGGGTTATCGCATTCAGTGGGCGGAATTTCCCGCCGCCGCGCCCCTGGCCGAGGCGCTCAATGCCGGCGCGGTGGATGCCGGCATCATCGGCGATGGTCCGCTGCTGTTCGCCCTGGCTGCCGGCGCGCCGGTCAAGGCCATTGCCGTGGACAAGTCCGATCCCTATGGTACGGCGGTGATCGTGCCACGCGACTCGCCGCTGCGCAGCGCGGCTGATCTCAAGGGCAAGCGCATCGCCACCGGGCGTGGCTCCATCGGCCACTACATCGCCCTCAAGGCGCTGGACTCGGTGGGCCTGACGGCCAAGGACGTGAGCTTTCGCTTCCTCGGCCCGGTGGACGCCAAGATGGCCCTGGCCAATGGCTCGGTGGATGCCTGGGCGACCTGGGAGCCCTATACCGCCCAGGCCGAACAGGTCGACGGCGCCCGGGTGCTGGTCAACGGCCGTGGGCTCTGGGCGGGCAACAGCTTCCTGGCTGCCACCGACACGGCTCTGGCCGATCCGGCTCGGCGCGCGGCATTGCAGGACTACCTCAATCGTCTGGCCGCTGCCCAGCGCTGGGGCTACGCCCACCTCGACAGCTATGCCAGGACCCTGGCGCAGATCATCGGCTTTCCCGAGGCGGTGGCCCGTCTGCAATTCGAAAGACGCCACCTGCATTGGGAGCCCATCGACCGCCAGGTGGTGGCCGACCAGCAGGCGGCAGCGGATTTCTACCATCGCAGTGGCCTGATTCCGCAGCGGTTGGATGCACAGAGGACCTTCGCGGAGGGGTTTCAGGTAGCCAAGCCGGACCAGCCGCGGCAGGCGGCGCGGGAGTAGGGCAGTGGTTCAGGTGTCCCTGGCCCGTTGGGCTTCGCTTTGCTCAGCGCCAACCTACGGACCAGGCGCCAGGTAGTGGGAGTGGTTCCATCGGAGCTCAGCGCCAACCTACGTACGCTAGCGCCCCCTCTCCCTTTGGGAGAGGGCTGGGGTGAGGGAAAAGCCACACCGCCACTCGGCCTATCCATATAACCCATCCTTATTTCAAAAACGCTGAACAACTTTATTAGGCTATAAGCCAATTCCATGGATGAGCGTGCCACGATGCCCTTACGTTTTCCCTTCACCCGTCGTCCCCTGGCTTTGGGACTCGCCGTCAGCCTGCTCACCGGGCTGATCGCCGCACCCCAGGCGGCCCAGGCCGAGGGTACCCTGCGCATCTCCGAACAATTCGGCGTGTCCTATGTGATCCTCCATGTGCTGCGTGACCAGCAGCTGATCGAGAAGCACGGCAAGCAGGAGGGCGTCGACATCAAGGTCGACTGGATAAAGCTGTCCGGTGGCGCGGCCGTCAACGAGGCGGTTCTGTCGGGGGCGGTGGACGTAGGCTCCGCCGGGCTCGGACCGCTGTTCACGCTCTGGGACCGCACCCATGGTCGGCAGAACGTCAAGGCCGTGGCCAGCCTGGGGGCTTTTCCCAACTACCTGGTCACCAACAACCCGCAGGTGAAGACCCTGGCCGACTTCACCGCCAAGGACCGCATCGCCGTACCGGCGGTCAACGTCTCGGTGCAATCGCGCTTCCTGCAGTACGCCGCCGCCCAGGCCTTCGGCGAGAAGAACTGGAATCGCCTGGATCCCCTGACCGTGGCGGTGCCCCATCCGGATGCCACCGCCGCGGTGATCTCCGGTGGTACCGAGATCAACAGCCATTTCGCCAATCCACCGTTCCAGGAGCAGGAACTGGCCAGCGGCAAGGTGCACAAGGTGCTCAGTTCCTATGACGTGCTCGGAGGGGCCGTCTCGCCCAACCTGGTGTTCGTCACCGAGAAATTCCGCCGGGACAATCCCAAGACCTACAAGGCCTTCCGCGAGGCGCTGATCGAGGCCGGGCAGATCATCGAGAAGGACAAGGCCGCCGCCGCCCGTACCTACGTGAAGGTCGAGAATTCACGTCTCGATCCGGCACTGATCCAGCAGATCATCGAAAGCCCCGAGGTCAATTTCGACACGGCGCCGCAGAACACCCTGAAGCTGGCGGAGTTCATGTATCGCATCGGGGCCATCCGCAACCAGCCCAGCAGCTGGCAGGACTATTTCTTCGTCGATGCGCCCGACCAGAAGGGCAGCTGATCCCTTTTCCCTTACGGGTTCCACCGGACCACCGGACGAGCCCTCGACATCTCGAGGTCTCCCATGGCTATTCCCCCGATTTTCCAGCGCCTTGGGCTGCTCCTGGCGAGCACGACCCTGGCGCTGTCCGCCCAGGCGGCCGAGCTGCAGAAGATTCGCCTCGGCATCAACGACAGTCCGCAGAACGCCGCCCTGGAGCGCGCCGCCGAGGTGGCGCGGGACAGGGGCGTGGCGGTGGAGATCGTCGCCTTCAGCGACTGGAACACGCCGAATCTGGCGCTCGCCCATGGCGACATCGACGTCAACTACTTTCAGCATCAACCCTTCCTGGAAAATGCCAATGCCCAGAACGGCTACGGCCTGGTGCCCATCGCCTACGGGGTGGAAAACAAGGTCGGCCTCTATTCCAAACGCGTGAAAAGCTTTGCCGAGGTGCCGGACGGCGCCACCGTGGCGGTGGCCGACGATCCGGTCAACCAGGGGCGCGGGCTGCACCTCTATGCCCGCGCCGGCCTGATCCAGCTCCGGCCCGACGCCGGACCCAAGGCCAGCCTGCAGGACATCGTCGCCAATCCCAAGCAACTGAAGTTCATCGAGCTGCCCGGGCCGCAACTGGCGCGGGTGCTGGACGATGTGACCCTGGCGCAGAGCTATCCTTCGCACATCCTCGCGGCCGGCACGACGGATCCCAACAGCGCGCTGCTGTTCAGCGACGACGAGGCCAGCGGCCACCTCTATGCCCTGAGATTCGTGACCAAGCCGGAAAAGGCGGATGACCCGGCGATCCGTACCTTCATCCAGGTGTTCCAGAACGATCCGCGGGTGCGCGAGGCCATCGCCCAGGCCTATGGCAATCCGCAGCTCTACAGCCTGGCCTGGCTGAATCGGCAGGAGGCCGCCCGATGAGCACTGCCCTGCGTAAACCCGCCGCGGCGGCGCAGCCGCCCCTCGAGCCCCAAGCCGCCTCCGCGCGCGAGCATCTGCGCCTAAGCGGGGTGCAGAAGGTCTATACCGGCGGCGCGCTGCCGGTGACCGCCCTGGCGGACATCGACCTCAGCATCGCGCGTGGCGAGATCTTCGGCATCATCGGCCGCAGTGGCGCTGGCAAGTCCAGCCTGATCCGCACCCTCAACCGTTTGGAGGATGTCAGCGCCGGCCAGGTGCTGGTCGACGGCGTCGACATCGGCACCCTGCAGGGCGACCGGCTGGTAGCGCTGCGGCGGCGCATCGGCATGATCTTCCAGCACTTCAATCTGCTGGCCTCGCAGACGGTGCTGGAGAACCTGGCGCTGCCGCTCAAGGCCGCCGGTTTTCGTCGTGACGAGATCGAAGCCCGGGCCCGGGAATTGCTGGAACTGGTGGGCCTGCAGGGCAAGGAGCAGGTCTATCCCTCCCGTCTGTCCGGCGGCCAGAAGCAGCGGGTGGGCATCGCCCGTGCCCTGATGCTCAAGCCCGAGCTGCTGCTCTGCGACGAGGCTACCTCGGCGCTGGACCCGGAGACCACCCAGTCGATCCTGGCGCTGTTGCAGGACATCAATCGCCGCCTGGGGTTGACCATCGTGCTCATCACCCACGAGATGGCGGTGATTCGCCAGATCTGCGACCGGGTGGTGGTGCTGGAACACGGGCGCATCGTCGAACAGGGACCGGTGTGGCAGCTGTTCGGCGCACCCCAGGCGGAGGCCACCCGGGCGCTGCTGGCACCGTTGGCGGCTCAGCTGCCAGCGGATCTGGCCAGGCAGCTCAGTGCCACCCGGCAGTCTGGTGCCCGGGCCGTGTTGGAGCTCCACTACGACGGCCAGGGCGCGGAGCCTGACTTCCAGGCGCTGGGCCAGGCCCTCGGCGCACCGGTCGAACTGCTGCATGGCGGTATCGACCGCATCCAGGGGCATGCCCTGGGCCGCCTGCTGGTGGCGACCGCAGCACCGGAGCGACGGCTGGCCAGCTTCCTGACCCAGACCGGGTTGTTTGCCCGGGCGGAGGTGCTGGGCTATGTCTGACTTCATGCTCAAGGCGCTGTGGAAGGCCTTTCTCGATACCCTGACCATGGTCAGCGTGTCCGCGGCCATCGTCTGGTTCGCCGGCATCGCCCTGGCGGTGGTGCTGGTCACCACCGGGCGCGGCGCCATCTTCGCCGCGCCGACCCTCAACCGGGTACTGGGCACGGTGATCAACGCCTTTCGCGCCACGCCCTTCATCATCCTGCTGGTGGCCCTGATCCCGCTGACGCGGCTGATCACCGGTACCACCATCGGCGTCTGGGCGGCGGTGGTGCCCATCACCCTCAGCGCCACGCCGTTCTTCGCCCGCATCGCCGAGGTCAGCCTGCGCGAGGTCGGCGGTGGGGTGATCGAGGCGGCCCAGGCGCTGGGCTGCGAGCGGCGCCACATCGTCTTCAACGTGCTGCTGCCGGAGGCACTGCCCGGCATCATCGGCGGCTTCACCGTGACCCTGGTGGCCATGATCGGCGCCTCTGCCATGGCCGGCGCCATAGGCGCGGGCGGTCTCGGCGACCTGGCGATCCGCTACGGCTACCAGCGCTACGACACCCAGGTGATGGCCGTAGTGATCGCCATACTGGTGGTGCTGGTGTGCGGCATCCAGTTCATCGGCGATCGCTACGTGCGGCACCTGCGGGCGCGTTAACTCCTCGTTCTTTCCCCTGCGACGCCCGGAGCGGCCCTTGGTCCTCCGGGCGTCGTCGTTTTCGATATTGGACAGTCATCGGGCAAAAGCCCAGGCCAGAGCCTCTGCCTGCTGTTGCGGAGGAGACAGGGACCCAACAGCTGCCTGGGTCGAAACAGCCTGTCGATGCCAAGATTTTCTTTTAAATGATTGATTTGTAAGGATTATTTTTGTTGGTCCGGTTCTTGATTAGTCCAGGGTAGCCATCATCTCGACCGCCCTCGACGGCGGCGTCACCTGGAGGAAACAACCGTGTCCCACGTCCCCGTCAAATTCGCCTATTGGGTCCCCAACGTCAGCGGCGGCCTGGTGGTCAGCACCATCGAGCAGCGCACCCACTGGGGCATCGACTACAACCGCAAGCTGGCCCAGCTCGCCGAGCAGGCCGGTTTCGACTATGCCCTGACGCAGATCCGTTTCACCGCCGGCTACGGCGCCGAGTACCAGCATGAATCGGTGGCCTTCAGCCATGCGTTGCTGGCCGCCACCGAGCGGCTCAAGGTGATCGCCGCCATCCTGCCCGGCCCCTGGAATCCGGCGCTGGCGGCCAAGCAGCTGGCGACCATCGACCAGCTCACCAATGGCCGGGTCGCCATCAACCTGGTGTCCGGCTGGTTCAAGGGCGAATTCCACGGCATCGGCGAGCCCTGGCTCGACCACGACGAGCGCTACCGGCGCTCCGAGGAATTCATCCGCGCCCTCAAGGGCATCTGGACCCAGGACAGCTTCAGCTTCGCCGGCGACTTCTATCGCTTCCGTAACTACACCCTCAAACCCAAGCCGCTGCAGCAGCCGCACCCGGAGATCTTCCAGGGTGGCAGCTCCCGCGCCGCACGGGACATGGCGGCGCGGGTCTCCGACTGGTACTTCACCAACGGCAACACCCCCGAGGGTATCCGCGCCCAGGTCGAGGACCTGCGCGCCAAGGCCGCGGCGAACGGTCATTCGATCAAGGTCGGCGTCAATGCCTTCGTCATCGCCCGGGACACCGAGGCCGAGGCCCGCGCGGTGCTCGACGAGATCATCGCCAAGGCCAACCCGGAGGCGGTCCAGGCTTTCGGTCATGAGGCGCGCAATGCCGGCGCGGCCAGTCCGGAAGGCGAGGGCAACTGGGCCAAGTCCAGCTTCGAAGACCTGGTGCAGTACAACGACGGCTTCAAGACCAACCTGATCGGCACCCCCGAGCAGATCGCCGAGCGCATCGTCGCCCTCAAGGCGGTGGGCGTGGACCTGGTGCTGGCGGGTTTCCTGCACTTCCAGGAAGAGGTGGAGTACTTCGGCCGGCGGGTGCTGCCGCTGGTGCGCGAACTCGAAGCCCGGGCCGCGGCCCAGGCGGCGGCCTAGACCATGGGCGCGAGCCTGGCCACGCGTCCGGTCCTTCTGGAGGTCAGCGACTTGGCGCTGGCCTTCGGCGGGGTCACGGCCTTCGCCGAGGTCGGCTTCCAGGTTCGCGAAGGCGAGATCTGCGCCCTGATCGGGCCCAATGGCGCCGGCAAGAGTTCGTTGCTCAACGTGATCAACGGCCTCTACCGACCGCAGCGGGGTAGCGTGCGGCTGGCCGGATCAAGCCGCGCGCTGCGTCGCCCGCAGGCCGCGGCCCACGCCGGAGTGGCGCGCACCTTCCAGAATCTGGCGCTGTTCAAGGGCATGAGCGTGCTCGACAACGTGCTCACCGGGCGCGGCCGCCATCGGCGGGCCTCCTGGCTGGAGCAAGCCCTGCGCCTGGGCCGCGCCCCGGCCGAAGAGCGGGCGCAACGGGCAGTGGCCGAGCGGGCACTGGATTTCCTGCAACTGGGGGCCTGGCGCGACACTGCCGTGGGCAGCCTGCCCTATGGCCTGCAGAAGCGCGTGGAGCTGGCCCGGGCGCTGGCGGCCGAGCCGCGGCTGTTGCTGCTGGACGAACCCATGGCCGGGATGAACGCCAAGGAGAAGCGCGAGCTGAGCGGCTACATCCAGGCCATCAACCGCGAGCACGGGGTCACCGTGGTGCTGATCGAGCACGACATCCAGGTGGTGATGCAGCTGGCGGATCACGTGGTGGTGCTGGACTACGGTCGCCTCATCGCCGACGGCGCACCCGCCGTGGTGCGCCGGGATCCGGCGGTTATCGCCGCCTATCTCGGGACCCGTCACTAGAAGTTGTTGACGATCTGCTGCGCGTCGGCCAACCGGCGTTGGAAAGACCTTCGGAATGCTCATTTACCACTCGTAAACTCCGCTTCCTCAGGCCTTTCCGCCTTGTTTGGCTCTAGCTCGCGAGATCGTAAACAGCTTCTAAGGACATTGGACGCCTCAGGGAGAAAACCATGGCGTTTTTCTTGGAAGTCTTGCTCGGCGGCCTGCTCGCCGGGGTGATGTATGCCCTGGTGGCCCTGGGCTTCGTGCTCATCTACCGGGCCTCGGGCGTGTTCAACTTCGCCCAGGGCGCCATGCTGCTGTTCGCCGCCCTGACCTACGTCAGCTTGGTGGAGCGCGGGCTGCCCGGCTGGCTGGCGCTGCTCAGCACCCTGGGCGTCATGGTGCTGCTGGCGGTGGCGGTGGAGCGCACGGTGCTGCGGCCGCTGGTGAATCGCTCGCCGCTGGTGCTGTTCATGGCCACCCTGGGCCTGGCCTATTTCCTCGAGGGCGCCGCCCAGGCGTTGTGGGGCGCCCAGGTGCATGGTCTGGACCTGGGTATCGAGGATACCCCGCTGGAGGTGGGCGATCTCTTGCTGTCGACCTTCGACCTGTTCGCCGCGGCGGTGGCGGCGGTGCTGGTGATCGGACTGTCGCTGCTGTTCGAGCGCACCCGCTTGGGCATCTCCCTGCGCGCCGTGGCCGACGATCCCTTGGCGGCCCAGGCAGTGGGCATTCGTCTGCCGCGCATCTGGGTGCTGGTGTGGGCGGTGGCCGGTTGCGTCGGCCTGGTGGCGGGCCTGCTCTGGGGCGCGCGGCTGGGAGTGCAGTTCTCGCTGTCGCTGATCGTACTCAAGGCGCTGCCGGTGCTGATCATCGGCGGCTTCTCCTCGGTCACCGGGGCCATCGTCGGCGGCCTGCTGATCGGTGCCAGCGAAAAACTCGCCGAGGTTTATCTCGGCCCCCTCATCGGCGGCGGCCTGGAGAACTGGTTTCCCTATGCCTTCGCCCTGGTATTCCTGCTGATTCGACCGGTCGGCCTGTTCGGCGAACCCACGGTCGAGCGCGTCTAGAGGACTTCCCATGACCACCTCCCTCGACGCCCTGACGGCGCGTCCGCTGTCCCCCCGTGCCCCTGCGCTGCGACCCGCTCGCCTGGCGCTGGTCGCGCTCCTGGCCTTGGCCTGCGGTGTGGTGCCCTGGGTCGGCACCGACTACCTGTTCAATGCCCTGCTGATTCCCTTTCTGGTGCTGGCCTTGGCCGGGCTGGGGCTCAATCTGCTCACCGGCTATGCCGGCCAGCTGTCGCTGGGCTCGGCCGCCTTCATGGCGGTGGGCGCCTTCGCCACCTACAACCTGCAGGTGCGCCTGGGCTGGCCCCTGCCGCTGTGCCTGTTCGCCGGTGGCTTGCTGGCAGCCCTGGTGTCGCTGCTGTTCGGCCTGCCCAGCCTGAGGATTCGCGGCTTCTACCTGATCGTCTCCAGCCTGGCCGCGCAGTTTTCTATCCTCTGGGCCCTGACCCGCTTCGACTGGTTTTCCCATGGCAGTGCCTCGGGGGTGATCAGCGCGCCGCCGCTGGTGTTGCTGGGCCAGGACTTCAGCGGGCCGCTGGGGCGCTATCTGGCCACCCTGGTGGTGGTGCTGGCGCTGTTCGCCTTCGCGGCGCGACTGGTGCACGGCGAACTCGGCCGGACCTGGATGGCGGTCCGTGACCGCGAGACGGCCGCCGCGGTGATGGGCCTGTCAGTGGTCCGGGCCAAGCTGCTGGCCTTCGCCCTGAGTGGCTTCTACCTGGGCATCGCCGGTGCGCTCTGGGCCTTCACCTACCTGGGCACCGTCGAGCCCCATGGCTTCGACCTGAGTCGCTCTTTCCAGATCCTCTTCATCGTCATCCTCGGTGGACTCGGCAGCCTGGCCGGCAGCCTCTATGGGGCCGCCTTCATGGTGCTGTTTCCGCTGCTGCTCTCCAACCTGGCCGGCTGGCTACCCGCTGACCTCATCGCCGCCGGCCAGCTGGAGAACCTGCAGAAGATGGCCTTCGGCGCCCTGATCATCCTGGTGCTGATCAAGGAACCCGAGGGCCTGACCCGCCTGGCCACCCGCGGCTGGCAACGCCTGTGCCGCCGCTGACATCCCGTTTGCCGGCGAGAAGGCTCGCCGGTCTCACACCTTCACAAGGCACACCCCCAACAAGGAAAGTCCCCATGTGCAAACGTCATCTGCTCGGCAGCCTCGTCCTGGCCCTGGGCCTCACCACCCTCGGTCCGGTCCAGGCCGCCGGCGAGCAATACTTCCCGCTGCAGAGCTATCGCGTCGGCCCCTATGCCGCCGGTGGCACCGGCTTCTTCGGTGGCTTCATCGACTATATGAAATACGTCAACGCCAACGGCGGGGTGAATGGCGTCAAGCTGGTGTGGAGCGAATGCGAGACCGAATACATCGTCGAGAAGGGCGTGGAGTGCTATGAGCGCCTGAAGAATGGGCGGAACGGCGCGCCCGCGGCCGCCACCAATCCGCTGTCGGTGGGCATCGCCTACGCCACCCTGGAAAGGTCCACCGCCGACCGGCTGCCGCTGATCACCATCAACCATGGCCGTACCGATTCCACTGACGGCAGCGTCTTTCCCTATGTCTTCCCGCTGCAGCTCAATCCCTATTCGGAGGTCTCGGCCATCCTCAACTGGATCGCCCTGCAGGGCGGCGGGGTCGATAGCCTCAAGGGCAAGAAGATCGTCACCCTCTACCATGGCTCGCCCTACGGCAAGGAAACCAACGAGGTGCTGCAGCAGCTGGCGGATCGCTACGGCTTCGCGCTGACCCTGCTGGAGGTACCGCATCCGGGCAACGAGCAGCAATCCCAGTGGCTCAACATCCGCCGCATCAAGCCCGATTGGGTGATCCTGCGCGGCTGGGGGGTGATGAATCCGGTGGCGATCAAGACCGCGCAGAAAGTTGGTTATCCGGTCGACCACATCATCGGCAACATCTGGAGCAACTCCGAGGAGGACGTCCGCCCGGCCGGGGCGGCGGCCAAGGGCTTCCTGGCCATCACCACCCACCCCTCGGGCACCGACTTCCCGGTGCTGCAGGGCATCGCGCGCGACGTGGTGGCCAAGGGGCAGAGTGACCTCGCCGATCCCAAGCGCTTCGGCACCGTCTACTACAACCTCGGCGTGGTCAACGGCATCCTCAACGTCGAGGCGCTGCGCCTGGCCCAGGCCAAGTACGGTGACAAACCCCTCAGCGGCGAGCAGGTGCGCTGGGGTTTCGAGCACCTGAACCTGGACGATGCCCGCCTGCAGGCCCTGGGCGCCAAGGGCTTGGTGCAGCCGCTCAAGCTCTCCTGCGCCGACCACGAAGGCGGCGGCGCCATCCGCATCCAACAGTGGGATGGCGAGAAATGGCAGCTGGTGAGCGACTGGGTGCAGGCCGATCGCGCCTTCCTGCGGCCGATCATCGAAGCCTCGGCCAGGCAGTACGCCAAGGAAAAGGGCATCACGCCGCGTGACTGCAGCAAGGAGGGCTGAGGCATGACGACCACCCCCTTACTGGCGGTCGAGGCCATCGAAGTCCGTTACGACGGCGCCATCCTGGCCGTCGATGGCGTTAGTCTGCAGGTCGGCCAGGGGCAGGTCGTGGCCTTGCTGGGCGCCAATGGAGCCGGCAAGAGCACCACGCTCAAGGCCCTCTCGGGGCTGCTCGGCGCTGCCCGCGGTAGCCTGGTCCGCGGTGCCATCCGCTATGAAGGGCGGGACCTCGCGGGCCAGTCGGCCGATGCCCGGGTCCGCGCCGGCCTGGCCCAGGTGCTGGAGGGCCGCCACTGCTTCGGGCGGCTCAGCGTGGAAGAGAATCTGCTCAGCGGTGGCTTCGTTCGCCGCCTTGGGCGCGCCGCGCAGCGGGAGGAGCTGGAGCGTATCTATGCCTGGTTTCCGCGCCTGGCTGGCAAGCGCCGACAGCTGGCGGGCCTGACCTCCGGTGGCGAGCAGCAGATGATCGCCCTGGGTCGCGCCCTCATGGCGCGGCCTCGCCTGCTGCTGCTGGACGAACCCTCCATGGGCCTGGCGCCGCTACTGGTGGAGGAGATCTTCGCCAGCGTCGCCCGGCTCAATCGGGAGGAGGGCCTGAGTGTGCTGATGGCCGAGCAGAACAGTGCCATCGCCCTGGACTATGCCCATCAGGCCTTCGTGCTGGAAAGCGGGCGGGTGGTGCAGTCCGGCGTGCCCGGTACGGGCCTGACGCGCGAGGCGGTGCAGGCGGCCTACCTGGGGGTGGGCTAAGCTCCCGTGACGACCAGGGAGCCCACGCCATGAACAAGACCTCCTACAACGCCGTCGCCGATACCTTTCGCCAGGCCCGCGTCAGCCTCAGGGACGACGAGCGTCGCTACCTGGAGGTGCTCCTGGAAAAGCTCGAGCCCGGCGCCACCCTGCTCGACCTGGGCTGTGGCACCGGCACCCCGGTCGCCGCCGCCATCCTCGCCCAGGGGCATCGCGTGCTCGGGGTCGATCAGGCGGCCGCCATGCTGGCCCATGCGCGGCGGGAATTTCCCAAGCAACGCTGGATCGAGGCGCGGTTGGAAACCTACGCCTGCGCCGAACCCTACCAGGGCGCACTGCTGTGGGATTCGCTGTTTCATCTGGAGCGCCGCTGGCACGCGACCCTCCTGGCGCGGGTGATCGCCGGGTTGCCACGGGGTGGCCGCCTGATGCTGACGGCCGGCGGCTCGGCGAACGAGGCCTTCGTCGATACCATGTTCAACCAGCCATTCTTCTATGACTCCCACCCGCCGGAGGAGCTGCGCGCCCTGCTCATGGCGCAGGGCGTGCGCATCCTCATCGACGAACTCATGGACCTGCCCGACGGGGGGCGGAACCGGGGGCGCTGCGCCTTCGTCGTGGAAAAGCTCTAACGCTCCAAGAGAACGAGGCGTCGATCAGTCCTTCCAGCCCGGCTGGTAGAGGGTGCCATGGGCCTGGTCCAGGGCAGCGCGGACCTTGGGCGAGTGCTGGTAGACATCGATCAGCTTGGCCAGGCGTGGATCGTCCTTGTTGTCCGGGCGAGCGACGAACTGGATGACGTACTCGGGGTGGTCGAGGCCATCGAACAGCAGGGCCTGGTTGGGATCGATGGTCTTGGCCAGGCGCAGATAGTGGGGATAGCCCTGGGCCACGTCGACGTCGTCCAGGGAGCGGGCCAGCTGGACGGCTTCCAGCTCGACGATCTGGATATCGCGGGGATTGCCGGTGATGTCCGCCAGGGTGGCGTGGTAGCCGACGCCGGGCTTCAAGGTGATGAAGCCGGCCTTCTCCAGCAGCAACAGGCCACGGCCGCCATTGATGGCATCGTTGGCGATGGCCACCCGCGCCCCCTTGGGCACCTCGGCCAGGGTCCGGTATTTCTTCGAATAGAGCCCGACGTTGTTGATGATCCCCGGCGCCACCGCCACCAGGTCATAGCCGGCGGTGCGCTTGGCGTTCTCCAGAAAGGGGATGTGCTGGTAGTAGTTGGCGTCGATGTCGTGGTTGGCGAGACTGGTGTTGGGGGCGATCCAGTCGCTGAATTCGACGATCTCCACGTCCACGCCGGCAGCCTTGGCCTCCTGCACCGCCACTTCCAGGGGTGGGGCGAAGGCGGCGGTGGTACCGATCTTGAGGGGGGCAGCCAGGGCTGCGGTGCTGAAGAAGCCGAGGGCGAACAGCAGAGGTTTGAGGCGGGTCATGGGGCGTTCTTGAAGGGTCAGTCCTGGCGGAAACGACTGCCGAAGTGGCGGCTGTCGAGGTGGTCACCGCGGCCGAACAGCTTGTGCCTGAAGCTGCCCTCGGCGTAGGCGGTCTTGTAGCGTCCCCGGCTCTGCAACTCCGGGATCACCAGATCGATGAAGTCGCCGTAGCACTCCGGGGTAACGGTGCGGGCGAGGTTGAAGCCGTCCAGCCCGGTTTCGTCGATCCAGCCGAGCAGGGCATCGGCCACCTGCCTGGGATCGCCGACCAGGGCGGTGTAGCGGCCACCCAGGGCGTGCTGCTCCAGGAGCTTGCGGCGGGTCCAGCCGGCGTCCTTGGCCACCAGGCGCTTGAGCGCCGATTCGATGGCCTCGGTCCGTTGCGGGCGGATGGGTTCGTCGAGGCCATAGGTGGCCAGGTCGATGCCCACCGAGGCTGAGTGGTGGGCCACGCCGGCCTCGGCGCTGGCATAGCTCAGGTATTCGGCGTGCTTGTCGCGGGCCTCGGCGGCGGTGGGGGCGACGATCACCGTGAGGCCCATGAACAGCTTGACGTCATCCGCGCGCCGGCCGGCGGCCACTGCCGCGCCACGGACGCGCTCGACCTGGGCGCGGGTGGCGGCCTGGTCCTGCCCGGAGATGAACACGCACTCGGCGTGGCGCCCGGCAAAGGCCAGGCCGCGATCCGAGGAGCCGGCCTGGAACAGCACCGGGGTGCGCTGCCGCGAGGGCTCGCAGAGGTGATAGCCCTCGACGTCGAAGAATTCGCCATGGTGTTCGACCTTGCGCACCCGCTCTGGGCGCGCATAGATCCGCTGGGCACGGTCACGGACCACCGCATCGTCTGCCCAGCTGCCTTCGAGCAGCTTGTAGAGCACTTCCAGGTATTCATCGGCCTGGTCGTAGCGGCGGTCGTGGGCGATCTGCCGGTCCAGGCCCATGGCGCGGGCGGCGCTGTCCAGGTAGCCGGTGACGATGTTCCAGCCGACGCGGCCTTCGCTCAGGTGATCCAGGGTCGAAAGACGGCGGGCGAAGGGGTAGGGCGGCTCATAGGTGAGGTTGGCGGTCAGGCCAAAGCCCAGGTGCCGGGTGCTGGCGGCCATGGCCGAGACCAGCAGGAAGGGGTCATTGACCGGCAACTGGATGGACTCGCGCAGGGTCAGGTCGACGTTGCCGCCATAGACGTCGTAGACACCGAGGATGTCGGCGATGAACAGGCCGTCGAACAACCCGCGCTCCAGCAGCTGGGCCAACTCGGTCCAGTAGCCCAGGGTGTGGTAGCGACTGGAGGCGTCCCGTGGATGGGTCCAGAGGCCATGATTGATGTGGCCCACGGTGTTCATGTTGAAGGCGTTGAGCAGCACCTGCTTGGCGGGGGCGGTCATGGGGCGGGCGCCCCTGCAGGGAGAAAGGTCCGGAGCACAGCCATGGGATCCTCGGGGTAAAGGCGAAAGGAGAGATCCGGTGGTCCGGTGGTTATACGTTAGCTTCAAGATATGCCGGGCTTTAAATAGCCTTTCGGAATAACGTTAGGGCGGTCGCGGCAGGACGCTCGCCTCTAACCAAATTCCAAATCGGTATTAATCTGACCTTTGCTTATTCCTTATCGTGGCCGGCATCCACTCGCCGTCCACTGAGGAATTCATGGCCGCTATCCGCCTTTCGTTCCGCTCAGGCTTCCGCTGGGGGCTGCTCGCCCTGGGTCTGCTGAGCCTCGCCTACGCCGCCCAGGCCGATACCACCCTGCGCATCGGCTACCAGAAATCCTCCACCCTGCTGGTGCTGCTCAAGGAGCAGGGCACCCTGGAGCGGGATCTGGCGGCCAGGGGCATCACCGTCAGCTGGCATGAGTTCTCCAGCGGCCTGCCGCTGCTGGAATCCCTCAACGTGGGCAATGTGGATCTCTCCGCCGACGTCGCCGACACCGTGCCGGTGTTTGCCCAGGCGGCGGGTGCCAAGCTCACCTATTTCGCTCGGGAGACGCCATCGCCCCAGGCCCAGGCCATCCTGGTCCCGGAGGGCTCGCCGCTGCAGAGCCTCGCCGATCTCAAAGGCAAGCGCATCGCCGTGACCAAGGCCGCCGGTAGCCACTACCTGCTGATCGCCGCCCTGCAGAAGGCCGGCCTGACCTTTGCCGACATCCAGCCGGCCTATCTCACCCCAGCGGACGGTCGTGCCGCCCTGGAGAACGGCAAGGTGGATGCCTGGGTGACCTGGGAGCCCTTCGTCGCCAGCGCCCAGCGTCAGCAGCAGGTACGCATCCTTGCCTCGGGCGAGGGCCTGGCCAGCTACCAGCGCTACTACCTGGCCGCCAGCCCCTATGCCCAGGCCCATCCCGAGGTGCTGGCCCTGGTGTTCGGCCAATTGCAGCGCACCGGCCAGTGGGTGAAGCAACACCCCGCCGAGGCGGCACGCCTCCTCGGTCCGCAGTGGGGCCGCCTGGACGAGGCCACCGTGCAGCTGGCCAACAGCCGCCGCACCTATGACGTCCAGCCGGTCAGTCACGCCGCCCTCGGCGAGCAGCAGCGCATCGCCGATGCCTTCCACGCCGCCAGGTTGCTGCCCACCGCGGTGGACGCCAGCGCCGTGGCGCTCTGGACCCCGACGTCACCGTGAACCCTCCGAGCTGATCAGGCTTTCACTCAGGACAAGGCCCAGCAACGCCGGGCCTTGTGCCTTGCCCCGCTAAGCCAAGCTGCTCCGGTCGGAAACGCCTATTTGAACCACGCCTCCTGGCGCCCACCACCGGGTGCCGGACGCGAGCGCTCGCGCGTCTGGCAGGGCTTCATCGACGCCGTACCTATTCGGTCAGGGCCTACCAGGTCGAGTACCTCTTGCTCGCTTTATCCTGTTGGTATAACGTAATTACAAAGTACCAATGATGGTTTGACAGCCGTGTGTTCTCTAGTTGGGTTTCATGGGGGCCATGGCTGCGCTGTTCAAAGTCGTCGCCACTATTGTCTTTCGTTATAATAAAAAACACATGGAGTTCGTTCATGATCGAAGTCATCAACCCCGCCACCGGGGCCGCCATCGCGACCTACTACACCCACACGCCGGCCCAGGTCGAAGCGCGCCTGGCCCAGGCCGCCGCGGCGCAGCGGTCATGGGCGGAGCGTCCTCTCACCGAGCGCTGCGCGGCTCTGGTACGCCTGGCCGCCATCTTGCGCGCCGGTCGCGATACCTATGCGCGGCTCATCGTCAACGAGATGGGCAAGCCGTTGGTGGAAGCCGAGGCGGAGATCGAGAAATCCGCGCTGACCTGCGAGTTCTACGCCGAGCGGGCGCCTGGCTTTCTCGCCGATACCCCGGTGGTCAGCGCCGCCGCCGACAGCCGGGTGGTCTACGATCCGCTGGGTGTGGTGCTCGCGGTGATGCCCTGGAACTATCCGTTCTGGCAGTTCGTCCGCTTCGCCGCACCGGCGCTGGCCGCCGGCAATGGCGCCATTCTCAAGCACGCCAGCAACGTGCCGGGCTGCGCCCTGGCGCTCGAGCAGGCGTTCGCCGAGGCTGGCCTGCCCACCGGCCTGGTGGCGACCCTGCTGATCGGCGCGCGTGACGTGGCCGGCGTGCTGGCCGATCCGCGTATCGCTGCCGTCACCCTGACCGGCTCCACCGCGGTCGGCCAGCAGGTGGCCAGCCAGGCCGGCGCGCTAATGAAGAAGCAGGTGCTGGAACTGGGCGGCTCGGACCCCTTCATCGTACTGGCCGATGCCGACGTGGCTCTGGCGGCGCAGACGGCGGTCAAGGCGCGCTTCGGCAACGCTGGTCAGAGCTGCATTTCCGCCAAGCGCTTCATCGTCGCCGAGGCAGTGGCCGATGCCTTCACCGAGGCCTTCGCCACCGCTGCCGCCAGCCTGCGGCTGGGCGATCCGCTGGAGCGTGCCACCCAGATCGGTCCGCTGGCCCGCGCCGGTCTGCGCGAGGATCTGCAGCGCCAGGTGACGCTCAGTCTCGCCGAAGGCGCGCGCCTGGTACTGGGCGGTACGCCCCTTCCAGGGCCGGGCTTCTTCTATCCGCCCACCGTGCTCGACCAGGTGACCCCGGAGATGACCGTGGCCCGCGAGGAGACCTTCGGGCCGGTGGCCGCGATCATCCGAATCGCCGACGAAGACGAGGCGATCCGCGTCGCCAACGCCAGCGAATTCGGCCTGGGCGCCGCCCTCTGGACCCGTGACCTGGCGAAAGCCCAGCGGCTCGCCCGGCGCCTCGAGGCCGGCGCAGTGTTCATCAATGCCCTGGTGGCCTCGGATCCACGGGTGCCCTTCGGCGGCATCAAGCAGTCCGGCTATGGCCGGGAGCTGGGCGAGTGGGGCATCCGCGAATTCACCAACGTCAAGACCGTCTGGCAAGGCGCCCAGTCCTGACCCAAGAAGACTTTAATGATCAAGACCGATTCCGCTGCCTGGCTGCTCAAACCCGAGGCCATCGCCAAGCACGACCGCGGCGGTGGCGCTGCTACCACGCCGCTGGTGACCGCCGGTCTGGGGGCGCGCACCTTCATCAACGGCTACACCGAATTCCAGGGTGGGGCGCAGATTCCCTTCCATTTCCACAATTGCGAAGAGAGCGTGATGCTGGTGGAGGGGCGGGCGATCTTCGACATCGACGGCCAGGAATTCGCCCTCGCACCCCAGGACGTCACCTATATCCCCGCCGGGGTGCCCCATCGCTTTCGCAATGCCTCGGCGACCGAGCCCATGAAGATCCTCTGGATCTACGGCTCGGCTGACGCCACCCGCACCCTGGTGGAAACGGGCGAGACGCGCCCGATCGCCGCCGAACACCGTACCCAGTCCTAGGAGATAGTCATGCCGGAAATCATCGTTCACGCCGTAAAGGGTCGTAGCGCCGAACAGAAGAAGTTGCTGATGAAGCACATCACCGAGGCGGTGGTGGATAGCTTCGGGGTGGCTGCCGACCGTGTCATCGTGCAGATCGTCGAGGCCGAGCCGGAAGACAAGGCGCGCGGCGGAGTGCCCTACAGCGAACGCTGAAACGGGCGCTGGCAAGCGTTCGCCAGGCACGAACGCTGCGTTGGCCAAAGGTCAATTTTCGCTGGGCAGCGGGTTGCCTAAGGTGGCGCAAGCGGGTCGGACGGTTGCCTTGGCGCGGACGTCGGACCCTTCCAGTCGGTGCCAGGAGAGCCCTATGTACGCCTATGTCGGCAGCCGAACCACCCGCGCCCGCCAGGCCCGCGGGGAGGGGATCAGCGTTTACCGGGTCACGCCCCAGGGCGCGCTGGACCTCGTCCAGGTGGTCGGCGACCTGATCAATCCGTCCTACCTGACCCTCAATCGGGCGGGTGACCGTCTCTATACGGTGCATGGCGACGAGCAGGCCGTCAGCGCCTTCGCGGTCGACCGGCAGAGCGGTTGCCTGACCCTGCTCAACCAGCAAGCCAGTGGCGGTCGCAATCCCGTGCACCTGGCGCTGGCGCCGGACGATCGCCACCTGGTGGTGAGCAATCATCTCGGTCGCAGTCTCGCTGTCCTGCCGGTGGCGGCGGATGGACGGCTGGAGCCACTGGTCCAGCTGCTGGAGCTGCAAGGCAAACCCGGGCCGCATCGCCAGGAACAACCCCATGCCAAGCCCCACTGCAATCCCTTCGACCCCAGTGGCCGCTTCGTGCTGGTGCCGGACAAGGGACTGGACCGGATCTTCAGCTTCGCCTTTCACGACGGACGCCTGGTGCCGGTGGCCGAGGTGGCGACCCGCGAGGGCGCGGGGCCACGGCACCTGGTCTGCCATCCGCACCTGCCGCGGGCCTATGTGGTCAACGAGCTGGATTCGACCCTCACCAGCTATGCCTTCGATGCCCGCTCCGGTGTTCTCGAACCCCTGGCCATCCACTCGACGCTGCCAGCCAGCTTCACCGGCAACAGCCGGGCGGCGGCCATCGAACTGGATCGCAGCGGGCGTCTGCTCTACACCTCCAATCGCGGCCACGACAGCCTGATGGTCTTCGCGCTGGATCCCCAGAGCGGGCTGCCGACGCCGCTCGGCAGCCTGGCGAGCGGTGGCTGCACGCCCCGCGCCTTCGCTCTGGCGCCGGATGGCCGCCAGTTGTTCGCCCTCAACGAAGACAGCGACAGCATCGTCACCTTCCTGGTCGACGAGACCCGGGGAATCCTCGAACCCACCGGCACGGCGGTGCGCTGCGGCAGCCCGGTGTGCCTGGTCTTCAGCCGCTGAAGATCGCCGCCGCATCCTACAACAACAAGATCGGCCGCCTCGTCGCGGCCCTGTGAGGCCATCATGAACACCACCCCCGTGAGCCGGGAGCAGGCCATCATCCGCAAGGTGACCTGGCGCATCATCCCCTTCGTCTTCCTGCTCTACATCGTCTCCTACCTGGATCGGGCCAACATCGGCTACGCGGCGTTGCAGATGAACGCCGAGCTGGCGCTGTCCAGCGAAGTCTTCGGCTTCGTCTCGGGTATCTTCTTCATCGGCTACTTCCTGTTCGAGGTGCCGAGCAACCTCTTGCTCGAACGCTTTGGCGCGCGGGTATGGATCGCGCGCATCCTGGTCACCTGGGGGGTGATCGCCGCGGCCACGGCCTTCGCCCAGACCGCCATGCACCTCTATGTCCTGCGCTTCCTGCTAGGTGTCGCGGAGGCGGGTTTCTTTCCCGGCATCATCGTCTACCTGACCTACTGGTTTCGCTCCCGCGAACTGGCCACCACGGTGGCACTCTTCACCGCGGCGATCCCGGTGCCCTACATCATCGGTGCGCCGCTCTCGACCTGGATCATGGACAACGTGCACTGGCTGGGCTGGAGTGGCTGGCGCTGGATGCTGTTCCTGGAAGGTATCCCGGCGGTGTTCCTCGGCGTGCTGTGCTATTTCTACCTCACCGATCGGCCCGAACAGGCGCGCTGGCTGACGACCGAGGAAAAGGCCTGGCTGCTGGCCGAGCTGGAGCGTGATCGCCAGGCGCGCAAGGACGTCAAGCATTTCGGCGCGCTCAAGGCCATGAGCAATCCCAAGGTGCTCTATCTGGCCTTCATCTACTTCGTCTACCAGTGCGGCAGCCTGGGCGTGGGTTATTGGATGCCGCAGATCATCAAGGGCTTCTCCTCCGCGCTGAGCCACACCCAGATCGGCTTGATCGCCACCATCCCCTACATCGTCGCCACCCTGGTGATGATCGCCTGGTCGCGGCGTTCGGATCGCCATGGCGAACGGCGTCTGCATTCGGCCATTCCGCTGGCGGTCGCGGCGGTGGCGCTGGTGGGTGCCGGCCTGGTGCACGATCCTTACCTGGCGATCGGCTTAATCAGCCTGGCGCTGGCCGGCCTGTACAGCTTCAAGTCGCCGTTCTGGGCGCTGCCGACACTGTTTCTCAGCCGCTCCACGGCCGCGGTATCCATCGCCGTGATCAATTCCATTGGCAACCTGGGCGGCTTTGTCGGACCCTTCATGATCGGCATGGTGAAGGGCAATACCCAGAGCGCCTCGGCGGGCCTGCTGTTTCTCAGTGCGCTGCTGGCGATCGCCTTCATCATGACCCTGCTGATCCGTCTCGACCGTGGCGACGACGATACCCGCGCCGCCGCGGTCACCACCTGACCTCCAAGGAGTTCTCCCATGACCCCCAGCTCAGCGGTACTCGCGGACCTCGCCCCCCAGGGCGCATTGCGGACGGCGATCAACTACGGCAATCCGGTGCTGGCGCAGCGCGGCGCCGATGGCCAGCCGGCCGGGGTCTCCGCGGCCCTGGCCCACGCCCTGGCCGAGCGCCTGGGCGTGCCCGTGCAGTTCAGCACCTACGACGCCGCCGGCAAGGTCTTCGCCGCCCTCGAAGACGAGGCCTGGGACCTGGCCTTCTTGGCCATCGAACCGGTGCGGGCGGCGCAGATCGACTTCAGCCATCCCTACGTCATCATCGAGGGCACCTATCTGCTGCAGGACGCCGATCCCGCCCAGGGCGTGGCCGAGCTGGATCGGGCCGACCGCCGCATCGCCGTGGGGCAGGGCGCCGCCTACGACCTCTACCTGAGCCGCACCCTGACCCAGGCCGAACTGGTGCGGGCGCCGACCTCGGCGGCGGCGGTGGACTGGTTCGTCGATCAGGGCCTGGACGCCGCCGCCGGCGTGCGCCAACCGCTTGAGGCCTATGCCCGGGCTCACGCCGGCTATCGGGTGCTGGCCGACAGCTTTACCGAAATCCGTCAGGCCATGGCCGTGCCCAAGGGGCGCAGCGCCGGCGCGGCCTTCGTCCGGGATTTTCTCGACGAGCAGATCCGCAATGGCTTCGTCGCCCGCGAACTGGCCGCCAGCGGTCAGTCCGAGGCACGGGTCGGGCCCGCATTGAACGCCTGACATCGGCTGGACCTGGCTGCGGGCACGTACCCGTAGCCAGGTCCAGCGGTCGCCGCACCGTCTCAGCCGGCGCTAGGGCGATTCCCTGGTCACCGGCTCGACCGAGCGTGCGCACCAGCGCCGATAGAGCGGTTCGGCCACCGCCATCACCACCACCAGCCGCAGGATCTGCATGGCGGTGACGGTGCCTACGCCCAGCCCCAGGGCCTCGGCCGTCAGGTACATCTCGGTGGTGCTACCCGGCGTCATGCCCAGGCCCAGGGTGGTGAAGGGCAGGGCGAACACCTGGGCCAGCAACCAGGCGATCAGGAAGGTGGCGACCAGGCAGAGCAGGGTGTAGAGGGTTGCCAGCAGCAGAAAGCGCGGCGAGCGGCGAAAGAAGGCGCGGTCGAAGTGACACCCCAGGGTGACGCCGATGAGCACCTGGGCCAGGTGGCTCAGCGTCGGCGGCAGGCTGGTGACCAGGCCGCTGGAGGCGGTGACCAGGCAGCACAGCGCCAGGGGGCCGAACATCCAGGGGTTGGGCCAGCCGCGACGCTTCCAGGCCAGGGCCGCCACCAGGCCGGCCGCCAGCAGCGGGGCCAGCCAGCGCCAGTCCGGCGGCGGTGGGACATGGGCGGCCTGGGCGATACCGGGGACGCCCCAGAGCATGGCCGGCGGCACCACCAGCACGATGATCACCAGCCGCAGGGTATGGGCGGCGGCGACCTTGGGTGCATCGGCGCCGTGGCGTTCGGCCAGATTGATCATCTCGGCGAAGTTGGCTGGCATGAAGGCGAAGAAGGCGGTCTTGGGTTCCGTGCCCAGGCGTTGCACGACGGTGATGCCGACAAGTGCGAGTACCAGGGTGGCGATGGCCGCCAAGGCCATCAGCGGCAGGTGCCTGACGACCTCGGTCAGTATCGCCGGGGTGAAGTGCAGGCCGATGGCCGTGGCGATCAGCCATTGCCCGGCGGGGCGACCGTGGGGAATGGCGGTGATGCGCCAGCCGAGGCAGCGACAGAGGGTCACCGCGATCAAGGCGCCGGTGATCCAGGGCAACGGCCAGTGCACCAGGCTGGCGAGCCAGCCGCCGAGCAGGCCGACGAAGGGAGTGGGCCACCAGGGGCCAGGGGCGAAGCGGGAGGTCGACATGGCGTGGTACAGGATCCGGTTGCAGGGTTCAGGGACGCAGATGACCGACAAAAGCCTTGGCCACCGGTGACAGCGCACTATAGCGTCGCACCACCACGACGATGGCGCGGCTGGCCCAGGCTTCGTCCAGCTCCAGGGCCACCAGTTTCATCGGCTTGAGATAAGGCCGCACGATGGACTCGGGCAGCACGCACAGGCCCAGGCGAATCGCCGCCAGCCGGCACATGGCCTCGAAGCTGCTGATGCGCACGCGTTGACGGATGCCGCGCTGGAGCAGCGCCGCCTGGCGCGAGAGCAGGGCGTTCATCGAGCTTTCCACGTGAGGGCCGATGAATTCGTGATCCAGGGTCTCGGCGAAGCTTACCCGGTCACGTCCGGCCAGAGGATGATCCGCAGCGGCAATCACCACCAGTCGCTCGCGGCGATAGGCGAAGGTCTCCAGGTCTAGGGCGGCGGTATCGGCCGCGACGATGCCCACATCCGCCCGGCCTTCCGCCACCGCCTGGACGATGCTGCTGCCCACACGCTCCTCGATGTCGAAATCCACCCGCGGATAAAGGCTCATGAAGCTGGCAAGATCGGGGGTCAGATGATTGGTCAGCGCCGAGGTGATGGCTTGCAGGCGGATATGGCCGGTGGCGCCGCTGCCGTGCTCGTTGAGTTCCAATTGCATGAGGCGCAGATCGCCATGCACCCGCTCGACGTAATGCAGCATGGTCTCGCCGGCGGGGGTGAGCCCCATGCCGCGGGCGTGGCGGATGAACAACGGCACCCCGACCTGGTCTTCCAGCTCGCTGATTCTCTTGCTCACGGCGGAGACCGCCAGATGGCAGAGCCGCGCGGCGCGGGTGACGTTACGCTCCTGGGCCACCACCCGAAAGACGTTCAGGCTGACCAGATCGTAGCGGGGCGCAGAGCCGCTCATGGGCGATCCTCGCAAGGGGTCAGGGGGCGACGGCCAGGGCCCGTTCGAAGAAGTCCGGCGTGCCGAAGTTGCCGGATTTGAGCGCCAGGGCGATGTCCCCCCGGGCGCCGCTGCCCAGGGTCCAGGGTACGCCCGGGGCGATGGGCGCACCGATGCGCAGGCTGGCGATCGCCAGGGCCTTGACCACCGCCCCCGAGGTTTCGCCGCCGGCCACCACCAGCCGCGTCACGCCACGCGTGTGCAGGCCCTGGGCGATGCGGGCCAGGGCGTCTTCCACCAACTGGCCGGCGCGCTCCACGCCCAGCTGTGCCTGGGCCTTGCGCACCTCTTCGGGGTCGGCACTGCCATAGATGAGCACCGGCCCGGTAGCCAGGCGCGCTTCGGCCCAGGCGAGCGCGGCACCGACCTGATCGTCGCCCGTGGCCAGGGCCAGCGGATCGAGGCGGAAGCCAGGGCGGTGCTCTAGCCAGAGGGCCACCTGGCCGCGGGTCGCGGTGGAACAGCTGCCCGACAGCACGGCAGCCAGACCGGGTGCAGCGGGCAGGGCTGATGCTTCGGCATGGGCGGCCAGCAGGCCGCGGCGGCGGAAGTTGGCCGGCAGCCCCAGGGCCACGCCGGAACCCCCGGTGACCAGTGGATGATCCGCCACGGCTGCACCTATGGCGTGCAGGTCGGCGTTGTCGATGGCGTCGACGATGGCATGGCGAACGCCCTGCGCCTGGAGGTCGGCCAGGGCCGTGGCCAGGGCTGCGCTGCCCTGACGCACCTGGGGCAGGCGTACCAGGCCGACGGGATGGGGTGTTTGTGCCTGTAGTACCCGCACCAGGTTGCTGTCGGTCATGGGGGTCAGCGGATGGTGGCGCATGCCCGACTCGGCCAGGGGCTGGTCGCCGACGAACAGCTGGCCGAGGTAGAGCGTCCGGCCGTTTTCGGGAAAAGCGGGGCAGGCGATACTCAACGTGGCGCCCAGGGCACCGGCCAGGGCATCGGCGACCGGTCCGATGTTGCCGGCCGCGGTGGAATCGAAGGTAGAGCAATACTTGAAGAAGAATTGACGGCACCCCAGCGCGCGCAGATAGGCCAGAGCCGCCAGAGACTCGGCGACCGCTTCGGCGGCAGGCAGGGTACGGGTCTTGAGGGCGACCACCACGGCGTCGACGTCGCTGGGCAGGGGACCGTCCGGCACGCCCAGTACCTGAACGGTGCGCATGCCCTGGGCCACCAGGGTGCTGGCGAGGTCGGTACCGCCGGTGAAGTCGTCGGCGATGCAGCCCAGGAGCGGCGTGGCCATGGAGATTCTCCTTGTTCTTGTCAGGGGGCTCTGGGGCGCGCACGCCCCGGAGAGGCGGGTATGACCTCAGCCGCGCAGGACCTGGGCCACTGCCTGGCCGAAGGCGGCGCAGCCCAGGCTGCCACCCAGGTCGGCGGTGCGCTTGGCCGGATCCTCCAGCACCTTGTCCACCGCCTGGTCGATCGCCGCGGCCGCTTCCTGCAGCTTGGCATTGCCACGGTGCTCGCCCATCCAGTGCAGCATCATGCCGATGGACAGGATCATCGACACCGGGTTGGCCTTGTCCTGACCGGCGATATCCGGCGCCGAGCCATGCTGGGCCTGGGCGCAGCAGTGGATGTTGCTCGCCATGATGGAGCCGGCGAGGCCCAGGCTGCCGGAGAGTTCGCTGGCCAGGTCGCTGATGATGTCGCCATAGAAGTTGGTGGCCACCAGCACGTCGAAGCGCTCGGGGTTGCGCACCAGGTGCGCGGTGGAGGCGTCCACCAGCAGATCGTCGAGCTGCACCTCGGGGAATTCCTTGGCCACGTTGCGCACGCATTCCAGGAACAGGCCGTCGGTCATGTGGAAGCTGTTGGCCTTGTGAATGGCGGTGACCTTGCGCCGGCGCTTCATCGCCAGCTCGAAGGCCTGGCGCGCGATACGCTCGCTGCAGTGACGGGTGATCTTGCGGGTGGACAGCGCCATGTCCGGGGAGGGCATCACCTCGCCCCAGCCGCGGCTCATGTTGCGATCCGGATAGAAGCCTTCGGTGGCCTCGCGCATGATCACCAGGTCCATGCTCTTGCCTTCCCTCATGTTGGAGGCGAGGAACGGCCGGGTGCGCGCCGGGCGCACGTTGGCATAGAGATCGAGGCCGATGCGAAAGCCGGCAGAGACGTTGCGACCGCCTTTTTCGGGCGCCGGGTAGTCGGCGTGGGATTGGGTGCCAAGGATCACGCCATCGTAGGTCTTGGCCTTTTCCAGGGTCTCGTCACGCAGGGTAATGCCGTGCTTCTCCAGGCTGGTGAAGCCGACGTCGTCGTAATCGAAGGTCAATCCCAGGCCGAACTTTTCGTTGGCGACATCCAGCACGGACATGGATGCTTGGATGATTTCGGGACCGATACCGTCGCAGGGCAGGACCAGAATACGCATTGTTTTCTCCTTGTAGATTCTGTGGGGACGTCGGCCTGATGGCTGAGCCTGAGGAGGTCACAACTTGGGCAGGACGATTTGTACTTTATGTCATCTAAAAACAATTCACGCAACGGTGCAGGACAAAAAAGGCGACATCGATTCGTGCCTGGCGAACGTGTGGGCTCAGCGCCCGTATGGGTGACGGGCGTGCAGGGGCATTGAGGGTCAGGCGCGCGGGCGAATCAGGCTGGCTGCTTTGCCGCGTCTTCTTCGGCGGCTTCCAGCTGGCGGTCTTGGGCGGCCTTGAGCCGGCTGACCACGTCGAGATGCTGGTGCAGGAAGAGCGCCGCTTCTTCGCGACTGCCGCCTTCGAGCAGGTCGAGGATATGCAGGTGTTCCTGACTCTGGCCGATCTGCCGCGAGCGTTCGACGTTGGAGCGGTAGGCCATGAAGCGACGCAGCTGATTCTGCCGGCGGATGGCTTCGAGTAGAAAGACATTGCCCGAGCAGCGCACCAGCAATTCGTGGAAGCTGGAGCCGATCTCGAACAGCTGGGCGCGGGACAGGGTGAACAGCTCCCCGTCCAGCAATCGTTGCTGCCGCTGGCGGGCCTGGGCGAAGGCGCGCTTGTCGATGCGATAGCCCGGCTCGCGCAGGGCGAAGGGCTCGATGGCCATGCGGAAGCGATAGCTCTGGATATGGGCTTCGCTGTCATGCAGGAAAGTATTGATCTCCCACCCCTGGCCGGGGCGGCGTTCGATCATGGCCTCGCTGGCCAGGCGGTTGAGCACCTTGAGCAACTGGCCGCGAGGGATCTGGTAGCGCCGCAGCAACTCGGCCTCGAAGAAGCTGCTGCGGATGTCGCCACGCAGCATGTCGTCCACCACCCGCAGGTAGAGCTCCTCATAGGGATCGTCCTCGCTGGGCAGGGCGGCCTGCTCGATGGTGGTGGCGTTGCGGGTGAGGAAGAAGCCGCGATTGGGCTCCTTGCGCGCCAGGCCCAATTGTTCCAGCAAGGCGAAGCCCCGTCGTACCGGCGAGCGGGAAACGCCCAGTTCCTTGGCGAAGGCCTCTTCGCGCAACGGATCACCGGCCTTCATCGAGCGGGCACGGGCAAGATCGATGATGCGCGGGGCGAGTTGTTCGGCGAGGTCTTTTTTCATCGGGAGTCTTCTGGACGACGGGTACCGGAGCGCAGGTACGGAAGAGGTTGGCCAGCCGGGTCTGGCGGAGCGCCCTGACGTTACCATAACCACGGCCCTCCGGAGCGGGCGACGGCGCCGGATGCACCGTCGCCGAGACCGTCAGCGGGCCGAGTAGAGCGGGAACAGCCCCAGCGCCATGGAGACCGCCATGAGCAGAAAGCTCAGGGCGAACGCCCATTTCATGGTGTATCTCTGGTGATCGCTGAACTCGACTCCGGCCAGGCCCACCAGCAGATAGGTGGACGCCACCAGCGGACTGAGCAGGTGCACCGGCTGCCCGATCAGCGAAGCCCGGCCGATCTCTGCCGCGCCTATGCCATAGGCTTCGGCCGCATGGGCCAGCACCGGCAGTACGCCATAGTAGAAGGCGTCGTTGGACATGAAGAAGGTGCCGGGAATGCTCAGCAGCGCGGTGATGGGCGCCAGGTAGTTGCCCCAGCTCTCCGGCAGGGCCCAGAGCAGCGAGCCGGACATGGCCTTGACCATGCCGGTCCCGGAGAGGATGCCGGCGAAGATGCCAGCGGCGATGAAGATCGAGATCTGCGTCAGGGCCGCGGGGGCATGGGCCGAGATGCGCCGACGCTGGTCGTCCATCTGCCGGTAGTTGATGGTCAGGGCAATGCAGAAGGCGACCATGAATAGGATCGGCAGTGGCAGCAGTTCGATCACCAGGCAGGTCATCAGCGCCAAGGTGAGCAGGGCATTGAACCAGAACAGCTTGGGCCGGCGCAGTTCGGCGTTCTCGTCGCTCAGCGTGAGCAGATCACCCATGTCTTCGTCCATGCCCGTCGCGCGCAGCGGATTGCCGCCCGGTGCCACCAGCAGGCCCAGACGGCGCCGCTCCTGCAACCCCAACCAGAAGGCCAGCGCCAGGACTCCGATGAAGCTGACGATCATCGGCGGGATCAGCGGGATGAACAGCTGGCTGGTTTCCACCTGCAGTGCCGCGGCGACCCGGGCCATGGGTCCGCTCCAGGGCAGCAGGTTGGTGACGCTGGCAGCGAGGATGACCACGCAAGGCAGGATCAGCGGATTCAGCCGCAGGCGGCGGAACAGCGGCAGCATGGCGGTCAGGGTGATCATGTAGGTGGTGGAACCGTCGCCGTCCAGGGACACCATGCCGGCCAGCAGGGTAGCGAAGAGCACGGCCTTCGCGGGATCGCCTTTGATCAGCTTGATGAAGGTGCGGATGATGGGATCGAACAGCCCGGTATCGAACATCAGGCCGAAATAGAGGATGGCGAACATCACCATGATGGCGGTGGGTGCGACCTTGCGCAGGCCATCGATCATCATCGGCCCCATCTCCGGTGCAAAGCCGCCGATGATGGCGAAGATGATGGGGATGATGGTCAAGGCCACCAAGGGCGGCAGCCGCTTGGTCATGATCAGCACCATGAAGGTCACGATCATTCCATAGCCGAGCAGAGAGAGCATCTGTATCTCCTGGTTCCAAAATACAACTTTTGTTGTGGTTGTCGTTGTGTTCGGTGGCGGAGTGGCGATCAGCTCATGTGGAGACCGCCATTGAGGGAGAAGTCCGCGCCGGTGGCGAAGGCCGATTCGTCCGACGCCAGCCAGGAGCACATGGAGGCGATCTCTTCCGGCGTGCCCAGGCGGCGCATGGGGATCTCGTGGACGATGCGATCCATGAGTTCGGTGCGGGTCAGGGCCTTGAGCCGTGGCGTGGCGATGTAGCCGGGCGAGACGGTGTTGACCGTGACCCCGCGGGCCGCCAGCTCGCGGGCCAGGGCGCGGGTGAAGCCGCGGATCGCCGACTTGGCGGTGGAATAGTTGACCTGGCCGACCTGACCGAGCTGGGCGTTGACCGAGGAGATGTTGATGATCCGTCCCCAGCCGCGGGAGGTCATGCCATCGATCACCTGGCGGGTGACGTTGAACAGGGAGTTGAGGTTGGTATCGATCACCGTCTGCCAGTCACCCGGTTGCATGTCGCGGAACACCACGTTGCAGGCGGTACCGGCGTTGTTGACCAGGACATCGACGGGGCCGACCTCGTCGCGAATCTTGGCAAAGGCAGCACGAGTGGATTCCCAGTCAGCGACGTTCCCTTCGGCCGCAATGAAGTCGAAGCCCAGCTTGCGTTGCTGTTCCAGCCAGTCGGCCTTGAGCGGTGAGTCCGGACCGCAGCCGGCGATGACGGTGAAGCCGTCCCGAGCCAGGCGTTGGCAGACGGCGGTTCCCAATCCGCCCATACCGGCGGTGACGAAGGCGATGCGCTTGCTCATGTGTAGCTCTCCTGTTGTCGTTCTTGTCGGGCGTGAGCCGTATAAGGCACGGTAAGACGAATCGAATTGTCTTGTAAATACACAAGATACAATTATGATGATGGGCGGTAGCTTTCGGTAGCTTTCGGTAGCTTTCGGTAGCTTTCGGTAGCTTTCGGTAGCTTTCGGTAGCTTTCGGTGGGTTTGGGCGTTTCGGCCTCGAGCTAGCGAGGCCCTGGATTCACATCCGTCCTTCGCTCAGGGTCTTGCGGATCACGTAGGGCAGGATGCCGCCCTGGCGCAGGTAGAGGATCTCCTGGTTGGAATCCAGCGGCAGTTCCAGGGTGACGCTGTCACTCTGGCCATCCGGGCGGGTGATCTGCAGCCTGATGAGGTTGATGCCTACCTGCAGTTCATCCAGGCCGGCGAAGTCCAAACGCTCGTCACCGCTCAGGCGCAGGCTTTCGGCGCCCTGCCCGGCGGGGAAGCGCACCGGGAAGATGCCCATGCCGATCAGGTTGCTGCGGTGGATGCGCTCGAAGCTCTGCGCCACCACCAGCCTGACGCCCAGGGTAGCCTGCGCCTTGGCCGCCCAGTCGCGACTGGAGCCGGCGCCGTAGTTGAGGCCGGCGAACACCACCAGCGGCGTGCCCTGGCGGACCCAGCTGAGGGCGGCGTCGTACACCGGCAGCACCTCGCCGTCGGCCGCCCGCGCCCAGCCGCCCTGGCCCGGATGCGCCGGCAGCAGGCGATTCTTCACCGCGCGGTTGACGAAGGCACCGCGCATCATCACCTCGTGATTGCTGCGCCGGGTCGAATACTGGTTGAGGTCTTCCGGCGCCTCGCCATGGGCGACCAACCAACGGCCCGCCGGGCTGTCCAGGGGGATGGCACTGGCGGGCGAGATGTGGTCGGTAGTGATGTTGTCGCCCAGCACCATCAGCGTGCGGGCGTCGCGCACGGCCAACGACGTGGGCGGCTCTGGGGTGATCCCCTGCAGATAGATCGGCCGGCGCAGATAGGTCGAGCTGGGCGACCAGGGAAAGCGCACGCTGCCTTCGGCGGACAACGCCTGCCAGTGGTGGGTCCCTTCCCAGAGAGTGGTGTTGCGCTGGCGGAACAATTCCGGGCGCACTGTCTCGCGGACCAGCGCCTGGACCTCGTCATCGCCCGGCAGCAGATCGCGTAGGTAGACGGGCTGACCGGCTTGATCCAGCCCCAGCACGGCCTGTTCGAGATCGACGTCGATGCTGCCCGCCAGGGCATAGGCGACCACCAGGGCCGGCGAGGCGAGGTAACCGAACTGCGCCTTGGGATTGACCCGACCTTCGAAATTGCGATTGCCCGAGAGCACCACCACTGTCTTCAGGCCCTGGTCGGCGAAGGCTTCCATGTGGGCTTCGAAGGTGCCCGAGTTGCCGATGCAGGTCATGCAGCCGAAGCCGGCCAGGTCGAAACCGAGGGCGGCGAAGTCGCTCAGCAGATCGGCCTCGCGCAGGTAGTCCGCCACCACGCGAGAGCCAGGGGAGAGCGAGGTCTTTACCCAGGGCTTGCGGGTGAGGCCACGTTCGCGCGCCCTTCGCGCCAGGAGTCCGGCCTGGATCATCTGGCTCGGGTTGGCGGTGTTGGTGCAGCTGGTGATGGCGGCGATGGATATGGCACCATGGGTCAGCGGCTGGCCGAAGCTCGGCTCGAAGTAGTCCGCCGTAGCTCCGGTGGAACGCGCGATCAGACCGGCGTCCGGGTTGGTCGGCACCTCGGCTCGAAAGGAGTCGCGGGCTTTGGCCAGCGGTTGCCATTGGTGCGGCTGGTGCGGACCGGCCACGCTGGGCTCGATGCTGGCGAGGTCCAGCGGAATGACCTCGGTGAAGACCGGCTCGGGATCGCTGTCGTGGCGCCACAGGGTCTGGGCTTCCAGGTAGGCCGCGACCCGCTCGCGCAGCTCCGGGGTGCGGCCAGTGAGCTCGAGGTACTCCATGGTCACCGTATCGAAGGGGAAGAACACCACGGTCGCGCCGTATTCCGGTGCCATGTTGGAGAGGGTGCCGCGGGCGGCCCAGCTCAGGCCCGACAGGCCCGGTCCGCAGAACTCGACGAACTTGCCCACCACGCCGCGCTGGCGCAGCAACTGGGTGACTTTCAAGGAAAGGTCAGTGGCGGTCACTCCCGGACGTAGCGCATTGGTCACACGGATACCGATGACCTCGGGAAAACTGATCGGTACCGGCTCGCCCAGCATGGCCGCCTGGCCTTCCAGACCGCCCACGCCCCAACCGAGGATGCCGATGGCGTTGATCATCGGCGTATGGCTGTCGGTGGCGACCATGTCGTCCGGGTGCAGCAGCGGTTGGCCGTCGCTGGTCTCGCTTTCCCAGACCACGGTGCCCAGGGACTCCATGTTGACCTGGTGGATGATGCCGGTGCCCGGTGGAACCACCTTGAAGTTGTCCAGGCTTTTCTGCGCCCACTTGATGAACTGGTAGCGCTCGGTGTTGCGGCGGTAGTCGATGTTCAGATTGGCTTCCACCGCGTCCGGCTCGGCGAAGCGTTCGACGATCACCGAGTGGTCGATGGTCAGCACCGCCGGGATGCGTGGATTCATCCGGCTCGGATCGCCGCCCAGTTCGGCCACCATGTCGCGCATGCCGGCGAAGTCGGCCAGGGCGGGCAGGCAGGTGGTGTCGTGGAACATCAGGCGGTTGGGCAGGAAGGGCGCTTCGCACGGCGGGCCTTCACCACGGGCACGGGCCAATACCGGCGGTAGCGCCTCCGGAAAGCAGCGGGCGACGTTTTCCACCAGCAGACGCAGGGAGTAGGGCAGGCGCGCCAGGGTGTCGGCGTCGAACAGACGCTTGAGGTCGACATAGGCGTAATGCCGGTCGCCGAGGGTGAGCTGGCCGGTGTAGGTGGAATCCAGGGCAAACTTCATGGGCTGTCCGGTCTAGTTGTCGTGATCGTGGGGGTGAGCGCCATGCTAGGAAAGCTGGCAGTCACTCGAAATTGGTATCTGGCTAACGCAGCGTTCTCGGTCGGCGAACGCTGGAATTCAGGCATGGCCAATATTGTCCTGTATTGATATAAAAGACAATAATAGTGACCTGAAATCATTACGGGCTGTTGCTGCCCAAGGGACGTCAGCTCCTAAATAGACGAGGTCCACCTTGCTTACCGCCCTGTCCGATCCGGTCTTCCTGACCAGTCTGCTCCAGATCGTCATCATCGATATCCTGCTCGGCGGCGACAACGCCGTGGTGATCGCCCTGGCCTGTCGGCGTCTGCCGGAAGCGCAACGCCGCAAGGCCATCCTGGGCGGGGTGGCGGGTGCCGTGATCCTGCGCATCCTGCTGCTGTTCGTCGCCAGCTACGTGCTGGGCTGGCCACTGCTCAAGGTGGTGGGCGGCGTGCTGCTGCTGTGGATCGGCATCAAGTTGCTGGTGCCCGAGAACGACGAGGCCGACGTCAAGGCCGGTACCACCCTGGGCCAGGCCATCTGGATCATCATGGTGGCCGATGTGGTGATGAGTCTGGACAACGTCATCGCCGTGGCCGGCGCAGCCCAGGGCCATTTGGGCCTGGCCGTCACCGGAGTGCTCATCAGCATCCCCATCATCATCTTCGGCAGCCAGCTCATCCTGCGCCTGATGGAACGCTTCCGCTGGCTGGTCATGGCCGGGGCGGCCCTGCTCGGCTGGATCGCTGGCAAGCTGATCGCCAGCGACGAACTCCTGCAGGCTTGGCTCGGTACCGGAGACCTGCACTGGGTTCCCTATGCGGCCGGCGTCGCCGGCGTCCTCATCGTGCTCGTGACTGGCCAGCTACTGGCACGGCGAACGGTTACGGCCTGACCGATCTTTCGACCACCAAGGAGCAACACCATGACCTTCAAGACCACTGACCTGTGCGACGAGCATGGCGACCAGGCGCGAGTCCTGCAGCCGATCTTCCAGGACCTGGGCGGTCGCACCGATTTCGCCGGACCGGCGCTGACGGTCAGGTGCTTCGAGGACAACTCGCGGATCAAGGAATTGAGCCAGCAGCCGGGCGAGGGACGCGTGCTGGTGGTTGATGGTGGTGGCAGCGACCGTTGCGCGCTGCTCGGCGACATCATCGCCGAGGACCTGGTGAAGAACGGCTGGGCCGGTGCGCTCATCTATGGCCAGGTCCGCGACAAGGCGGTGCTGGCGGGGCTGCCGCTGGCGGTCAAGGCCCTGGGCGTCTCGCCGCGCAAATCGGTCAAGCGCAACGAAGGCCAGATCGGCGAGGCGGTGACCTTCGCTGGGCAGACGATCCGCAGTGGTGATCAACTCTATGCCGATGCCGACGGCGTGATCATTCTCGACGCCCGCTAGGTGCGCCTATCGGCCCCCGTTCAGGCGGCCCTACACGAGTGCTTTCGCCATGACTGCCGCCAAACGGATCTTTCTGATTCACGCCACCCGCATCGCCATCGAGCCCATCAACGCAGCCTTCGCCCAGGGGTGGCCCGAGGCGCTGCGCTTCGATCTCTGGGACGACTCGCTGTCGAAAGACGCCAGCACCGCTGGCGGCAGTACGACAGCGCTGGACCAGCGCATCCAGGACCTGGCCGAGCATGCCTTTCGCGCCCAGGCCGATGCCGTGCTCTTTACCTGCTCGGCCTTTTCCAATGCCATCGAAGCCTGCCAGCGCCGTTATCAAAAGCCGGTCCTCAAGCCCAACGAGGCCATGGTGCAGGAGGCCCTGGCCAAAGGCGGGCGCATCGCTGCCCTGACCACCTTCGGTCCGGCGGGCGCGGCCATCGTCAACGACTTCGAGCTCGAGGCAAGCCGCCGTGGCCAGACAGCGGACATCACACCGATCCTCTGCGAAGGCGCGCTGGAAGTCCTGCATGCGGGTGACCAGGCCCGCCACGACGCCCTTATCGCCGCGGCTGCAGAGCGGCTACGCGGCGACTACGACGTGCTCTGCTTCGCGCAGTTTTCCATGACCGCCGCGCAATCGGCCAGCGAAGCCGCCTGGGGCGGCTCGGTGCTTACCACGCCGACCAGCGCCGTGCGGCGGCTGCGGCAGCTGCTCGAAGGGTAGGACCGGTCTAATGGTCGAACACTCACCCAGTTCCGCATCTGCGTGCATATGGTTATATAAATTCTGTCTTTACCAAAAGTTATAACAGCTCATTAGCCTATAACGCTTTCGGATGGCCAGTCGGCACGGAGCGTAAGGATGAGCAGGGTAGGGAAGGGCTTGGCGGTGATCGCCGCCGTGGTAGGTGCCCTGGGCTTCGCGGGCAGTGCCGCCGCCGAGGGCAGGATCAGCATCGCCCAGCAATTCGGCATCGGCTATCTGATCCTCGACGTGGTGCGCGATCAGCAGTTGATCGAGAAGCACGGCAAGGCCGCCGGCCTGGATATCCAGGTGGACTGGAACAGCATCTCCGGCGCCACTGCCATGAACGAGGCGCTGCTGGCCGGCTCGCTCGACGTGGTCTCCGCCGGGGTACCGCCGATGCTGACGGTCTGGGATCGCACCCGCGGACGACAGAACGTCAAGGCCATCGCCGCCCTGGGCGCCATGCCCAACTACCTGCTGAGCAATCGCGCCGAGGTCAGGTCGATAAAGGATTTGACCGACCAGGATCGCATCGCCGTGCCGGCGGCGGGCGTGGGCTTCCAGTCGCGCACCCTGCAGATCGAGACTGCCAAGGTCTTCGGCGACGCCCAGTTCAAGAAATTCGATGCCATCAGCGTGAGTCTGCCGCACCCGGATGCCAGCGCTGCCCTGATGGCGGGCGGCTCCGAGATCACTACCCATTTCTCCAGCCCACCGTTCCAGTACCAGGCGCTGGAGAATCCCCGGGTCCATCGCATCCTCAGCAGCTACAACGTCCTCGGCGGACCAGGCACCTTCAACGTGCTTTACACCACCGAGAAATTCCACGACGAGAATCCCAAGACCTACCGCGCCTTCTATGACGCCCTGGTGGAAGCCGCCGCCTTCATCCGCGCCAACAAGGCCGCGGCCGCCGAGGCCTATATCCGCGTCGAGCATTCCAAGCTGCCGCTGGCCCTGGTGCAGCGCATCGTCGAGGACCCGGAGATCGAGTTCACCGTCGAGCCCCAGCGGACCTTCGTCTACGCCCAGAAGCTGCATGAGCTGGGCGTGCTGAAACACCAGGCTGCCTCCTGGCAGGACTACTTCTTCCCCGAAGCCCACGAGCGTCCCGGCAGCTGAGCTGGACCACCAAGGAGAACACTCCAATGACTCTCGCTTCCCCCCGTCCGGCCGCCGGCCAGACTTTCGAGATCCGGCCCTTCGGCAACCTGGGCGCCGAGATCCTCGGCATCGATCTGGCCCAGCCGCTCAATGCCGAAGACTTCGCCCGCGTTCATCGCGCCCACCTGGACCACCATGTGGTGGTGTTCCGCGACCAGCGCATCACCCCCGAAGAGCAGATCGCCTTCAGTCGCCGCTTCGGCGAGTTGCAGATCCATGTGCTCAAGCAATTCCACCTGGCCGGCCACCCGGAGATCCTCATCGTCTCCAACATCGTCGAAGGCGGTCGGCCGATCGGCCTGGGCGATGCCGGCAAGTTCTGGCACTCGGATCTCTCCTACAAGGAGCTGCCGAGCCTGGGTTCCATGCTGCATGCCCAGGAATTGCCGGAGGAGGGCGGCGATACCCTCTTCGCCAACATGCACCTGGCCTACGACACCCTGCCAGCGGCGCTCAAGCGCCAGGTAGAGGGTCTCCAGGCCGAGCATTCCTATACCGCCACCTACGCCAAGCCCAAGTTCGAGGGCAACTGGCGGCCGACCCTGACCGCCGCGCAGCTGGCCGAGGTCAAGGCGGTGGTGCATCCGGTGGTACGTACTCATCCGGAAAATGGCCGCAAGGCGCTGTTCGTCAGCGAGGGGTTCACCACCCACATCGTCGGCCTGCCGGAAGACGAGAGTCGCGAGCTGCTGGCCGAGCTCTATGCCCACAGCGTCAAGCCCGAGCACCTCTATCGCCACCAGTGGCAGCCCCACGACCTGGTGTTCTGGGACAACCGCTCGCTGCTGCACCTGGCGGCCGGCTGCCCCAATCATCTGCGGCGCAAGCTGTATCGCACCACCATCCAGGGCGATGCGCCGTTTTAAGGTAGGAGACGACCATGAATGCCCCTCTAGCTTCCCGTCCGCACCTGACCCTGGCGCAGACCCAGCCGCTGCTGCAGGTGCAGGATCTCGACCTCGAATACCGCACCCGCGAACGCCGGGTGCGGGCTACCCACCAGGTATCTTTCGAGGTGCATGGCGCCGACCGTTTCGTGCTGCTCGGGCCGTCCGGCTGCGGCAAGTCCAGTCTGCTCAAGTCGGTGGCGGGCTTTCTGCCGCCGCTGCACGGTGAGATCCGTCTGGACGGCCAGCCGGTCAAGGGACCGGGGCCGGATCGCATCGTGGTGTTCCAGGAATTCGACCAGCTGCCGCCGTGGAAGACGGTGCTGGAGAACACCATGTTCCCGCTGCTCGCCAGTCGCCAGGCCAGTCGTGGCGAGGCGCGCGAGCGGGCGCTGCACTACCTGGACAAGGTCGGTCTGGCGCGCTTCGTCGACGCCTATCCGCATCATCTTTCCGGCGGCATGAAGCAGCGGGTGGCCATCGCTCGCGCCCTGGCCATGCAGCCCAAGATCCTGCTGATGGACGAACCCTTCGCCGCCCTGGACGCCCTGACTCGCCGCAAGATGCAGGAAGAGCTCCTGGCGCTCTGGGACGAGGTGCGCTTCACCCTGCTGTTCGTCACCCACTCCATCGAGGAGGCGCTGGTGGTGGGCAATCGCATCCTGCTGCTGTCGCCCCATCCGGGCCGGGTCCGCGCGGAACTCAACTGCCACCAGTTCGGCCTCGAGGACTTCGGCGGCGCCGAATTCCAGAGTACCGCGCTGCGCATCCACAACCTGCTGTTCCCCGACGACGTTCAGACCCTGCCGCCGGAGGTCGCCGACGAGCGCCTGCGCCTGCAGCAGGCCATCGTCCAGGGCCGCATTTCCTACTAGTTTCGAGGTGGACCCATGACTCGACAGCCCCCGGTGCGGGCCGAATACCAACGGGACCTCGCGCCCCTCAACGACTTGCCGCTGGCGGTGGAGCTCCCTCTGGCCACGCGCCTGTGGAGCCAAGCCTGGCTGCGCAAGCTGGTGATCCTGGCGATCCTCATGCTGGCCTGGGAAGTGGCCGCCCGCTGGCAGGGCAACGACCTGCTGCTGCCCAGCTTCCTGCAGACCGCCGCGGCCTTCTGGGATGGGCTGGTCACTGGTGAGTTACCCGCCAAGGTCGCCATCTCTCTGGGTACCTTGCTCAAGGGCTATCTGCTGGGCGTGGTGCTGGCCCTGGCGCTGAGCGCCCTGGCCGTCTCCACCCAGTTCGGTCGCGACCTGCTCGGCACCCTGACCTCGATGTTCAATCCGCTGCCGGCCATCGCCTTGTTGCCGCTGGCGCTGCTTTGGTTCGGCCTGGGCGAAAACAGCCTGGTGTTCGTGCTGGTACATTCGGTGCTCTGGCCCATGGCGCTGAACACCTACTCGGGCTTTCTCGGCGTCTCCGACACCCTGCGCATGGCCGGGCGCAACTATGGCCTCAAGGGGCTGAGGTACGTCGGGCTGATCCTCATTCCGGCGGCGCTGCCGGCCATCGTTTCGGGCCTCAAGATCGGCTGGGCCTTCGCCTGGCGCACCCTGATCGCCGCCGAGCTGGTGTTCGGCGCCTCCAGCGGCAAGGGCGGCCTGGGCTGGTACATCTTCCAGAATCGCAACGAGCTCTACACCGACCGCGTCTTCGCTGGCCTCGCCGCGGTGATCATCATAGGCCTGCTGGTGGAAGGCCTGGTGTTCGCCACCTTGGAGCGGCTGACGGTGAAGAAGTGGGGGATGCAGCGGTAGGGCTGGGTATCTTCTTGTTGGGCTTCGCTGCGCTCAACCCAACCTACGGCATAGCCCCGTAGGTTGGGTCGAGACGGCTTTATCGTCGAAGTCCAACAGATCGCGGGTTGCTGTTCGCCAGTAGTACATGGCGGCTTGCAGTCTTGGCGGTCCGCAGGGCTATCGCTCCTATGAAGAATTTCTGTTCAAAGACCAACATCCTCTAACACCGATAACCCGCCGCTGTTCTACCGCTGTACCCTGATCTAGCCTTAATAGAGGCACTCCCTCACAGAGGTTTCGTTCATGTATGCCTTCCGTATCGAGCCCCTGACGCCACTGACTGCATCGACCTCAGTACCCCATCTGAGCGCGGTGTGCATCACGACACAGCGTCAGTCCGCTCGGTCCAAAAGGAAGGTCTTTCATGTCCAAAGAAGTGCTTGGAATCTTCGCCATCGCCCTGATGATCATCGGCGAAGGCTGCATCATCTACGCCGAATTGGCAGCGGCGCGGTTGGCGGCTGCGGTCGGTCTCGATTGGCATGATGCGCTGCTATTGGCAGGGCTCGCTTGCTTTTCCGGTCTCTGCCTGTTGCTGGCGTACGGCCTGGGCTATCGGGCTACCGGTGATATCTGGGTGGTCGCGGTCGTTTCCGTACTGGTGTTATTGGTCTGCGAGCCGTTGCTGATCTGGCTGCTATTCCAGGAGTTACCGGGTCGGGGCGCTCTGGTAGGTTTCATCCTCGGCGCCCTGGGGTTGGCGGCTACGGCCTGGCTTTGAAGACCGTCAGCGTAGTATGAGTGATTGGCCAATCGCGGCCATGGGCCGCTCCTACGGGTAGGTGGCTGCGGTCGACGAGGTCTTCTCGGATCGACTGAGACCGGTATTCGCTCGATTTAACCCTTCAGGAGAATGTGGAGGCGAGGGCGCCCTTGTGGCTGAACTACCTGGTGGAAAAAAGCTACGCCGTTTCCACGCTACGGCGCTTGGTCGTTGGGCTTCGCTGCGCTCAACCCAACCTACGACATAGCCCCGTAGGTTGGGTTGAGACGGCTTTATCGTCGAAGCCCAACAGGCCACGGATTTGGTCCAGGAACAACGACTTTCAACCCTCACTCGGATAACCCCCTCTCCCTTGGGGAGAGGGCTGGGGTGAGGGCGCCCCTCGCACCGAAGGCCCCGGTGGAAAAGGCTAACGCTTTTTCCATGCCGAGGCGTCCTGGGATCGTTTGGGCGATCGCGGCCATGGGCCGCTCCTACAAAACGAGGAAGTACTGCTGTTTCTACCCTTGAAGAGCGTCGCCTCATGAGGCAAGCCACCATCTTTAAATGCATGTTTCAAATAAAACAATAATTAGGATATGCGCATAAGGAATTTCCTTCTTATGCCCTGGTTGCCTAAGGTGGAACCCAGCCAACGCCTTCCTGAAGGCGTCCCCTTACCTCGGCACGGGATTCACCACCATGAGCGTCCAATTCCTCGGCATGATCGGCCACCGCCTCACCTCGGAGATCATCGCCCCCTCCGGTCCCATCTTCGACAAGGGCTATATCACCCGCTTCGCCCAGGCCCATGAGCAGGCCGGCTTCGATCGCATCCTGGTCGGCTACTGGTCCGACCAGCCCGATGGCTTCCTGGTCACTGCCCTGGCGGGGCAGGCCACCCGGACGCTCAAGTTCCTACTGGCCCACCGTCCCGGTTTCGTCGCCCCGACCCTGGCGGCGCGTAAGCTGGCGACCCTCGATCATCTGCTCGACGGTCGCCTGGCGGTGCACATCATCAGTGGTGGCAGCGATGGGGAGCAGCGCAAGGACGGCGACTGGCTCGACCACGACCAGCGCTATGCCCGCACCGAGGAATTCCTCGACGTGGTCCGCCAGGAGTGGACCAGCACCCAGCCCTTCGATCACGAGGGCGAGCACTACCGGGTGGCGAAGGGCTTCTCCGCCATCAAGCCGCTGCAGCAGCCGAGCCTGCCGGTCTATTTCGGCGGCTCCTCGCCAGCCGCATTGCGGGTGGCCGGCAAGCACGCCGACGTCTTCGCGCTGTGGGGCGAATCCCTGGCCCAGACCCGCGAGACCATCGCTGCGGTCCGCGCCGAGGCGGCGCGCCATGGCCGTACCCCAAAATTCAACGTGTCCTTCCGGGTGATCCTTGGCAACACCGAGGATGATGCCTGGGCCAAGGCCGAGGCCATTCGCCAGCAGGCCAAGGCGCGCCTCGCCGCCGACGGCGCCGTGCATCCCGCCAAACCCGAAGCGGTCGGGGCACAACGTCTGCGCGATACCGTGGCCTTGGGCGACCGTGTGGATCGCCGGCTCTGGACCGGCATCGCCGCCCTGGTCGGCGGCGGGCACAACTCCACCGCCCTGGTGGGCACCGCCGAGCAGGTGGCCGATGTCCTGCTGGACTACTACGACCTGGGCGTCGCCAGCTTCCTGATCCGCGGCTTCGATCCGCTCAACGACGCCGTCGAGTACGGCCGCGAACTGATTCCCCTGACCCGGCAGAAGGTCGCCGCGCGCCTGGCCGGTGCCCGCCGCACCGGCTGAACCCCGACATCTGACACCTGCGCGACCGTACCCACGGAGCGCTCCCGATACCTTCGAGGAGACGCCTTCGTGATCAAGGGATTGCTATTCGCCGCCGGCCTGCTGGCTGGCACCTCCGCCAACCTGGCCCAGGCGGTCACCCTCTCCATCGGTGACCAGTTCTACTACAGCAGCACCCTGCTGGAGCAGGCAGGTGAACTCAAGGACCTGCCGTACGAGATCCAGTGGAAGAGGTTCAACGCCGGTGGCCCGGTGGTGGAGGCGCTCAATGTCGGCTCCATCGACCTGGGCATCGTCGGCGACACCCCGGTGATCGCCCTGGCCGCCCGGGGTGGGCCGATCAAGGTGGTGGCAGTGACCCGCAATAGACCGGACGGCACTGCCATCGTGGTCGGCAAGGATTCACCCATCAAGACGGTGGCGGACTTGGCCGGCAAGCGCGTGGCCATCTGGAAGGGCTCCTGGAGCCAGCAACTGGTCTACTCGGCGTTGGAGCAGGCGGGAGTGCCCAGCGATGCGCCGCGCTACAGCTACCTGATGCCTACCGAGGCGGTCGCCGCCTTGAGCCAGGGCACCCTCGATGCCACCGCCACCTGGGAGCCCTACGTGAGCATGGTAGAGCGCCAGGGCGGACGGGTGCTGATCACCGCCAAGGACCTGATGCCGGCGCCGGTCTATGTGGTGGCCAACACCCAGCGCCTGGACGAGAACCGCGCCGCCATCGGCGATTTCATCGCCCGCTTGCAACGTGCTCGCAGCTGGGCGCGCGACCACGTCGACGTCTATGCCCAGGCCTGGGCCAGGCGCAACAACTCCGATCCGGCCATCGCCGAACGCTGGTTCCGCCGCGACGCCACCTGGGTCGAACCGATCAGCGCCCAGGCCTTGAGCGACGGCCAGAAGACCGCCGATTTCCTGGTCAAGGCCGGGGTGCTGCAACAGCCGTACGACGTCAAGCCGCTCTATGACCAGAGCTTCAACCGCTACCTGCAGACGCCCCGGGAGGCCAGCCGATGAGTCGCCAATTGCACCTCGCCGGCTTCCTGCTGGCTGGTCCGGTCGTCCATAGCCACGCCGTCTGGCGCCATCCCGAAACCCAGGGCGACTTCCTCGACCCGGACTATTACGTCCGCGCGGCCAAGGCGCTGGAGGAGGGGCTGTTCGACTTCCTGTTCTTCGCCGACCGCCTGGCCGTGGGCGACCAGCTCGGCGGCTCACGGGAGACCGCCCTGCGCCTAGGGGCCCAGGACGCCACCCGACTCGATCCGCTGCCGCTGTTGTCCTATCTGGTGGCTCACACCCGCCACCTTGGGCTGGGTTGCACCCGCTCCACCACCTACTACGAACCGGCCCACGTCGCCCGGGCCTTCGCCACCCTCGATCACCTGTCCCGCGGGCGCGCCGCCTGGAACATCGTCACCTCCATGAACGACAGCGAGGGCCGGCTGTTCGGCAGGGAGCGCCACCTGGAGCACGACCTGCGCTACGACCGTGCCGACGAATTCGTCGAGGTGGCCGTCAAGCTCTGGCGTAGTTGGGGACCTGGCGCGCTGCGCCTGGATCGAGACGCCGGCGTGCTGGCCGATCCCGCGCAGGTGCGTGCCCTCGATCACCAGGGCGACTGGTTCCGGGTGGAGGGCCCGCTCAACATCCCGCGCAGTCCGCAAGGGCGGCCGGTACTGATCCAGGCCGGCTCCAGTGGTCGTGGCCGGCGCTTCGGCGCACGTTGGGCCGAGGCCATCTTCACCATCCAGCCCAACCTCGCCGCCATGCGCGCCTTTCGCGACGACGTCCGCCGCCAGGTGCTGGAGCAGGGGCGCTCCCCCGACGGCTGCAAGATCCTCACCTCGGTCATGCCCTTCATCGGCGGCAGCGAAGCCGAAGCACGGGCCAAGCAGGAAAGGCACAACGCCCTGGCGCAACCCGAGGTGGGGCTGATCACCCTCTGCTCCCAGCTCAATATCGACCTGTCCCGCTTTACCCTTGATACCGCCCTGGGTGAGGTGGCCGAGGTCGGCGGCCTGCCACCGGCCGCTGCCGAAAAACTCCTGGCGCTGGGGTCGCGGACCACCCTGGCCGAATTGGGTCGCAGCTATGCCGCCAGCGTGCGGGTGCCGCAACTGGTGGGCACCGGCGCCCAGATCGCCGAACAGCTGGCCGAGCTGTTCGAAGCCGGCGGCTGCGACGGCTTCGTGATTTCCCCCGGCTACCTGCCGGGGTCCTTCGTCGAGTTCAGCGAAAGCGTGGTGCCGCACCTGCAGCGCCGCGGCCTGTTCCGACGCCAGTACCAGGGCACGACCCTGAGAGACCACCTGGGCCTCGGCCCCCTGGAGGACTAGATGAGCACCATTAAGGATACTGAGGCTTGGCTGACGCTGGCCCGCGAGATCGGCGCGGAATTCGCTGCCCGGGTGGTGGCTGACGAACGCGACCGCATTCGTCCCGATGCCCAGCTGCAAAGACTCAAGGACAGCGGCCTGACCAACCTGGTCATACCCGTGCATCTTGGTGGCGCCGGCCAGCCCTGGTCACTGGCCATGCGCGTACTGCGCGAGATTGCTGCCGGCGACGGCTCGGTCGGCCTGCTCTTTGGCTATCACCTGCTCAATACGGTGAACCTGCGCCGCGAGCCCCAGCCACGGCGCGACCGCCTGCTGGCGGAAATCGCCGAGGGCCGGCTGTGGCTGGCCGGAGTGGTCAATCCACGGGATGACGACATCCTCGCCACGCCCGTTGCCGGCGGTGGCTATCGCCTGACCGGGCGCAAGGGCTTCTGCAGCGGCGCCGTCTTCGCCGATCGCCTCACCATCAGTGCCCGCGACCGGCAGAGCGGGGCGCGGCTGATGGTCACCCTGCCAGGGGATCGCGCGGGGCTGGCCTATGCCGAGGACTGGGACCACTTCGGCGTGGCGCGCAGCGACAGTGGCAGCTTTACCCTGACCGACGTCTGGGCCAGTGCCGAGGAGGCCCAAGTCTGCGACCTGGAAGATGCCGGTGACTTTGCCGCGGTGATCCGCACCCCGGTCAACCAGTCGGCCTTCACCCAGTACTACCTGGGTGCCGCCCAGGGCGCGCTGCGCGAGGCGCGGCGCTATCTGCATGCAGAGGCGCGGCCTTGGGTGCATTCCCTGGCCGCCAGCGCCAGCGAGGATCAACTGGTGTTGAGCCAGATGGGCGAACTCTGGATCGCCCTGCAGGGCGCCGTGGCCCTCGCCGACGTGGCAGCACGGCGGGTGGATGACCTGCTCGAGGCCGATGCCACCTTTACCGCCGACCTGCGCGGCGAGACGGCCATCGCCGTGGCCAGCGCCAAGGTGCTGGCTGCCCGTACCGCCCTGGACGTCACCACCCGGGTGTTCGACGCCCTGGGTGCCCGCGCCACCCACAACCGCCTCGGTCTGGATCGCTTCTGGCGCGACGTGCGCACCCACAGCCTGCACGACCCCCTGGCCTACAAGGTGCTGGAGGTCGGCCGTTATGCGGTCAATGGCCAGTACCCCGATATCCGTGCCTATACCTGACGAGAGGCTTCCCATGCTACGCAAGACCCTTGTTGGCCTCACCCTCGGCCTGCTCGCCGCTACCCAGACGTTGGCTACCACGCTGGTGGTGGGCGATCAGAGCTATAACACCCGTACCGTGATGGAAGCCGCCGGTGTCCTCGACGACCTGCCGTACCAGCTGGACTGGAAGCAATTCACCGCCGGTTCGCCGGTGGCCGAGGCGCTCAACGTCGGCAGCCTCGACCTGGGCCTGCTGGGCGATGCGCCGCCGCTGTTCCTTGGCGCCCTCGGCGCGCCGATCAAGGTGGTCGGCATCAGTCGTCAGAGCCTTGACGGGGTGGCAGTGCTGGTGCGCGGCGATTCCAGCATCCGTAGCCTGGCGGATCTGCAGGGCAAGACGGTGGCCATCTGGAAGGGCTCCTGGAGCCAGCAATTGGCCTTGTCCGCCCTGGATCGCGCGGGCGTACCACGCGATCGGGTGAGCTTCCGCTACCTCAACGCCCTGGATGCCTCCCATGCGCTGGAGGGCGGCTCGGTGGACGCCATCGCCACCTGGGAGCCCTATGTCACCCAGGCCCAGCGCCATGGCGCCCGGGTGCTCACCACCGCCGAAGATCTGATACCGGCACAGAGTTTCGTGGTGGCCAGCCAGCGCGCCCTGGAGGATGCCGCCAAGCACCGTGCCATCGGCGACTTCCTGCAGCGGCTGCAACGGGCACGGACCTGGGCCAATGCCGATCCGGCGCATACGGCGCGTTATGCCCGCGCCTGGGCCGAGCGCACCCGCGCTGATGCGGCCATCGCCCAGGCCTGGTTCGCCCGTGCCCGCACCAGCATCGGGCCAGTCACTCCTGCAGCCATTGCCCAGGCGCAGCGCACCGTCGACTTCTTCGCGGGCGAAGGGCTGGTCAAGGGCTATGACGCCAGCCGTCTGTTCTACGATGGCTTCGGCACGAGCCTGGCCCCGCTCGCGCAGACGGCGCAACGCTGAGCACCGGGCAGCGGAGGAGGTGTTGCGTTATGCTTGAGGCGCATATCCACCAGCAGGAAGTCAGACGCCTCCTCATGAAGACGGACGATATCGAAGCCTTCGTCGCGGTGCTCCGCAGCGGCTCCCTCAACGCCGCCGCGCACACGTTGGGCCTCACCCAGCCGGCCATCACCCGGCGCCTGCAGAGCCTGGAGCAGGATCTCGGGGTCGAGTTGCTCGACCGCCACACCAAGCCGCTCAAGCCAACGCGCCTGGGTCAGGAGGTCTACGGTCATTGCCGTGCCATTCTGCGCGAGATGGATGCCCTGCGCGAGCGGGTGGCGGGTGATACCCCGCCGTCTGGACTGCTGCGCCTGGGCGTACCCCAGACCCTGGGCGATGCGCTGTTGCTGGAGGCCGTGAAAGACATCCGCACCCGCTACCCGGAGCTGCGCACCCAGGTGGCGACCGGCTGGGGCAGCGTACTGGTGAGCCGGATCGAGCACGGCGAACTGGACGGCGCCCTGGTGCTGTTTCCGGCCAACAAGGTCTTTCCCGACGGTATCGAGGCCCAGGCCCTGGGCGCCATGCCCTTGCAGGTGGTCTGCGCCCGCGCGCAGGCGCCGGCCAAACCCAAGCGCCTGGCCGACCTCCAAACGCAGGGCTGGGTGCTCAATCCCGATGGCTGCGGCTTTCGCGCCAGTCTGCAGCGCACCCTGGCCGAGCAGGGCCAGGCGCTGCGCATCAACCTGGAAACCTATGGCACCGAACTCCAGCTCGGTCTGGTGGCGGATGGCCAGGGCCTCGGCCTGGTCCCGGCACCGCTGCTGGCCTTGAGCGCCCATCGCGAACGGCTGGCGGTGATTCCCTTGAAGGACTTCAAGCCGGAGATCCAGCTGTGGCTGGTCCACCCACGCTTTCTCGGGCCGCTGCAGGAGGTGGTCGAGGGCTTCGGGCGGGCGGCGAGTCAGCTGTTGGCAGCCTCCTGACAGCAGAACGCCCGGCAGCCAGGCTGCCGGGCGTCCGCTAACGCCTGCTTAGGCCGCAGGTTTCGCTAAGAACTCCCGCAGCACGTAGTGCAGGATGCCGCCGGCCTTGAAGTAGCTCACTTCATTGAGCGTGTCGATGCGGCAGAGCACCTCGACGCTTTCCAGGCTGCCATCCTCACGGGTGACTTCCAGGGTCAGCGGCATGCGCGGGCGCAACTCGACGCCGTCGATGCCCAGCACGGCGATCTTTTCCTTGCCGGTCAGCCCCAGGGACTTGCGATCGACGCCGTCCTTGAACTGCAGCGGCAGCACGCCCATGCCCACCAGGTTGGATCTGTGGATGCGCTCGAAGCTCTCGGCGACCACGGCCTTCACGCCCAGCAGGTTGGTGCCCTTGGCCGCCCAGTCACGGGAGGAACCCGTGCCGTATTCCTTGCCGGCGATGATCACCAGCGGCGTGTTCTCTAGCTCGTACTTCATGGCCGCGTCGTAGATCGACAGCTTTTCGCCAGTGGGGACGTGGAAGGTGTTGCCGCCTTCCTCGCCGCCCAACATCTCGTTCTTGATGCGGATGTTGGCGAAGGTGCCACGCATCATGACTTCGTGGTTGCCACGACGGGAGCCGTAGGAGTTGAAGTCGGCATAGTCCACGCCGTGCTCGGCGAGGTAGCGACCGGCGGGGCTGTCCTTCTTGATGTTGCCGGCAGGGGAGATGTGGTCGGTGGTGACCGAATCGCCCAGCAAAGCCAGGATGCGAGCATCGTGGATGTCGGCGATACGCGGCGGATCGCCGGCAATCGTCTCGAAGAAGGGCGGATTCTGGATGTAGGTGGAGTCGGCATCCCAGACATAGGTCTCGGCGTCCGGCACCTGGATCGCCTGCCACTTCTCGTCACCGTCGAAGACGGCGCCGTATTGTTTGTGGAACATGGCGGTGTCGAGCTTCTGCACGGCGTCGGCCACTTCCTGCTGGCTGGGCCAGACGTCTTTCAGATAGACCGGCTGACCGTCGTTACCCATGCCCAGCGGCTCCTGGGTCAGATCGACCTTGACGCTGCCGGCCAAGGCATAGGCCACCACCAGCGGCGGGGAGGCCAGCCAGTTGGTCTTGACTAGCGGATGCACCCGGCCTTCGAAGTTGCGGTTGCCGGAGAGCACCGAGGCCACGGTGAGGTCGGCGTCCTGGATCGCCTTTTCGATGGGATCGAGCAGCGGGCCGGAGTTGCCGATGCAGGTGGTGCAGCCATAGCCGACCAGATCGAAACCGAGGTCGTTGAGATAGGGGGTGAGACCGGCGGCGTTGTAGTAGTCGGTCACCACCTTGGAGCCGGGGGCCAGCGACGACTTCACCCAGGGCTTGCGCATCAGGCCCTTCTCGGCGGCTTTCTTCGCCAGCAGACCGGCGGCCATCATCACGCTGGGGTTGGAGGTGTTGGTGCAGGAAGTGATGGCGGCGATCACCACGGCACCGTCCTCCAGCTGGAAGGTCTGGCCATCAAGCTGGACTTCCACGCCACTGCCCACCTTGGGGGCCTCGGCTTTTTTCGGTGCCAGGGCAGTGAAATCGCCAAAGGTCTTGGCGACTTCGCCGAGCAGCACACGATCCTGTGGTCGCTTGGGGCCGGCCAGGCTGGATTGGACTTCGCCCATGTCCAGCTCCAGCACGTCGGTGAACACCGGCTCGTCGCCGGGATTGCGCCACAGGCCCTGGGCCTGGGTGTAGGCTTCCACCAGTTGCACGGTCTCCTCGGGGCGACCGGACAGGCGCAGGTAATCCAGGGTGATCTGGTCCACGGGGAAGAAACCGCAGGTGGCGCCGTACTCCGGCGCCATGTTGCCAATGGTGGCGCGGTCGGCCAGGGGCAGGGTGGCCAGGCCATCACCAAAGAATTCGACGAACTTGCCCACCACGCCCTTCTTGCGCAGCATCTGGGTCACGGTCAGCACCAGGTCGGTGGCAGTGATGCCCTCGCGCAGCTTGCCGGTGAGCTTGAAGCCCACCACCTCGGGGATCAGCATGGACACCGGCTGGCCGAGCATGGCCGCCTCGGCCTCGATACCGCCCACGCCCCAGCCCAGCACGCCCAGGCCATTGATCATGGTGGTGTGGGAGTCGGTGCCGACCAGGGTGTCGGGGAAGGCATAGGTGCGGCCGTCCTCGTCCTTGGTCCAGACGGTGCGGCCCAGGTACTCCAGGTTGACCTGGTGACAGATACCGGTGCCCGGCGGGACCACGCGGAAGTTGTCGAAGGCGTTCTGGCCCCAGCGCAGGAAAGCATAGCGCTCGCCATTACGCTCCATCTCGATCTCGACGTTCTCGTGGTAGGCGTTTTCGCTGGCGTAGCGATCCACCATCACCGAGTGGTCGATCACCAGGTCGACGGGGGAAAGCGGATTGATCCGCTGCGGATCGCCACCGGCCTTGGCCACGGCTTCGCGCATGGCGGCCAGGTCGACCACTGCCGGTACGCCAGTGAAGTCCTGCATCAGCACCCGCGCCGGCCGGTACTGGATCTCGCGATTGGCGGAGCGGGTCTTGGTCCAGTCGGCCAGGGCCTGGAGGTCCTCGCCGGTAACGGTCTGGTTGTCTTCCCAGCGCAGCAGGTTCTCCAGCAGCACCTTGAGGGACTTGGGCAGCTGGTCGAGAGTGCCCAGGGTCTTGGCCGCGTCGGGCAGGCTGTAATAGTGGTAGGTGCGCTCGCCTACCTGCAGGGTCTTGAGGCTTTTTAGGCTGTCCAGGGCTGGCATCAGGGTCTCCTTATCGACGGTTGCCCGCTGGCCGTTCGGGCCTCGAAAGGCAGACAAGACCCGTTCCAGCGCTGCGCGGACTGATTTTTCTAGGTGTAGTACTGGACCGACAGCCGCCGCTGGCGTTCCCCAGCGGGCGCGCTGGGGTATAGTGCGCGCCCTGCGTGACCGCTTGAGGAAGCCCTGTCGTGAATACCCTGTTGCTGCTGTGCCGTACCGGATTCGAAGGCGAGGTCTGCGCCGAGCTCGGCGAGCGGGCGGCGCTGCTCGGCGTGGGCGGATACGCCAAGGGCAAGCCGGGTGCGGCCTATGCGGAATTCGTCTGTGGCGACGCCGAGGGTGCCGCCCGGTTGATGCAGAACATCACCTTCGGCGAGCTGATCTTCCCTCGTCAGTGGTCCCGTGGCGCCTTTCTCAGCCTGCCCGAGCAGGACCGCATCGGTCCGCTGCTGGAGCTGCTGGCCAGCTATCCCGTCTGCGGCAGCCTGGCTCTGGAGATGCCCGATACCAATGACGGCAAGGCGCTCTCCACCTTCTGCAAGAAATTCGAGCGCCCCCTGACTCTGGCGCTGCGCAAGGCAGGTCGTCTGGTGGACGATGCCCGGGCGCCACGCCTGCAGCTGACCTTTCTCAGTGGCCGCGAGGTTTTCGTCGGCGTGGTCGAGCCGGACAACGCCGCGCTCTGGCCCATGGGCATCCCACGGCTGAAGTTTCCTCGCGAGGCCCCCAGTCGCTCGACGCTCAAACTGGAAGAAGCCTGGCACCAGTTCATTCCCCGCGCCGAATGGGAGACCCGTCTGGCGCCGGAGATGCGTGCCGTGGACCTGGGCGCAGCGCCTGGTGGCTGGACCTGGCAGCTGGTGGCCCGCGAGATGCTGGTGACGGCGGTGGACAATGGTCCGATGAACGAGACGCTGATGGACAGCGGCCTGGTGGAGCACCTGCAGGTCGACGGCTATGCCTATGTTCCCAAGCGCCCGGTGGACTGGATGGTCTGCGACATCGTCGAGAAGCCCGCGCGTACCGCGGCACTGATCGAGCGCTGGATCGGCGAAGGTCATTGCCGCGAGGCGGTGGTCAATCTCAAGTTGCCGATGAAGCAGCGCTATCGCGAAGTGGCCGGCATCCTCGAACGCCTGCGCGACCATTTCGAAGGTCGCGGCCAGCGCGTAGTCATCGGCTGCAAGCAGCTCTACCACGACCGCGAGGAAGTGACCTGTCATCTGCGCCGGCTGGATCGGAAACCCTAGACCGCCATCAGGCTCTGAATGCAGATCGCTGTAACCGTTTTATCCCTGGAGACCCCATGACCCTCGAAGCCGATGCCACCCTCGACGCCAGCGGGCTGAACTGCCCGGAGCCGGTGATGATGCTGCACAACAAGGTGCGCGACATCGCCCCCGGCGCCCTGCTCAAGGTCATCGCCACCGACCCCTCCACCCAGCGCGACATCCCCAAGTTCTGCGTCTTCCTCGGTCATGAACTGGTGGAAAAGAGCGAAGGGGACGGGCGTTATCTGTATTGGATTCGCAAGAAGTTGGAGTGAGGGTTGCGCGAAAGCTCGCTTTGATATTGTGAATTGGCTCACAATAAGTGATCTAGCAAGCAAGGAAGCCTTTTTATGAAAGCCAGGATGCTGGGTGTTGTCTCGCTCATTCTCGCGGGGTGCACGTCGGTACAGGTCCAGCCCGTCGCCGTACGCCCGGATTTGGTATGTATCCAGGAGAATCCTGCGGTTTGGGTGAAGGACTTTCTCCCCGTGGTCCGGGCCGGCTTTGCTCGGCACAGCGTGCCTACCGAGAGCTATACGCAGGTGCCACGCGAGTGCCCATACATTCTTGAGTACACCGCGCGGCAAACCTGGGACGGCGTGCCTTACTTATCAGCTGCCGAGCTGACCCTGCGTGACGCCAGTGGGCGCCTGGTGGGTCAGGCTGACTATCACCTGCGGGGTAAGGGTGGTTTCTCCCTTATGAAGTGGCAGGGGACCGCAACAAAGATCAATCCGGTGGTAGATGAGCTCTTAGGTCAGATGCGTCCCGCACCTGTCACTAGACCGACCACGAGTGCTGTCCCTACCTCCGCACCTGCCGGGCTGACCTTTGAAGACGAATTGGCTGCGCTTCAGGCAAAAAACCTCAGCTATCAGGACTACAGCAATCAGTACCGTGCGCTTCGGCAGCGCTATGGTCTGGATCGCTGACTTCAATGTCGAGCCCGTAACGTTGGGCTTCGCTTACGCTCAGCCTGCCTACGACGCGTAGCCAAGGCCCCACCGCACGGGGTTGGCTTTCGTAGGTTGGGTTGAGACGGCTCCATCGTCGAAGCCCAACAGGACGATGCCCGTCACCCCGTAACGTGTAAAACCGCGCAGCGTTTTCTACCGTCGAGCCCCGAACCCGTGAACAAGGGCATGCCGTTGTCCAGCCTACGCTTAGGCAGCATCCAAGCCTTTGACCACGCCCAGCAGATGCTCCCCTAGCCGGCGATGCTGGTCCGCCTCGAAATGCACGCCGTCCACTGGGCTTACCTGGATGATTTCCCCGGCATTGACGAAGGTCGCGCCCTGGGCTTCGGCCACCTGGCGATAGCGCGCGGCTAACTGGCGAGACTTGGCGGCGCCGCCAGCGAAGATCTCGCCGAGAAAGCCCACTTCCTCGATGGGCGCCGGGGCCATGACGACAAGCCTGGGCGTAGCGCCGTCCGGGCCGGCATTGCAGCGCTTGATCTCTTCCAGCAGCACCTGCAGGGCACTGGCGATGTCCGCGGGCGTCACCGACAGCCGCGCCTTGAGGTCGTTGGTACCCAGCATCAGCAGCAGGACATCCACGGGCAACTGGCTTTCCAGGCAGGGCCGGAGATAGCTGAGGCCGTTCTTGTGGTTGCCGTCGATGGGGTCGTCATGCACCGTGGTCCGCGCCGGCAGGCCTTCTTCGATCACCCGCCAGTCGCTGCCCAGGCCGCGGGCCAGGACGCCGGTCCAGCGTTCCTCCCAGCCGAAGCGTTCGAGTACGCCGGGCTGGGTCAGCGGCCGGGTGCCGTGGGTGTTGGAGTCGCCATAGCAGAGCAGGGTACGCAGGGGCATGTCGGGGACCTCGCCAGGACAGAGTGACGTCCACCCTAGAGGCTTTTCCGCAGCGCCGCGAGAACCGACGGTCGTGGCAGCGACCTCAGCCTTCGCTCGGCGCTTCGCTGCCCCGCGTCGCCTGGTCCAGTGGCGAGCCGCCCACCTCGTAGCGTACGTTCATGCGTGGCGAGGCCAGTTCGATGCCGGCGTCGTCCAGGTAGCGCTTGAGTTTGAGGTTGAAGGCTCGCGAGACCTCCCACTGCTTGATCGGCGCAGTCTTGAAACGGAATCTCAGGATGGCCATGCCGGAATCGAAGCTCTCCACCCCCTGCAGCTCCAGCGGTGACCAGATGTCCCGGCCCATCAGCGGGTCCTGGCGCAGCGAGCGGCCGACGTCCTGAACCATCTCGATGGCCTTGTCCACCGACAGCGCCTGGGGGATCGGCAGGCGGAAGATGGCGTAGCCGAATTGCCGCGAGTAGTTCTGGATGCTCTTGATCTCGCTGAAGGGGATGGTGTGGACGATGCCGTCGATATCCCTGAGTCGCACGGTGCGGATGGTCAGGCCCTCGACGGTACCCAGGTGGTTGCCGACGTCGACATAGTCGCCGATGGCCAGGGAGTCCTCGATGATGATGAACAGCCCGGTGATGAGGTCGGCTACCAGGCTTTGAGCGCCGAAGCCCACCGCCAGGCCGATGACGCCGGCACCGGCCAGCAGCGGAGTGACGTTCACGCCCATGTTGGCCAGGGCGACGATCAGGGCGATGACGAAGATGGTCAGGAACAGCACGTTGCGGATCAGCGGCAACATGGTCTGGGCGCGGGCGTTGTTGGGGCTGACGCGGTGCAGATTGAGGCCGCGGTGGATGGCGGTGTCGGCCAGGATCCACACCAGCCAGGCCAGCAGCAGGGTGCCGCCCAGGCCAAAGAACTTGCTGGCGACCGCATGACCGTCGCCCTGGCTGAATCTCAGCAGCGAGAGATTCCAGGCGCGCAGGGCCAGCTCGATGCCTACCAGCCAGATGACGATGCCCAGCACCAGCACGAAGAAGGCGCGCAGCCGTTCGGCATAGGCTTCCTGGATGCGTCCACTGGGCCGGCGGCGCAGCAGCCGCGCCCGTACCAACGCATTCAGGCCCAGGGCGGCGCCCATGGTCACGGCGAACAGCAGCGCGCGACGCAGGGCGTCGCTGGTGTCGCCGGCGGAGACGAAGGTGGCCACCACCGATACCGCCACCAGGATCAGCAGCGGCAGGTGCCAGAGCCGGGCGATCAGGTGGCGCACGCCCTGCAGGCCACGCAGGGCCTGCCGTTTGGCCAGCGGCTGGTTGCGGATCAGGTGGGCGATGGGGCGGCGGAATCTCAAGGCGAACTGCGCGGTGAGCAGCGCCGCGCAGATATTGGCCCCGATGGCGATGACGGCGGCCAGGTGTGGCCCTAGGGTCTCGGCCAGGTGCGGATCGCTGGCGGCGCCGCCGAGGGCGGCCAGGCTGCCGATGATCCACAGTGGACGGAAGGCGCGTCGGCGCAGGATCAACAGGGCGCGGTTGCGATGGGCGCCGCTGGGGAGGGAGCAGATCACCACCACGGTGGCGGCGAACAGCGGACCGGTGACGGCGGCATAGGCCAGGGCGACGGCCACCGTCTTGCCCAGTGAATCCGGCAGCCACAGGGACACCACCAGGGTCAGGATGAAGGCCAGCAGCCAGGGCGCCAGCTTGCGCAGGGCGAAACGCACCAGATCCAGGGTCCGCGGCTGGAGCGGCAACTCCTCCGCCAGTCCGAATCTCACCCGCAGGCGGTGACTGATGCTTTTCAAGCCCAGGGCGCAGCCGGCCCAGAAGGCCAGGGTGATGACGAAGCCGGAGAGCAGGTTGAGGCGCTGCTCGGGCGCCGGTGCCAGTGCGGCCAGTTCGGCACCGGCCTGCTCCAGCTGGTACTGCCAGCGTTGGCGCAGGTTGTCGCGCTGCAGCTGTTGCTCGACCACCGTCATGGTGTCGGTGATCAGGCCGATCACGCCCTGGGAGGCGCTGGGTTCGGCCTTGGCCTGGGCCGCCTGCAGCTTCTTGAGATCCGCCAGCAGGCGATTGCGCTGCTGCTCGCTTTCCAGGGTCTTGATGACCTGGTCCAGGGACTGACCGAATTGCGGATCGACCTGGTCCTTCTGGGTGCCCGGCAGCCCCGGCAGGGCGGCCTGGACCGGGCCGATGAGCAGAAAGCAGAGGCAGAGGAGTTGTAGCAGGCGAAAGATCATCGAAGCCGCACGCTCACGAAAGAGGGAAACCCTCGTCCCGGTCGGCAGGGCAGCCGTCCGCGACGAGGTGGCCAGTGTAGCAAGGGCAGCGCGCTAGGCGCTGTGGATGCGTCGACGGGCGCTGCGGGCCAGGCGTACCGACAGCAGGATGGCCGCGCAGGTCAGGCCCAGCACCAGCCCCTGCCACAGCCCGGCTGGGCCGCGCGGTGCCCCGAACCAGTCGCTCAGGCCCAGCGCCCAGCCCACCGGCAAGCCCACGCCCCAGTAGGCCAGCAGGGTGATGACCATGGTCGCCCGGGTGTCCTGATAGCCGCGCAGGGCGCCGGCGGCGGTGACCTGGATGGCGTCGGAGAATTGGAAGATACCGGCGAACACCAGCAGCGAGGCCGCCAGCTGGATCACCGCCAGGTCCTGGGAGTAGAGGCCGGCGATGAAGGTGCGCGCGGTCAGCATCAGGGTGCAGGAGACGCAGGCGCAGAGCAGCCCCGCGGCCATGCCGACGCCGGCGGCGAAGCGGGCCTCGCGCGGCTCACCGCGACCCAGTGCCTGGCCGACGCGGACGGTCACCGCCATCCCCAGCGCCAGGGGCACCATGAATACCAGGCCGGAGAAGTTGAGTGCCACCTGGTGACCGGCGACCACGGTCGGCCCCAGCTCGCCGATCAGCAGGGCCACCACGGAAAAGATACTGGATTCGGCGAACACCGCGATGCCGATGGGTACGCCGATGGCCAGCAGGGCGCGCAGCGTTGGGCCGTGCGGCCGCTCGAAGCGGGCGAAGAGGGCGCAGGCGCGATAGCGTTCGGTGCGGATGATCGCCAGCATGGCCAGCAGCATCGCCCACATCACCGTGCCCGAGGCGAAGCCGCACCCAGCGCCGCCCAGGGCCGGCAGCCCCAGGTGCCCATGGATGAAGATCCAGTTCAGCGGCACGTTCAGCGCCAGACCGGCGATGCCCACCAGCATCGCCGGCCGGGTGCGCCCGAGGCCATCGCTGAAGCAGCGCAGCACATAGTAGAAGGCGGTGGCCGGCAGGCCCATGGCGATGCCCTTGAGATAGAGCAGGGTCGGGCCGATCAGCTGGGCGTCGACATGCATGGCCACCAGCAGGGGGCGGGCGTTGAGCAGCAGCAGGCTGGCGATGAGGCCGCAACCCAGGGCCAGCCACAGCGCCTGGCGCACCAGCGGACCGATCTCCTGGCTGCGACCGCCGCCGTGGCGCTCGGCCACCTTGGGCGTGGTCGCCAGCAGGATGCCGGTCATCAGCAAAAACACCGGAATCCACACGGAATTGCCCAGGGCGACGGCGGCGAGGTCCAGGGGGCCGACGCGACCGGCCATGACGGCGTCGACGAAGCCCATGGCCGAATGGGAGAGCTGGGCGATGACGATGGGCGCGGCCAGGGAGAGCAGGGCGCCGAATTCACGTCTGATGCGGGGCAGGGAGGAGGTCACTTGATCGTTCGGTCAGCTTCGGGGCCGATAGTCTAGTCCTCATGGCCCGGGTGGCAACCCTCGCGGCGACCGTTGCCTGCCGCCGATGGCCTGCTAAAGTGCCGGTCCCCGCCCTTGCGAGTGCCCAGGCATGCACATTCTCGCCGACGAAAACATTCCGCTGCTGGACGCCTTCTTCGGGCCCCACGCCACCCTCGAACGCCTTCCCGGCCGCGCCTTCGATCGCGCCGCGGTGAGTCGCGCCGATGCGCTGCTGGTGCGTTCCATCACCCGTGTCGACGCGGCGCTGCTGGCCGGGTCCAGGGTCGGCTTCGTCGGCACCTGCACCATAGGCACCGATCACCTGGACCTGGGCTATCTCGACCAGGCCGGCATCCGCTGGAGCAATGCGCCCGGCTGCAATGCCCGCGGCGTGGTGGACTGGGTGCTCGGCGCCCTGCTGGCACTGGCCGATGGCGCCGGCGCCGAGCTGGCCCGGCGCACCTATGGCATCGTCGGCGCCGGGCAGGTCGGTGGCCGCCTGGCCGAGGTGCTGCGCGGACTGGGCTGGACGGTGCTGGTCTGCGATCCGCCACGGCAGGCGACCGAGCCGGGCGACTTCCACAGCCTGGACGAGTTGATCGAGCGCTGCGACGTGCTCTGTCTGCATACCCCGCTGGTCCGTGATGGCGAACAGCGCACCCTGCATCTGTTCGATGCGACGCGCCTGGCAAGATTGCGTCCGGGCAGCTGGCTGCTCAATGCCTGCCGGGGCGAGGTAGTCGACAACGCCGCGCTGCGTGCGCATCTGGCCGGTGGCGCCGAGCTGAAGGTGGCCTTGGATGTCTGGGAAGGCGAGCCAGGTATCGATCCTGAACTGGCCCGTCTCTGTCAGCTGGTGACGCCCCATATCGCCGGGCACAGCCTGGAAGGCAAGTGGCGCGGCACCGCGCAGATCTATGCGGCGTTCTGTGCCTGGGCGGGAGAGACGCCACGGTTGAGTCTGGACGAGCTGTTGCCACCGCAGCAGCTAAAGCGCCTGGTGTTCAGCGGAGATGCGCCCGAGGCGACGGCCTTCAGGCGTGTCTGTCGCGCGGTCTACGATCCGCGCGACGACGATGCGGCGCTACGCGCGACCCTCGGCCTGCCGGCCCTGGCGCGCGCCCAGGCGTTCGACGCCCTGCGCAAGGGCTAT
>NZ_ANBZ01000029.1:0-50323 GCF_000316965.1 Pseudomonas sp. 313
AGGCCTGACGCCGAGGCAATAGCCGTTGGGCTTCGCTACGCTCAACCCAACCTACCGCTGAACGCCTACGCAGACAGCTCCCACTCCCGTCGGGGAGCGGGTTGGGGTGAGGGCGTCCCGCTTGGCGGTATGATCAACTGCCTGATCGTGGCCCCGTGCCCGGCAATACCTCATCTACCCAGGAAAACCCATGACCGTCCACGGCTATCACGACCTGAGATTCGAATCCGTCCGCGAAGCCTTCGCCGAGTTGCTGGCCGCCGGCCAGACCCGCGGGGCGGCGCTGTGCGTCCAGGTCGGTGGTGAAACCGTGCTGGATCTCTGGGGCGGGATGGCCGACAAGGACGGCCAGACGCCGTGGCACACCGATACCCTGCTCAATCTGTTCTCCTGCACCAAGGCCTTCACCACGGTGGCGGCGTTGCAGTTGGTGGAGGAGGGCAAGCTGGCCCTCGATGCCCCGGTCGCCGAACGCTGGCCGGCATTCGCTGCGGCCGGCAAGGCCGACATCACTCTGCGCCAGTTGCTTAGTCATCGCTCCGGCGTCTCCGCCTTGCGCGAACGCCTGGCGGGTGACGCCCTGTACGACTGGGACACCATGACCGCCGCGGTCGCCGCCGAGGCACCCTGGTGGACGCCCGGCACCGCCCATGGCTATGCCCCTATCACCTTTGGCTGGCTGCTGGGTGAACTGATCCGTCGCGCCGACGGCCGTGGTCCGGGCGAGGCCATCGTGGCCCGGACCGCCAGGCGCCTGGATCTGGATTTCCACATCGGTCTGCCGGCGAGCGAAGACGCGCGCGTCGCCCATATCGTACGCGGCAAGGGGGTGCTGGGTGATGCCGCCGCGCAGCGCCTGCTCAAGACCACCATGAGCGATCCGGGCGCCTTGCCGACCCTGGCCTTTGGCAATCCATCCGGCGTGCTCACCAGCACCAACAAGGCGGAGTGGCGCCGCTTCCATCAGCCGGCCGCCAACGGCCACGGCCATGCACGCAGCCTGGCCGGCTTCTATGCCGGCCTGCTGGCTGGCGATCTGCTGGAATGGGAGACCTTGAGCGAGGCTTTGGTGGAGCACAGTCAGGGCGAAGACCGTACGCTCTTGACGCCGACCCGCTTCGGCCTAGGCTTCATGCTCGATCAACCGGACCAGGCCAACGCCACCTATGGCCTCGGGCCTCAGGCCTTCGGCCATCCGGGGGCGGGCGGCTCGACCGGCTTCGCCGATCCGGAGCGCGAGGTGGCCTTCGGCTTCGTCACCAACACCCTGGGACCCTATGTATTGATGGATCCGCGCGCCCAGGCCCTGGCACGCGCGGTAGGGGAGTGTCTTTGAGGCGCTGGGCTAGCGGGCGATGGCCGTCTCGATGTCCTTGAATTCGATCACCCGGACATAGGGCGCGATCTCGCCGCTGATAGAGAAGTGCGCGCCGATCACCGTGACCTCCACGCCTTCGTTTTCCACCAGGTATTGCACCACCTCGTGGAAATCGCCGTCGCCCGCCACCAGGTAGAGCTTCTTCCAGCCGCGCTTGGCATGGGAGCGCATCAGGTTGAAGGCCAGGCCGACATCGACGCCTTTCTGGCTCTTGGTGGTGTACTGCTCGCCCGTCACCGGATGCAGGATCGGCCCTCCGCCCGCCGAGGTAGGCCATTCGTGGGCCTTGCTCTGCAGCCAGTAGAGCTTGACCCTCAGGCCTGCACCCTTGGGCGGCGCCGAGCTGAGAAACTTGTTGAAGTTGGTCTGGGCGACGGTGGGCGGGTCGCTATCGCAGTTGAAGTAGTAGGCGTCGCCTATGGGTTCGCCCGCATCCTCTTCGATGAAGAGCCGTAGTTTGAGATAGTCGAATTTGGCGCCGTATACCGAGCCGTTCCAGGCGCTCAGGGCGTAGGCACCGTCGACAAACCAGGCGACGCCCGTTCGAGTTGTAGTTGCCATCGTATTGCTGGGACCAGGTCTTTTACCGTTGATGGGCGCACACCCGCACGCGGGATGCGCGGCGTCTATTGTGGGCTTAATTCCCGGTTTTCGCTGCAGCTAACGAGCGGCATCTTCCGATACCGCGAGCTAGAGCGGCTGCGGACGGGGGAGCGGACGGGGGAGCGGCCTTTGGATCGCCGTTTGCGTCGTGCCAGGTCGCCAGCGCCCGCATGATCGCCTAGCCATCGCGGGTGACAACTGGCATAGGTGAGGTCACGTCACAGTGGCTTCCCGCCCATCGTTGGCGTGGGCTGCATCGACGATCAGCGCCGGCTGCAGCAGCCGGATTCGTGGTGCCACATGGTAGGCCCCGTCGTCGTTATGCCTCAGGTAGAGACGCTGGCAGCCCAGGCACCGCCATAGCGTGCTCTGGTTGTAGGGATGGAAGCGCGGAGCGATGGGGGCGGCATTCGACCAGTAGTGGGTGCCTGCCGGATGATACTCCTCGAGGATCGCCTCCTCAGGCGCGTGGCGCCCCAGGGTGCCGATCTGCGCAAAGTCCGTTTCCCGGTAGCCCACCGGCCAGGCGGTCCATCCCGAAAGATCCCGCTGCTGGCAGCGGCACGCCTGCGTGATGGCGTCGGACCTGGCGGCCAGGTCCTTGAGCGTCGCGACATCGACGAAGCCTTCCATGATCAAGCCTCCTGCTGGCCTGGTGCCTTTGCTGGAAACGGATGCGGGCTCACGGCTGACCCCTTTTGTCGCTTCGGGCCCTCGGAGAACCATCGAGTGGGGTACGCAGGACCGAGCGGATTTTCCCCTTGTCTTGAGCAAGGACACGCCACTGGTCGGCATACACGCAAATTTCGTGACTCCACCGCTTTGCCCGGCGTAGGTTTGCGGCCACAATCTCGAAACTACTTTAAGTTCACTCATGCCGCCGGCTCTGGCCGGGGCATTGATTCACTCTGTCCTCCGGCTCGCCGATGGGAAACTTTGCATGAAGCTGATCAAATCCACCACCCTCATTCTCTGCATGGGCGTATCCGCCTGCAGTTCCTTCCAGGGCACTGGAGACCAGGCCACCGCGCCTGCCAAGCCGGGCACTGCTCAAGCCAGCACCGCCGCCAACGGCGGACACTGGTGGTGGCCGTTCGGCGGTAGCGACAAGGCTGCCGAACCGGTCAAGCCGGTGGCCAAGGCCGCCGAGCCAAAGGCCGACACCAAGGTCGTGGCGAAGGCACCGGCGGCCAAGCCGGAGCAGGCCGCTGTGGCGGGTGAGAAGGGCGGTCACTGGTGGTGGCCCTTCGGTAGCGAAGACGTCAAGCCCGTCGCCAAGGCGGAAGCGCTCAAGCCGGTACCGGTCAAGGTCAGCAAGGCCTGGCTGGACGAGCACGAGCAGAAGCTGCGCGTGGCCGTGGCCGGCAGCAACGTCAAGGTCGAACGTCGCGATGATGCGCTGGTGCTGGTGGCGCCGGTCGATAGCTCCTTCAACCCGGATCGCGCCGAGATGCTGCTGCCGGTGATGCTCGGCCCGCTGTCGCGCTCGGCCAAGTCGGTGAGCGTGGACGAAGACAGCGCCGTCATCGTGCTTGGTTTCAGCGACAGCACCGGTGCCGCGGCGCTCAACGACAAGATCAGCCTGCAGCGCGCCCAGGCCGTGGCGGCCATCTTCCGTCTCAGCGGCTACAGCGGCAATCGCCTGATCGTGCGTGGTCTGGCCGCCGCCCACCCGCGTGCCGACAACACCACCGCCGCTGGCCGTGCCGTCAATCGCCGGGTCGAGGTGCTGATCCAGCCGCGCGCGACCGTGCTGGCCAGTCTGCAGTCCTTGGCGGCGCGCTAGCTACAAAGCTTGTCCTGAAGCAGGCGAGCCAGGCGGGGCTTGGTTAAGCTAGGTCGATACCGACCTAGCAGGAGACTTCCATGTCACCGTCCCTCGCCGATATGCGTCGCGACTATACCCGCGACGGCCTGACCGAAGCCCAGGCACCCGCGGATCCCTATGCCCTGTTCGGGCAGTGGTTCGAAGAGGCGGTACGCACCGAGCAGCCGCCCGTCGAAGCCAACGCCTGCTGGCTGGCTACCGTCGATGACGAGGGGCAGCCCCATTGCCGCGTGCTGTTGCTCAAGGGCGTCGATCCCCAGGGCTTCGTCTTCTACACCAACTACGACAGCGCCAAGGGCCAGCAAATGGCCAGGCAGCCGCGCGCGGCCATGACCTTCTTCTGGCCGGCGCTGGAACGCCAGGTGCGCATCGAAGGCCTGGTGGAGCAGGTGTCGGCCGAGGAGTCCGACGCCTACTACCGGGTCCGCCCACTGGGCAGTCGCCTGGGGGCCTGGGCCTCGCCGCAGAGCCAGGTCATCGCCGACCGTCACGAACTGGAGCAGCGTCTGGCCTCGGTGCAACAGCGCTTCGCCGACGGCGAGCCGAGCCGACCGCCGTTCTGGGGTGGCTATCGCCTGAGGCCCCAGCGCATCGAATTCTGGCAGGGCCGCTCCAGTCGCCTCCATGATCGGCTGGACTACCAGCGCCTTGACGGTGAGTGGCAGCGCCAGCGCCTGGCGCCTTAAGGCGTTCGCAAGGTACCCGGGTTACAGTCACCGGAAACCTCCCTGGATGCCCTGGGTCAAGGATAATAGCGATCTGCGCCTGCATCCTTGTGGGTGCGGCCAGTGTCTTTCAACTGCCCTTGGAGTTGCCCCATGAACAGAGTCCTTCAGCTCGCCGCCTCCCTGACCGCCGTCGCCCTGCTGGCCGGCTGCGCCTCGGATCAGTCCGGCGATGTCTATTCGCGTGACGAGGCCCGGCAGGTGCAGACGGTCCGTACCGGTACCATCACCGCCCTGCGTCCGGTCACCATCGAGGGCACCAAGTCGCCCATCGGGGCCGGGGCTGGTGCCGTGGTCGGTGGTATTGGCGGGAGTGCCATCGGCGGTGGCCGTGGCAGTTTCGTGACCGCCATCATCGGTGCGGTGGCGGGCGGCCTGCTGGGCTCGGCCACCGAAGAGGGCTTTACCAAGGCCAACGGCGTCGAGATCACCGTGAAGGAAGATGACGGCGGCTCGCGTGCCTATGTGCAGGCGGTCAACAAGGGTGAGATCTTCCGCGTCGGCGAGCGGGTGCGCATCCTGACCGTCAACGGCACCAGCCGCGTCGCGCCCAACTGATTTCTCGGGCGTACCGGAAGGTACGTCCTTGCCCTTCCAGAGCGGGTGTCCGAATCGCTAGACTGCGGGTCGGACGCCCGTTTGCGTTTTCGCCCGTAAATAGTTGTCGCCTGGGCGCAATGCCGCGTCTGGAGGTCGTCCTACAATCCCCCTCAGTCACCGCCGTGATCGGCAGGAGAAATCCCGATGTCCGCTTCTCAACCCAACGTGCAACGCGCCGCCTTCGATGAGGTGATGGTCCCGACCTACGCCCCTGCCGCGTTCATTCCGGTGCGAGGAGAGGGCTCCCGCGTCTGGGACCAGGCCGATCGCGAGTACGTGGATTTCGCCGGCGGCATCGCCGTCAGCGCCCTGGGCCATGGCCATCCGGCGCTGATCAACGCCCTGACCGAGCAGGCCGGCAAGCTCTGGCACGTCTCCAACATCTACACCAACGAACCCGCCCTGCGTCTGGCGCGCAAGCTGGTGGATCACACCTTCGCCGACCGGGTGTTCTTCGCCAACTCCGGCGCCGAAGCCAACGAGGCGGCCTGCAAGCTGGCCCGGCGCTATGGCCATGACGTCAGCGGCGGCAGCCGCTACGAGATCGTCGCCGCCACCAACAGCTTCCACGGCCGTACCCTGTTCACCGTCAGCGTCGGTGGCCAGCCCAAGTATTCCGATGGTTTCGGTCCCAAGATCGAAGGCATCCGCCATGTGCCCTTCAACGACCTGGCCGCTCTCGAAGCCGTGGTGTCGGACAAGACCTGCGCCGTCATCCTCGAACCCATCCAGGGCGAGGGCGGCGTACTGCCGGCCGACCAGGCCTACCTCGAAGGCGCCCGCCGCCTGTGCGACGCCCAGGGCGCGCTGCTGATCTTCGACGAGGTGCAGAGCGGCGTCGGTCGTAGCGGTCATCTCTATGCCTACCAGCACTATGGCGTGGTGCCGGACATCCTCACCACCGCCAAGAGCATCGGCGGTGGCTTCCCGCTGGCGGCCATGCTGACCACCGACAAGGTCGCCCAGCATTTCAGCGCGGGCGTGCATGGCAGCACCTACGGCGGCAATCCGCTGGGCTGCGCCGTCGGCGCCGCGCTGCTGGACATCGTCGCCACACCGGAAACCCTGGCTGGCGTAGCCGCTCGCCATCAGCGCTTTGTCGCCGGCCTGGAGCAGCTCAACGCCCGCTATAGCCTATTCGAGCAGGTTCGCGGCCTGGGTCTGCTGATCGGCGCCGTGCTCAACGACAGCTGGAAGGGGCGTGCCAAGGACATCGTCACCGCCGCCAACGAGGAAGGCCTGATGATCCTCCAGGCCGGCCCGGACGTGCTGCGCATGGCGCCAAGCCTGATCATCCCCGAGGCGGACATCGACGAAGGCCTGGCCCGCCTGGATCGCGCCCTGGCGCGCCTCACCCAAGGCTAATCTCCGGACGCGGGACGCGTACCGCTGGCATCCAGGGATGGATCCGTACACAAGGAGTTCTCATGCTGGTAATGCGCCCTGCGCGCGCGGCGGATCTGCCCCTGGTCCAGCGGCTCGCCGCGGATAGCCCGGTTGGCGTCACCTCGCTGCCCGACAACCCCGAACGGTTGCGCGACAAGATCCGCACCTCGGAGTCGTCGCTGGCGGCCGAGGTGGGCTTTCATGGCGAGGAGAGCTATTTCTTCGTGCTCGAAGACACCACCAGCGGCGAGCTGCTGGGCTGTTCGGCCATCGTCGCCTCGGCGGGCTTCTCCGAACCCTTCTACAGCTTTCGCAACGAGACCTTCATCCATGCCTCGCGCGAGCTGAAGATCCACAACAAGGTGCATGTGCTGTCGCTCTGCCATGACCTGACCGGCAACAGCGTGCTGAGCAGCTTCTACGTCCAGCGCCCGCTGCTCGACACCCCCCACGCCGAACTCAACTCCCGTGCCCGGCTGCTGTTCATGGCCGCCCACCCGGCGCGTTTCGCCGAGACGGTGGTGGTGGAGATCGTCGGCCTGGCGGACGATGACGGCGAATCGCCGTTCTGGAACGGGGTAGGGCGCAACTTCTTCGACATGGACTACGCCGCCGCGGAGCGCCTGTCGGGGCAGAGGAGCCGCACCTTTCTCGCCGAGTTGATGCCGACCTATCCGCTCTATGTGCCCCTGCTGCCCGACAGCGCCCAGGAAGCCATGGGCCAGGTGCACCCGCGCGCGCAGATCACCTTCGACATCCTCAGTCGCGAAGGCTTCGAGACCGACAACTACATCGACATCTTCGATGGCGGCCCGACCCTGCACGCCCGCACCACGGCCATCCGCTCCATCGCCGAGAGCCGCCTGGCGCCGGTGAGAGAAGGTACTCCGGCCGGCGATGAGGCACCCTGGTTCCTGGTCGCCAATGACGGCCTGGAAAACTTCCGGGCGCTGGCCACGCCGCTGCGCTGGACGCCTGGCGAAGCCGTCGTCCTTTCCCCCGAGCAGATCGCCACCCTGGAGATCGCCGAAGGCGACCGGGTTCGTCTGGTAGCGCTGTAGCCGATTCTAGCGTCTTTGGAGGTCCGATGATCGTCCGTCCCGTCACCCGTGCCGATGTGCCCGCGCTGCTGCAACTGGCGCAGGCGGCCGGCGCCGGCCTCACCACCCTGCCGGCCAGCGAAGAACGCCTGGCGCAGCGGGTGGAAAATGCCGAGCGCAGTTTCCTGCAGCAGGTTGAAGCCGCCGATGCGGACTATCTCTTCGCCCTCGAAGAGGACGGCGAAGTCATCGGCATCGCCGGGATCGCCGCCGCCCTGGGGTTGCGCGAGCCCTGGTACAACTACCGGGTCGGCCTGACGGTGAGCGCCTCGCGCGAACTGGACATCCACCGGCAGATTCCCACGCTGTTCCTGGCCAACGACATGACCGGCAGCTCCGAACTCTGCTCGTTGTTCTTGCGCGCGGATCGGCGTGGTGGCGCGGCTGGGCGCCTGCTGTCCAAGTCGCGCTTCCTGTTCATCGCCGAATTCCGCGAGTTGTTCGCCGAGCGCCTCATCGCCGAGTTGCGCGGCATGTCCGACGACCAGGGCCAATCGCCGTTCTGGGAGGGCCTCGGGCGGCACTTCTTCAAGATGGAATTCTCCCAGGCCGACTATCTCACCGGCATCGGCAACCGCGGCTTCATCGCCGAGCTGATGCCGCGCTTTCCGCTCTACACCTGCTTTCTGTCTCCAGAGGCGCGCCAGGTGATTGGCAAGGTACATCCGGACACCGAAGCCGCCCGCCGCCTGCTGGAGGCCGAAGGCTTCAACTACCAGGGCTATGTCGACATCTTCGATGCCGGCCCGACCCTGGAGGCGGAAACCGCCAAGGTGCGCGCGATCCGCGACAGCCAGCGCCTGGTGCTGGCGGTGGGCACGCCTGGCGATGACGCCGAGGTGTATCTGATCCACAACCGCAAGTGCCAGGACTGCCGCATCACCAGCGCCCGCGCGCGCCTGGCTGCCGGCACCCTGGTGGTCGACTTGGCCACCGCCCGCGAGTTGCGCCTGATGGCCGGCGCCCAGGTGCGCGCCGTGCGCCTGATGCCCTGAGGAGAGTCCATGGATAGCCTGTACATAGCTGGCCAGTGGCGCCCCGGTAGGGGCGAGGTGTTCAGCTCGCTCGATCCGTACGACGGTATCTCGCTCTGGCAGGGCGCCGCTGCGGATGCCGGCGATGTCGACCAGGCGATCGTCGCGGCGCGCCAGGCCTTTCCCGCCTGGGAAAGACGCGGCCAGGCCGCGCGCCTGGAGATCCTGCAGGCCTTCGCCCAGGTGCTGCAGCAACGCCGCCCGGCGCTGACCCATGCCCTGGCCGAGGAAACCGGCAAGCCGCTGTGGGAAGCTGATACCGAGATCGGCAGCATGATCGCCAAGGTGGCCATCTCCGCCCAGGCGGAAGCCGCGCGTAACGGCGAACGTGCGGCGACGGTAGCCGATGCCCGCAGCGTGACGCGCCATCGTCCCCATGGCGTCCTGGCGATCTTTGGCCCCTACAACTTTCCCGGCCATCTGCCCAATGGGCATATCGTGCCGGCGCTGCTGGCCGGCAATACGCTGGTGTTCAAGCCTAGCGAGCTGACGCCGCGCTTCGCTGCCCTGACCCTGGAGTGCTGGATCGCCGCCGGGCTGCCAGCGGGCGTGCTCAATTTGATTCAAGGAGGGCGTGCCACGGGTGAGGCCCTGGCCGCGCATCCCGGTCTGGACGGTATCCTCTTCACCGGTTCCAGCGCCACGGGCGCGGCCCTGCACCGCCTCAATGCGGACCGTCCGCAGCGGCTGCTGGCACTGGAGATGGGCGGCAACAATCCGCTGGTGGTAGCGCCGGTGGCCGATCTGGACGCCGCCGTGGTGACCATCGTTCAGTCGGCCTTCCTTTCCGCCGGGCAGCGCTGTACCTGTGCCCGTCGCCTGCTTGTGCCCCAGGGTGACTGGGGCGATGCGCTGCTGGCGCGTCTGGCAAGCGTCAGCGCGGGTCTCAGTACCGGCCGCTTCGACGCCGATCCGGCGCCTTTCATGGGCACCGTCATCTCTCTCGCCGCTGCCCAGACCCTGCTGCGGACCCAGGCTCAGCGCCTGGCACAGGGTGGCCGCGCGCTGCTGGAGATGCGTCAGCCGGATGCGACGCGCGCGCTCCTTACCCCGGGCATCCTCGATGCCTCGGGGATCTCTGAATTGCCCGACGAGGAAGTCTTCGGTCCGCTGCTGCAGGTCCAGCGCTATACGGACTTCGACCATGCGCTGGCGCTGGCCAATGCCACCCGCTTCGGTCTGGCGGCCGGGTTGCTGGCCGACGATCCAGCCACCTACGAACGGTTCTGGCAGGGCGTGCGCGCTGGCATCGTTAACTGGAATCGTCCGCTTACCGGTGCGGCCAGCGCGGCGCCCTTCGGCGGCGTCGGCGCCTCCGGCAATCATCGTCCCAGCGCCTACTACGCCGCGGACTACTGCGCCTTCCCGGTCGCCTCGCTGGAGAGCGACGCCCTGAGCCTGCCTGCCCAATTGCCCCCAGGATTACACCTATGAGTCACCTCGCTCTCGCTGCGCGGGAGGTCAATTTCGACGGCCTGGTCGGTCCGACCCACAACTATGCGGGCCTGTCCTATGGCAACGTGGCCTCCCAGGCCAGCAAGCAGCAGTGTTCGAATCCGCGCGAGGCGGCACGTCAGGGCCTGGCCAAGATGCAGGCGCTGATGGAGCTGGGCTTCGAGCAGGGGGTCCTCGCGCCCCACGAGCGGCCCGACATCGCCTCGCTGCGCCGCCTGGGCTTCGCCGGCAGCGATGCCCAGGTGCTGGAAAGCGCCGCGCGCGAAGCCTTGCCGCTGCTGCTGTCCGCCAGCTCCGCTTCGGCCATGTGGACCGCCAACGCCGCCACCGTCAGCCCCAGCGCCGACACCCATGATGGCCGGGTGCATTTCACCCCGGCCAACCTGGCCTGCAAATTTCACCGCAGCCTCGAACCGACCACCACGGCGCGCATCCTCCAGGCGATGTTTCGCGATCCTGCGCATTTCCAGCACCATGCGCCGCTGCCCTCGGTGGCCCAGTTCGGCGACGAGGGCGCGGCCAACCACACCCGCTTCAGCCACGACCACGGCGCCCCGGGCGTGGAGTTCTTCGTCTTTGGCCGTAGCGCCTTCGATCCGCGCTATCCCGAGCCCCATCGCTATCCAGCTCGCCAGACTCTGGAAGCCTCCCAGGCCATCGCCCGGCTGCACGGGCTGAGCGAGGAGGGCGTGGTGTTCGCCCAGCAGAATCCGGCGGTGGTGGACCAGGGCGTCTTCCACAACGACGTCATCTCGGTGGGCAACGCCCAGGTGCTGTTCCATCACGAAGACGCCTTTCTTGACAGCGACCGCGTGCTGGACGAACTGCAAGGCAAGCTCGCCAGGCGCGGCGGCCAGCTGCAGCGCCTCTGCGTGCGCCGCAGTGAGATCAGCGTCGGCGACGCCGTGCGTTCCTACCTGTTCAACAGCCAGTTGCTGGATCGGCCGGGGCAGGGCGCGCTGCTGGTGGTACCCGACGAGTGCCGGCAGAATCCGGCGGTGTGGGATTACCTGCAGGCCCAGGTCAATAGCGCGGGGCCCCTGGGCGAGGTCAAGGTGTTCGATCTCAAGCAAAGCATGCAGAACGGCGGTGGCCCCGCCTGCCTCCGGCTACGGGTGGCCCTCAAGCGCGACGAGCTGGCGGCGGTGAATCCAGGGGTGCGCTTCACGCCGACGCTGCACACCCAACTACTCGACTGGGTGGACCGCCACTACCGCGACCGCCTGGCACCCGCGGATCTCGCCGATCCTCAGCTGCTGGGCGAGGTCCGTACCGCCCTCGACGAGCTGACCCAGTTGCTGGGCCTCGGCTCGGTCTATCCCTTTCAATTGACCTGACGTCCGGAGTTCCCATGAGCAACCGTCTCGATCTCATCCTCGAACCTACCGCCGACGAGCAGCAGACGCTGCAAGTCCAGCGCCTGGCCATCCGCCTGGCCGGCCGCGACCTCTGGCTGGAAGCCGACGGCAGCGGCGGTCTCAACATCTTCGCCGACTCCCAGGACGACGAAGAACAGACCCCGGTCCTGGTGCTGCGGCCCCAGGCCCTCAATGCCCTGGGGCTGTCCATCGCCCTGGAAACCTTCGCCGACGAAGGCGATGAGAATCATGTGCATGACGCCGATTGCGGTTGCGGCCACGATCATTGAGTATCTAGCTCCGACACGTCGCTCAGCGGAGTAGAGCATGGCTGCATCTGAACGTTATCGGTTGGCGCTTGGCCGCCTGCTGGACCTGACCCTGGCCGGCCGCGAGCCGACCGAGAAGATTCAACTGACTGCCGACGGCACCCGTCTCCACTGGCTGACCGAAGGCGTGCTGGAAGTCACTCCGCCGGTGGCGCGCGACAACCACCTGGACCTGCTGCTCTCGGCGGGTATCCATGGCAACGAGACGGCGCCCATGGAGCTGCTCGACGAGTTGCTCGGCGGCATCGCCAGCGGAGCCCTGCGTCCTGCCTGCCGAATGCTGTTCATGTTCGGCAATCCCGATGCCATGCGCCGCGGCACCCGCTATGTCGAGCAGGATCTGAATCGCTTGTTCAACGGTCGCCATGCCCAGGCCGAAGGCTCCGAGGCCCAACGTGCCAACGATCTGGAGCGCCTGTCCGCGCAGTTCTTCAGCAAGCCTGATCGGGCCCGACTGCACTACGACCTGCACACCGCGCTGCGCGCCTCGGCGCTGCCGCGCTTCGCCCTCTATCCCTGGAGTGCCGGGCGCGAGCATTCGGAAGCCGAGTTGCAGCGCCTGGAAGCCGCCGGCATCGAAGCCGTGCTGCTCTATGACAAACCCGGTATCACCTTCAGCGCCTACACCTACGCCGAATGCCAGGCCGAAGCCCTGACCCTGGAGCTGGGCCAGGCCCGTCCCTTCGGCGAGAACAGCGAACTCGACCTGAGCCGCCTGCGGCTGCTGCTCGAAGCCCTGATCGAAGGCCGTGAAGCCGAACTGCCGCCGCCGGATTCCTCGCTGCTGAGATTCCGGGTCGCGCGCCAGGTGTACAAGTCCAGTCCGCGCTTCCAGCTGCACCTGGCCGACGACGTGGCCAACTTCTCGCCGCTGCGCCAGGGTTCGCTGCTGGCCGAGGACGGCAGCGAGCGCTGGATCGTCGACGAGGCCGAGGCACGCATCATCTTCCCCAACCCCAAGGTCGCCGTCGGCCTGCGGGCCGGGCTCATCGTGGTCCCGGCATAAGGAGCGACCTGCATGATCGATCTGCGCAGCGATACCGTCACCCAGCCCACGCCGGCCATGCGCCAGGCGATGCTGGACGCCGAACTCGGCGATGACGTCTATGGCGAAGACCCGACCGTCACCCGGCTGGAGCAGCGTCTGGCGGGCGATCTCGGCCTGGAGGCCGGACTCTTCGTGCCCAGCGGCACCATGAGCAATCTGCTCGGCCTGCTGGCGCACTGCGAGCGGGGCGACGAATACCTCGTCGGCCAGCAGGCGCACACCTACAAGTACGAAGGCGGGGGCGCCGCGGTGCTCGGCTCCATCCAGCCGCAGCCCATCGAGATGGCCGCCGACGGCAGCCTGGACCTCGACCTGGTGCGCAGCTACATCAAGGCCGATGACTTCCACTTCGCCCGCACGCGATTGCTGGCGCTGGAAAACACCATGCATGGCAAGGTCCTGCCGCTGGCCTATCTGGCGGCGGCACGCGCCTTTACCCGGGAGCACGGTTTGGCCCTGCACCTGGACGGCGCGCGGCTGTACAACGCTGCGGTCAAGCTGGGCGTACCGGTGCGCGAGATCAGCCAGCATTTCGATTCGGTGTCGATCTGCCTGTCCAAGGGCCTCGGTGCGCCGGTGGGTTCGGTGCTCTGCGGCGATGCCACCCTGATCGCCAAGGCGCGTCGCTGGCGCAAGGTGGTCGGTGGCGGTATGCGCCAGGCCGGCATGCTTGCTGCGGCGGGGCTGCATGCCCTCGATCACCAGGTCGAGCGTCTGGCCGAAGACCACGCCCATGCCGCCCAGCTCGGCACTGCCCTGGCCGAACTCGGCTACCAGGTGGAGCCGGTGCAGACCAATATGGTCTACCTCGCCATGGGTAACGAAGCACCCGCCCTGCAGGCCTTCCTCGCCGAGCGCGGCATTCGTATCAGTCCGGCTCCACGCCTGCGGCTGGTCACCCATCTGGACGTCAGCGCCGCCGATATCGAGGCGGCCGTCGCCGCTTTCGCCGCCTACCGCCGCCGCTAAGTCTTCCGACGACGTTTTTCCTGCGCAACCGGGGCGACACCGGGGCGCAGGCGTCGATATACTCCCAGACATGCGTGTCCGTTTTCCGCACGTGCCGCGTCTGCGGCGCCCGCTCCGTTCGTCTCGTCTGCGATCCAGTCGGATGCCCGTCACGCGCGTCGAAAAGCCCATTGTCTGGAATGAATATGAAAAGCGCCGAAATCCGTGAAGCCTTCCTCCGCTTCTTCGAAGAGAAGGGGCACACCCGGGTCGCCTCCAGTTCGCTGATCCCCGCGAACGATCCGACCCTGCTGTTCACCAACGCCGGTATGAACCAGTTCAAGGACTGCTTCCTCGGCATGGAAAAGCGCAGCTACACCCGCGCCGCCACCAGCCAGAAGTGCGTGCGCGCGGGCGGCAAGCACAACGACCTGGAGAACGTCGGCTACACGGCGCGTCACCACACCTTCTTCGAGATGCTGGGCAACTTCAGCTTCGGCGACTACTTCAAGCGCGACGCCATCACCTTCGCCTGGGAATTCCTCACCTCGCCGCAGTGGCTGGGTCTGCCCCGGGAAAAGCTCTGGGTCACCGTCTACGCCACTGATGACGAGGCCTACGACATCTGGACCAAGGAAGTCGGGGTGCCCGCGGCGCAGATGGTGCGCATCGGCGACAACAAGGGCGCGCCCTATGCGTCGGACAACTTCTGGACCATGGGCGACACCGGTCCCTGTGGCCCCTGCACCGAGATCTTCTTCGACCATGGCCCCGAGATCTGGGGCGGCCCGCCCGGTTCGCCGGAAGAAGACGGTGATCGCTACATCGAGATCTGGAACAACGTCTTCATGCAGTTCAATCGCACCGCCGACGGCGTCCTGCATCCGCTGCCGGCGCCCAGCGTCGACACCGGCATGGGCCTGGAGCGAGTAAGCGCTGTGCTGCAGCACGTGCATTCGAACTACGAGATCGACCTGTTCCAGAATCTGCTGGCGGCTTCGGCCGAGGCCATCGGCTGCGCCAACGACGAGGCCCCGTCGCTCAAGGTGGTGGCCGACCACATCCGTTCCTGCAGCTTCCTCATCGCCGACGGCGTGCTGCCGTCCAATGAAGGCCGCGGCTACGTGCTGCGTCGCATCATTCGCCGCGCCTGCCGCCACGGCAACAAGCTGGGCGCCAAGGGCACCTTCTTCCACAGGATCGTCGCCGCCCTGGTGGCCGAGATGGGTCAGGCCTATCCCGAGCTGGTCCAGCAGCAGGCGCACATCGAGCGCGTGCTGCGCACCGAGGAAGAACAGTTCGCCAAGACCCTGGAGCAGGGCCTGAAGATCCTCGAACAGGATCTGGCGCAGCTTCAGGGCGACACCATCCCCGGTGACGTGGTGTTCAAGCTCTATGACACCTACGGCTTCCCGGTCGACCTGACCAACGACATCGCCCGCGAGCGCAACCTGAACCTCGACGAGGCCGGCTTCGAACGCGAGATGGAGGCCCAGCGCGAGCGGGCCCGTTCCGCGAGCGCCTTTGGCGTGGACTACAACAGCCTGGTCAAGGTCGAGGGCGAAACCCGTTTTCTCGGCTACGACACCACCAGCGCCTCGGGCATCATCGTCGCCCTCTACCGTGCCGGTCAGCCGGTCGATAGCCTGGCCGAAGGCGAAGAGGGCGTGGTCATCCTCGACCAGACACCGTTCTACGGTGAATCCGGTGGCCAGGTCGGCGATACCGGTTTCCTGGAAAGCGCCGGCGTTGGCTTTGCCGTGCGCGACACCACCAAGACCCAGGGCGCCTTCCTGCACCATGGCGTGGTGACCAAGGGCAGCCTCAACGTCGGCACCGCGCTCATGGCCCAGGTGGATGCCGGTCGCCGCCAGGGTATCGCCCTGAACCACTCCGGTACCCACCTGCTGCACGCCGCGCTGCGCCAGGTGCTGGGCGACCATGTCCACCAGAAGGGCTCCCTGGTCAACGACCAGCGCCTGAGATTCGACTTCAGCCACTTCGAGGCCATCAGGCCCGAGGAGCTCAAGCGCATCGAGACCATCGTCAACGAAGAGATCCGCAAGAACAGCGCGGTGACCACCGAGGTCATGGCCATCGACGAGGCCAAGGCCCGTGGCGCCATGGCGCTGTTCGGCGAGAAGTACGGCGACGTGGTACGCGTGGTCGGCATGGGCGGTGAATTCTCCGTCGAGCTGTGCGGCGGTACCCACGTCGCCCAGACCGGCGACATCGGCCTGCTCAAGCTGGTCAGCGAAGGTGGCGTGGCCTCCGGCGTACGCCGCGTGGAAGCCATCACCGGCACCGCGGCCCTGGCCTACCTCAACGGCGCCGAGGAGCAACTGCGCGAAGCCGCCAGCCTGCTCAAGGGCAGTCGCGACAACGTGCTGGACAAGCTGGCCGCGCTGGTCGAGCGCAATCGCCAGCTGGAGAAGGAAATCGAGCAGCTCAAGGCCAAGGCCGCCAGTGCCTCGGCCGGTGACCTGGTGGACCAGGCGCAGGATGTTAAGGGCGCCAAGGTGCTCACCGCGCGTCTCGACGGCCTCGACGGCAAGGCGCTGCTGGCGCTGGTCGACCAGCTCAAGAACAAGCTGGGCAGCGGCATGATCCTGCTCGGTGGCGAAGCCGACGGCAAGGTGGTGCTGGTGGCCGGCGTCACCGCCGACCTGACCGCCAAGCTCAAGGCCGGCGAGCTGATGAAGCGCGCCGCGGCCGTGGTCGGGGGCAAGGGCGGTGGTCGTCCTGACATGGCCCAGGGCGGCGGCACCGATGCCAGCCAGCTCGCAGCGGCCCTGGCCTGTGCCGGCCAGTACGCCGAGGAAAGCCTCTAAGAGCGCTGCGGGTCGCCGGGGAGGGCGGCCCGCTTCCTCCCTCAACAACATGAATCAGATTTTTCTGCGGACGGGCAGCAAGCAATGGCATTGATCGTACAGAAATTCGGCGGTACCTCGGTGGGTACGGTGGAGCGTATCGAGCAGGTCGCCGACAAGGTGAAACGCTTCCACGAAGCGGGCGACCAGATCGTCGTGGTGGTGTCGGCCATGAGTGGCGAGACCAATCGCCTCATCGGCCTCGCCAAGCAGATCATGGAGCAACCCGATCCGCGCGAGCTGGATGTCATGGTCTCCACCGGCGAGCAGGTCACCATCGGCCTGCTGACCATGGCGCTGCTCAAGCGCGGCGTCCAGGCGGTCTCCTACACGGGCAGCCAGGTGCGCATCCTCACCGACAGCGCCCACACCAAGGCACGTATCCAGCAGATCGACGATGCCCGCATCCGCGCCGACCTCAAGGCACGCAAGGTCGTGGTCGTGGCCGGCTTCCAGGGCGTCGACGAGCAGGGCAACATCACCACCCTGGGCCGTGGTGGCTCCGACACCACGGGCGTGGCCCTGGCGGCCGCGCTGAAGGCCGACGAATGCCAGATCTACACCGACGTCGACGGCGTCTACACCACCGATCCGCGCGTGGTGCCCCAGGCCCAGCGGCTGGACAAGATCACCTTCGAGGAAATGCTGGAAATGGCCAGCCTCGGCTCCAAGGTGCTGCAGATCCGCTCGGTGGAATTCGCCGGCAAATACAACGTGCCGCTGCGCGTGCTGCACAGCTTTCAGGAGGGTCCGGGCACCCTCATTACCCTTGATGAAGAGGAATCCATGGAACAGCCGATCATCTCCGGCATCGCCTTCAACCGTGACGAAGCCAAGCTGACCATTCGCGGTGTGCCGGATACCCCCGGCGTGGCCTTCAAGATCCTCGGCCCGATCAGCGCGGCCAACATCGAAGTCGACATGATCGTGCAGAACGTCGCGCACGATAACACCACCGACTTCACCTTTACCGTGCACCGTAACGACTACCAGGCGGCCCTGGAGATCCTCAAGCGCACCGGTGTCGAGATCGGTGCCCGTGAGTCCGTGGGCGACAGCAAGATCGCCAAGGTCTCCATCGTCGGCGTCGGCATGAGATCCCACGCCGGCGTGGCCAGCCAGATGTTCGAAGCCCTGGCCAAGGAGAGCATCAACATCCAGATGATCTCCACCTCCGAGATCAAGGTGTCGGTGGTCATCGAGGAGAAATACCTCGAGCTGGCCGTTCGCGCGCTGCACACCGCTTTCGAGCTCGACGCCCCCGCACGCGGCGCCGAGTGACCCGCCAAGCGAGGTCCCTGCCACAGGGGCCTCATCTATCGCGGCTCTTGCGGAACTTTACTTGCATGGACAGAGGTCAATAGCGACTAGAGGGTCCATTCAGGGATCGTTTCGGTTCATACGTGCAGACTGAGTTAAAGCTTAAGGAGAATGGAATGCTTATTTTGACTCGTCGGGTTGGTGAGACCCTGATGGTGGGTGACGAAGTCACCGTGACGGTACTGGGAGTCAAGGGCAACCAGGTCCGCATTGGCGTCAATGCACCCAAGGAAGTCGCGGTTCATCGCGAGGAAATCTACCAGCGCATCCAGAAGGAAAAGGACCAAGAACCAAACCACTGATTTTTTTTGAATTTTTCTCTTTGCAAACGGGCAAACCTTCGATATAGTTTCGCCCCGTTGCGGTGAGGTGGCCGAGTGGCCGAAGGCGCTCCCCTGCTAAGGGAGTACACCTCAAAAGGGTGTCGAGGGTTCGAATCCCTCCCTCACCGCCATTTGCTTCAAACTGGCTCCGCTGTACTGACCAAATGGTAAGTACCTGATAAACAAGCAAATTTGCTTGACACATCAGAAACGGAAGCTAGAATACGCAGCTTCAACGCACTCGTAGCTCAGCTGGATAGAGTACTCGGCTACGAACCGAGCGGTCGGAGGTTCGAATCCTCCCGAGTGCGCCAAATCGACGAAGCTTCTGGCTTCAGCAGTACCAGCGGTGTTCTGGCTAAACTCACCGAAACGCACTCGTAGCTCAGCTGGATAGAGTACTCGGCTACGAACCGAGCGGTCGGAGGTTCGAATCCTCCCGAGTGCGCCAAACATGAAGAAGGGCCTGCAGCGATGCAGGCCCTTTTTTATTGTCCGCGGATTCATGCCAGTATCCGCGACCGATGACCTGGCCAGGATCCCGTTCGGCCTGGCCTTCCGTCTTTCGACCTTGCCCGCGAGAGGGTCTCATCATGCAGTGGGACAGACCGACGCCCCATCTCCTGCCGCTGCGCATCGGTGCCGAGCACATCGACGGCCTGGGCCATGCCAACAATGCCGTCTACGTCAGCTGGCTCGAACAGTGCGCCTGGCAGCATTCGGCGGCCCTGGGCCTGGACCTGGCCACCTTCCAGCGCCTGGATCGCGCCATGGCCGTGGTGCGCCACGAGATCGACTACCTCAGCAGCGGTTACCAGGACGATGAGCTGGTGCTCGGCACCTGGCTGGTGGACTGGGATCGCCGTCTGCGCATGACCCGGCAATTCCAGCTGCAGCGTCCCGCCGATGGCGTGACCCTGCTGCGCGCCCGGACGACCTTCGTCTGCATCGAGCTGTCTTCCGGCAAGCCCAAGCGTATGCCGCCTGAGTTCCTGGCCGGTTACGGTCAGGCGCTGCCCGGCGAGGACGTCTGACCATGGAGATCGCCCTGGCGCCCATGGAGGGACTCGTCGACGACATCCTGCGCGAGTTGCTGACCGAAGTCGGTGGACTCGACTGGTGCGTGAGCGAATTCATCCGTGTCTGCGATCGCCTGCTGCCGGCGGCGGCCTTCGCCAAGCTGGCGCCGGAGCTGGGGCAGGGTGCGCGTACGCCATCGGGCACCCCCATGCGGGTGCAACTGCTGGGCTCGGATCCGGCCTGCCTGGCCGACAATGCGGCCTTCGCCTGCACCCTGGGCGCACCGGTGATCGACCTCAACTTCGGCTGCCCGGCCAAGACCGTCAACAAGTCCCGCGGCGGCGCGGTGCTGCTCAAGGAGCCGGAACTGCTCAACCGGATCGTCGAGAACGTGCGTCAGGCCGTTCCGGCGCACATTCCGGTCACCGCCAAGATGCGCCTGGGCTATGACAGTCCGAACAGCGCCCTGGCCTGCGCCGAGGCCCTGGCGGAAGGCGGTGCGGCGCAACTGGTGGTCCATGCACGAACCAAGGTCGAGGGCTATCGGCCGCCGGCGCACTGGGAGTGGGTGGCGCGGGTGGCCGACCGGGTGTCCGTACCGGTGCTGGCCAATGGCGAGATCTGGACTCTGGATGATTACTGGCGCTGCCGCAGTGTCAGCGGTCAGGCCTCGGTCATGCTGGGCCGCGGCCTGGTCTCGCGACCGGATCTGGCGCTGCAGATCGCCGCTGCCGTACGCGGCGAGGAGACGGCTGTGCAAAGCTGGGCCGAGATCCTGCCGCGAGTGCAGCGCTTCTGGGTCATGGCGCAGCGCAAGCTGGCGCCGCGCTACGCCCCAGGGCGCCTCAAACAGTGGCTGGGCATGCTGACGCGCAGCTATCCCGAGGCGGCGGCTCTGTTCGCCCAGGTGCGGCGTGAATCCGACTGCGCTCTGATCGACCGCCTGCTCGGCATGGCCGGGCAAAACCCGGGCAATCTTGATCTCGATCAAGAACGCCGGCTGCAACTCGTCTAGTCTGCAGCGAGTGGTGACGACGGAGCGTCGTCGCTCGAGCACGCAAGGCACTTCAGGCGACCCCCAGGTCGCCTTTTTTTCGTCCGGGCGACCCGCTGGAACTTCGCTCGGGTCGCGCGGCCTATGCTGGATCCCCTGCAGACCAAGAGCCAACGTGCGCCTACCCTGGACGGTCTTTCTCGCACCCACGCCGGCGGCGCTCCTCTTTGCCGGCAAGACCCTGTTCGCCGCCGGACTGGCGCTCTGGCTGGCCTTTCGTTTCAGCCTCGAGCAACCGGTCTGGGCCTGCATGACGGTGATGATCGTCTCCCAGCCGCTGTCCGGCATGGTGCTGGCCAAGGGATTGTTCCGCCTGCTCGGCACCCTCGCTGGCACCTGCATGGCGGTGGTACTCATGGGCTTCTTCGCCCAGACCCCCTGGCTGTTCCTGCTGGTCCTGGCGGGTTGGATGGCCCTCTGCACGGCCGCCTCGACCCTGCTGCGCAACCATGTCGCCTATGGCTTCGTCCTGGCCGGCTATACGGTGGCGATCATCGGTCTGCCCGCCATCGCCCATCCGCTGACGGTGTTCGACCAGGCGGTGGCCCGCTGTACCGAGATCTGCCTGGGCATCGTCGTGGCCTCGGCGGTCAGCGCGCTGTTCTGGCCGCAGCGCGTGGAGCAGAATCTGGCCGCTCAGGCGCGGCGCACCTGGGAGCAGGGCGTGGCCGCCGCGCGGGCGGAGCTGGCGGAGGCCCAGGACGCCACCCAGGGCCTGCTGGCCATGCTCGGCCAGGTGGTGGCGGTGGACGCCCAGCGCGACCATGCCTGGTTCGAAGGCCAGCGTGGCCGGCAGCGTGCCCGGGCGCTGCGCCTGCTCTCGCGCGACCTGCTCAGCCTGCTGCGCACCGCTCGCGGCGCCATGCGCCAGTGGCGTGGCCTGGACGAGTCGCGAAGGGGCGCGCTGCAGCCCTGGCGCGACGAACTGCTGGTGACCCTGGCCGACCCCCAGGCTCCCGCTCTGGAGGCCCTCCTGCAGCGTCTGCGAGAGGCTGCCGGCACCGCCCCGGAGCTGGACAACGACCAGCGCTACCTGCTGGCCCGCTTCGCCATCCTGCTGGACAAGATTTTGCTCGCCGGTCGAGCCCTGGACAGCGTCCATACGGCGCAGCTCAGCGCCGTGGCGCCCTCGGCATTGGCCCGCCATCGCGATGTCCAGACGGCGCTGCTCTATGGCCTGCGCAGCGCCTGTGCGCTGCTGGCCGTGGGCGTCTTCTGGCTGGCCAGTGCCTGGCCCTCGGCGCCGGGTGCCATGCTCATGGCCGGCGTCATCTGCAGTCTGTTCGCCAATCGCGACAACGCCGCGACCATAGGTCTCGGGTTCCTGCGCGGCATCCTCTATGCCGCACCGGTCGCCATCCTCGTCAGCCAGGTGCTGTTGCCGCAGATCAGTGGCTATCCGCTGCTGTGCCTGGTACTGGGGGTTCCGCTGTTCTTTGCCGCCCTGGGGATGGCCGGTCCACCCAGCGTGGTGGGCACCGCGACGGCCTTCGCCATCCACCTGCTGGTGCTGGTTTCGCCCAACAATCACGGCCAGGTGGAAATGGGCGCCTTGCTCAACCAGTTGCAGAGTCTGCTGATCGGGGTGGGCGCAGCGGTGCTGATGTTCCGGCTGATCAGCCTGCGGACGCCGCGGCGTACCAGTCGCCGGATCCTGGAGGCCACCACCTACGACCTGCAGCGACTGACCAGGGTCCCTCTGGCCAATGCCGAGACCTGGTTCGGTGGACGCATGGCGGATCGCCTGTTGCTGCTGGCGCGGCATATCGATCAGCTGTCGGCGGGCGAGCGCGGGCGCTGGGAGCAGGGATTGCTGGCGCTGGACCTGGGCAACGAATTGCTGCACCTGCGCGCCTGCCTGGCCGATGCCCAGGGCGAGGTGGAGCGGGCGCGGGATGCCTTTCTCGCGCGCTTTGCCGAACAGCTGGAAGTGGGCTTCGGTGACCTCCAGCCGGGCGCGCTGGACGCCGCAGCGGAGCGTTTGCGCCAGGCGCTGGACCAGGCGCCGGACGATGAGCCGCATCGACTGGCGCGCGGTGCCATCGGCCAGCTCCAGCAGACCTGGCGCAGCTGTTGTCTAGAGGCGGTAGTGGAGGAGGGCGCGGATGAATCTGCATGAATGGGCCATCGGCGGGGTCTACCTGGGGCCGCTGTTCGTCTATGGCGTCCTGGCGCTATTGCTGACGGCCCTCTCGCTGTGGCTGTTGCAGCGCAGCGGCCTCGGCCGCCATCTCTGGCACGGCGCCCTGTTCGGCTGCGCGCTGTTCGTGCTCTGGCTGGCCGGCATCGTGGCCGTGCTGGCCACCTGAGCCCTATGACAAGAGGATCGCAAAGGCGATGCACAAGACCCTGCGTGTGGCGATAACCCTGATCGTGGTACTGCTCGCCATCCTGGCCGGCACCTGGCTGTGGCATTTCTATCTCTATACGCCCTGGACGCGCGATGCGCGGGTACGGGCCGATGTGGTGGTGGTCGCGCCCGACGTGTCCGGCTGGGTGACCCGTCTGGCGGTGGTGGACAACCAATTGGTCAAGCCGGGAGATCTGCTCCTGCAGATCGATCAGCAGCGTTATCAGGCCAATCTCGCCCATGCCAAGGCGGTGGCCGAGACGCGCCAGCAACAACTGCGTCTGCGCGAGAGCGAGGCGGCCCGGCGCCAGCGCCTGGGTACCAGCGCCATCAGCGCCGAGGACCGCGAGACCGCCCAGGTCAATGTCGCCGTCGCCCGCAGCCAGTACCAGGAAGCCCTGAGCGATGTGAACCTGGCCCAGATCAACCTGGATCGCAGCCGGGTGCTGGCGCCGCGGGAAGGGCGGATCACCAACCTCAGATTCGCCGAGGGCAACTATGTGCAGACCGGCCAGGCGGTGATGGCGCTGGTGGATACCAAGTCCTTCTACGTCATGGCCTATTTCGAGGAGACCAAGATCCCCTCTATCCACCCCGGTGATGCGGTACGGGTGCGCCTGATGAATCAGGCGGCGCCGCTGCAGGGCCGGGTGGCGAGCATCAGCAGCGGCATCACCGATCGCAATGCGGCGAACGATGCCCAGTTGCTGGCCAACGTCGAGCCGACCTTCAACTGGGTGCGCCTGGCGCAACGCATTCCGGTGCGCATCGAACTGCTGGACGTACCGGCGGATATCCACCTCAGCGCCGGCATGACGGCGAGCGTCTCGGTGCTCGATGGCGAGGGTCACCACCCGCTGCAGGGCTGGCGTCGGCTCTGGGATTACTGAGGTCGGAGAAGGTACGACTAAAGTCGTCTGGAAGCCTTACCGGGCGGGCCTAGAGTAGAGCTCGACGCTCCCGTCATGCTGTAAGGAACAACAATAATGAATGACAGCACCTACCGGCGGATTGAAGCCAGTCCGCGTTTCCAAGAACTGGTGACCAAGCGCGGGCGCTTTGCCTGGACGCTCTCCGCCATCATGCTCGGACTCTATTCCGCCTTCATTCTCCTGATCGCCTTCGCCCCCAGGGTCCTCGGCACCCGTATCCATGCGGAGACCGCCATGACCTGGGGCATTCCCCTAGGCGTCGGTCTGATCCTGTCGGCCTTCGTCCTGACCGGTATCTATGTACGCCGGGCCAATGGCGAATTCGATCGGCTCAACGCGGAAATCCTCCGGGAGGTGCAGCCATGAGACGTCTTTCCCTGGCCGCTGCACTGCTGGCCCTCTCGCCTTCGCTGTGGGCGGCCGACGCCATCAGCGGCGCGGTCCAGCGCCAACCCCTGAACGTCTCAGCCATCCTGATGTTCGTGGCCTTCGTCGGCGCCACCCTGGGTATCACCTACTGGGCATCCAAGCGCAACCGCTCGGCGGCGGACTACTACGCCGCTGGCGGGCGCATCACCGGTTTCCAGAATGGTCTGGCCATCGCCGGTGACTACATGTCGGCCGCCTCTTTCCTGGGCATTTCCGCCCTGGTGTTCACCTCCGGCTACGACGGCCTGATCTACTCCATCGGCTTCCTGGTGGGCTGGCCGATCATCCTGTTCCTGATCGCCGAGCGCCTGCGCAACCTGGGCAAGTACACCTTCGCCGACGTGGCGTCCTATCGCCTCAAGCAAAAGGACATCCGTACCCTGTCCGCCTGCGGTTCGCTGGTGGTGGTCGCCCTCTACCTGATCGCCCAGATGGTCGGTGCCGGCAAGCTGATCCAGCTGCTGTTCGGCCTGGACTACACCCTGGCCGTGGTGCTGGTGGGCATCCTCATGGTGCTCTACGTCCTCTTCGGCGGCATGCTGGCCACCACCTGGGTGCAGATCATCAAGGCGGTGCTGCTGCTGTCCGGCGCCAGCTTCATGGCCTTCATGGTGATGAAGCACGTCGGCTTCGACTTCAACCGACTGTTCGCCGAAGCCATCGCCGTGCATCCGAAAGGCGAGGCCATCATGAGCCCCGGCGGCCTGGTGAAGGATCCGATCTCGGCCTTCTCCCTGGGTCTGGCGCTGATGTTCGGCACCGCCGGCCTGCCGCACATCCTGATGCGCTTCTTCACCGTGAGCGACGCCAAGGAAGCCCGCAAGAGCGTGTTCTACGCCACCGGCTTCATCGGCTACTTCTACATCCTGACCTTCATCATCGGCTTTGGCGCCATCCTGCTGGTCAGCACCAACCCGGCCTTCAAGGACGCCGCCGGCGCCCTGCTGGGCGGCAACAACATGGCGGCGGTGCACCTGGCCAACGCCGTGGGCGGCAGCATCTTCCTGGGCTTCATCTCGGCGGTGGCCTTCGCCACCATCCTGGCGGTGGTGGCCGGTCTGACCCTGGCCGGTGCTTCGGCGGTCTCCCATGACCTCTACGCCAGCGTGATCAAGAAGGGCAAGGCCAACGAGAAGGACGAGATTCGCGTCTCCAAGATGACCACCGTGGCGCTGGGCGTAGTCGCCATTGCCCTGGGCATCCTCTTCGAGAAGCAGAACATCGCCTTCATGGTGGGCCTGGCCTTCTCCATCGCCGCCAGCTGCAACTTCCCCATCCTGCTGCTCTCGATGTACTGGAAGCGCTTGACCACGCGGGGCGCCATGATCGGTGGCTGGCTCGGCCTGATCACCGCGGTGGCCCTGATGGTGCTCGGCCCGACCATCTGGGTGACCATCCTCGGTCATGCCAAGCCGATCTACCCCTATGAATACCCGGCGCTGTTCTCCATCGCCGTGGCCTTCATCGGCATCTGGTTCTTCTCCATCACCGACAAGTCGGCGGCTGCCGAAGAAGAGCGCGCGCGCTTCTACCCGCAGTTCGTCAGATCCCAGACCGGCCTGGGGGCCAGCGGCGCCGTCTCGCACTGATAGATACCTGCACCAAGACCGAGCCCGGATCCCTGATCCGGGCTTTTTTTTGCCGGGAACACCGGTGGATCGAGGGATGGCAGAGGTCGCCTGACGACTTCGGAATTTTCCGCCGCTGGCGCGGGTCCATGGAACAGGCCCGTCGCTTCGTAGCAACCTGTTACGACGGCGGTCGACCCCTGGCCTTCATGGAGAATGGCAGATGACTCTCTCGACCATCCTGGTTCTGGTGCTGCTGGTCCTGCTCATCGGCGGACTTCCGGTGTTCCCCCATTCGCGCAGCTGGGGCTATGGCCCGTCCGGCATCGTGGGCACCATCCTGGTGGTCCTGCTGGTGCTGCTCTTGCTCGGCATGATCTAGGCCGTAGCCGCGGCCTGAAAATGCCCCACAAGGGTGCATTGGACAAAGGTCTTGCCCAATGCGGTGCAGCGCGGTAACGTCGGCTTTCCGGCCTGCCTTGCCGAGTGCTGTAAACAAAACCGGCGTCTGCGTGAGCAGACGCCGGTTTTGTTTTGCGCGTCAGTTGGCGACCGCGCCGTCCTGGCGGCTGCGCAGATAGAGATCCAGCACGACCTCGTCCAGGATGGAGGAGGCACCCCAGGGACGGCTGCTGTTGAGGATGGCGACCACCACCCAGTTGCGGGCATTGGCGTCCCGGACGAAGCCTGCCAGGGCGCGCACGTTGTTCAGGGTGCCGGTCTTCATGTGCGCCTGGCCGGTCAGCGGCGAATTCTTCATGCGTTTGCGCAGGGTGCCGTCCATGCCGGCCAGCGGCAGCGAGGAGATGAACTCCGGCCCATAGGGGCTCTGCCAGGCCGATCTGAGGATCTCCGCCATCTCCCGCGCGCTGACCCGCTCGGCGCGGGACAGGCCCGAGCCGTTCTCCATGATCAGGTGGCTGGCATTGATGCCCTTGCGCGCCAGCCACGAGCGGATGACCCGCAGCGCCGCCTTGCCGTCGTCGGCATCCGCCGAGGTGCGGAATTGCGCGCCGATGGACAGGAACAGCTGCTGGGCCATGGTGTTGTTGCTGTACTTGTTGATGTCGCGAATGATCTCCACCACATCGGGCGAGAAGGCCCGCGCCAGTACCTCGGCGTTGCGCGGCACGCTGCCCTCGCGGGTGCGGCCCTTGATGCTGCCGCCCAGCTCCTGCCAGATGGCCCGCACTGCGCCGGCGGTGTAGGCCGGGTGATCGAGCAGCGACAGATAGCTCTGGGCGTTGCAGCCGTCCGGCAACTGGCCGCTGACGATGAGGCTAGTGCTGCCATCGGCCTGGGGCACCGGATTGAAACGCACATCCGGCCAGGCGGGGCAGCCGCTCTTGCCAGTGGCGCGCATCTGGTTATCGATGTTGACGTTGGTCAGCGGTGGATCCATGGAGACGCTGACGCGGCCATCGGCCGAGCGCACCACCATGCGTACCGATTTCAGGTTCACCAGCAGCGAATCCGGCCCCACCAGGAAGGTCTTGTTCTCGTCTTCGCCGTCATCGTTGAAGGCCGGCAGATTGGGTTTCACGAAGCGGCCACGATCCAGCACCAGGTCGCCGGTGACCTCCAGCACGCCATTGGCGCGCAGGTCGCGCATGAGCAGCCAGAGGCGCTCCATGTTCAGCTTGGGATCGCCGCCACCCTTGAGATAGAGGTTGCCGTTGAGGATGCCGTCCTTGAGGGTGCCGTCGGTATAGAACTCGGTCCTCCACTGGTAGGTGGGGCCCAGCAGTTCCAGGGCGGCATAGGTGGTGATCAGCTTCATGGTCGACGCCGGATTCACCGAGACGTCGGCGTTGTAGTAGTCGTTTTCGCCCGGGCCGTCGAGGGGCAGCATCACCAGCGACAGATCGCTACCGGGAATCTTGTTGGTCTGCATCGCCTTTTCGATTCGCGGCGGCAGGTAGGAGGTATCGGCACTGACGGGCAGGGAAAAGCCCAGGGCGCAGCAGCTCAGCAGCAGGCCCAGAGATCGGAAAGTCTTTCGCATCGGGACACACACCTTGGCAGGGTACCGGCCTAGTTGAAGAGAAAAGGGGCCGATAGACGTCGGAGTGCGGGCATTATGCAGTAAGGAGGGCGGGACGAGCCAATCCCAAGGGGCAGCACGCAGACAAAGAAACGACCGCCTTGGCGGTCGTGTCTGGAAAGGGCGGGATCAGTTGTAGCCCGTGGCGTCCTTGGTGCGGTCCGGACTGTTGGGCGAAGGCGGATCGCGTCCGTCATCGGTCTTGGCGTGCTCGGTGCGCAGGGGCTTTTCGTCCTTGGGCAGTTCGCGTTCGTCGGCTTTGCGCTTTTCTTCGGCCATGGGATCCTCGTCTGCTTGATTGCCGGTCAAGGTGTGACCGGTGCAGGCGTTTCGCCGTTCCCCTGGGGCGAGGAGTGGTCGGTGAACACGCCGGCGGCCTGCAATTGCCGCAGGGCCTCGTTGACCTGCCGCGCGAAGGTGTCCTCGATGGCGGTGCCGGCCTGATGGCTGGCGGCCAGGGGCAGGAACCAGACCCCCATCCAGGTGCGCACCGAGCTGGCATTGCGCACGCGGGTGGGCGTGCTGCCCCCCGGCGCCAGCCACTCGGCGGTCAGTACATAGTCGTCCCTGGCGGTACCCGGGACGAGAAAGAAGGTGGCACCAGTGATCAGGCCGCTGGCAATGGCCGCGGCATAGGAGGTGCTGTTGTAGAGCTTGAGGCGCAGCAAGGCGTCGTCCGGCCTGCCGGGCTCCGGCACCAGGATGATACGGTCGAACAGCTGGGAGTGCTCCAGGACTTGGCGCAGCCTGGGCTTCAGGCCTTCGCGGGCCACGGCGATGGAGGTCGCCTCCTTGGCGTCTTCGACCTCGCCTCGATAGAAATTGAACTCCACCAGGACATTGGGGCGCTGCTGTCGCTCGCTTGCGGGAGCGCGGAACGGCTGGGAAGGGAGTTCGTCACCGGGAAAGGCGGCGCAACCGGCGAGCAGGAGCAGGAAGAGCAGGGCAGCGAAGGTTTTCACAAGACGCACCTCATCCCTAGGTCGCTATTGCGAACGTTGGTTGGCCGACGTCCGCGCAAAAAAAAGCCCAACCGGGGGTTGGGCTTTTTCGAGAAGGCGGGTGATTAGATCACCTGCACCTCATCGGCCTGCAGGCCTTTCTGGCCTTGCACGACCAGGAAGGAAACGGCCTGGCCTTCTTGCAGGCTCTTGAAGCCGTTACCCTGAATGGAACGGTAGTGAACGAACACGTCCGGGCCGCTCTGGGGGGTGATGAAGCCGAAGCCTTTCTCGTCGTTGAACCACTTGACGGTGCCAGTTTGGCGAGTAGACATGGATTTCTCCTTGAATAAGATGACGTTGTTGTCCGAAGGACGACAGTTTTGAAACGAGGAGAAACCCATGCCGCGAAAGCTGGCCCTGATGTACTCCAGGTTCTCGACAGGTGAGCCGCTTTGTAGAGACAGCCTCACCTGACAGCGATGGATGGTCTCAGACTGGCTTGCGCAAAACAAGACCTTTGAGCTGCTCGATGTTGACTTTAGCGACCATGGTCGAAGTGGTGGCTAGAGCGGGCAAATGGCTGTTGGCGCAGGGGAGGCGTATCGCAATCCTGGGCATGGGCCTGTCGACTGCCGAAAAGGATCCGTGCTGAATCGTTTCCCTGACGCAAGGTGTCGTTGGCCGAGTCGCTGGGCAGTGCATCGTGCCCGGCAATCAGTAGTGCGTGAGGGCTGATTATTCAGGTTTTCAGGAGCCTGTGAGGATCTGTCTCTTCCACCCTATCGTGTTGCCCACCAGCATTCTGCCAAGGCCATCGTTCGGGGTTCCAGGCGGCGCGATTCGGCCAGCTGAGGTTTATCCGGAGTCTTTTCGTGACCGGTATGGTACCCAAGAGCGGGTCCCGGCTAGGGGAAGGTTTTCAGCCGGTCGAAGCAAACGCTCAGCGGTCGCGGGCAAAGGCTTTTCGTTTTCGCTGTCGCCATAGGCCAGTGGTGTCGAAACGGTGACGGCCTGCTCAATGCGGGTAGTGGCTAGATGCTATTATTTCGTTCGATTCATTACCCCGAACCGCAAGGGTTCAAGGATTTACCGTGAAAAACGGTCTCGAATGCGCAGGACGCGCATTGGGCCACGGACTCGCCGGATACCGGGTCGAGCTTCGTCGCCTGAACCTCAATGAAATACTGGTAGCTGTCTACCATGCCCAGCAGTCGATCAAGCTGACCCAGCGAATAGTGACCAACGAGCAGGCTACCAATCCGTTCTTGCTGAATGCGGTGGTGGCAGCCATGCGGGTCGAGGCTGACACCGTTGGTCTCTTCATCGAGATTCCACTCGCCGATGATTGCCTGACCGCCTGAATCTGGCGGTCACTGGATGCGGGTTGAGTTGGTGGGAAGGCATCTATCGAGCAAGCGCCGATCACTTTCATGCAGGCAGCGCTGCCCGGACGTCAGCAGGCTCCATCCGCTGTGAACGGCAGGTAGGTCTCCAGCAGGGTATGGCGCCAAACCGTGCCGGGATAGCGTCGCATCGGGTCGAGGTTCGCTACCCGGGCGACACCCGGCGGCCATCAAGGCTTCGCACGATGCTGAGCGATCCTTTCAAGGGGCCAGGGTAGCGAGCAAGCAGTGGCTTTGCTGATCGCGGTAAAATGCACCGCTTTCTACAGGAGTCTCCACTCATGGCCTTGTTGGGTCGCTTCAACAGCTTGCAGATTTTGCGCAATACCCCCATCGGCCTGTTCCTGGATGCCGGCAACGACGGCGAGGTGCTGCTGCCGCGTCGCTATGCGCCGAGGGACGAACCCTGCGCCGAAGGCGACTGGCTCAACGTCTTCCTCTATCTGGACAGCGAAGACCGCCTGATCGCCACCACCGAGAAGCCGAAGGTACAGGTCGGCGGATTCGCCAGCCTGCGGGTGGTAGAGGTGGGTCGGGTAGGGATCTTCCTCGACTGGGGGCTGCCCAAGGACCTGCTGTTGCCGCACTCCGAAGAGAAGCGGCCGCTGCAGGTGGGCGATCACTGCGTGGTGCACGTGCATCTGGACACCCGCACCCGGCGGATCGTCGCCACCGCGCGGCTGGATCGCTATCTGGATCGCGAGCAGGCGCGCTACAAGGTCGGCCAACCGGTACCGCTGCTGGTCGTCGAGCAGACCGACCTCGGCTATAAGGTGATCGTCGACAACAAGCACTGGGGGCTGGTGCATCGCAACGAGGCCTTCAAGCCGCTGCGCCTGGGCCAGCGCGAGCGCGGCTTCATTCGCGAGATACGGGCGGACGGCAAGATCAGCCTGACCCTGCAGCCCCAGGGGGCCGCCGCCGGTACCGATCTCGCCGAGCAGATCATCAGCTTGGCCAAGGCGCGGGGAGGGGTGCTGGAACTCAGCGACAGCAGTCCGCCGGCCCTGATCCATCAGCTGTTCGGCGTCAGCAAGGGCAACTTCAAGAAGGCCATCGGCCATCTCTATCGCCAGGGCCGGATCGTTATCGAGGACGACCGGATTTCTGTACGCGAGGACGCCGCGGACTAGCGCCGCGACGCGGCGTCAGATCGCTGTCGTGGCTGGGTTGCACCAGGGATTCGGGATCGAAGGCGCGGGCTCGCTCGTCCGGCCCGGCTTCGCGTTCCAGATCGCCGACCAGGCGGGTGATGCGGTCGGCCAGCTTTTCCGAACTCAGGCTCTCGCGCAGTCGCTCGACCATGAGTGGCAGGGCGAAGGGCGAGGGATGGTCCAGGGTGACCAGGCGCAGGGGTAGGGCGCCGGTCCGGGTCAGGGTCTGCTGCAAGCGGTCGGCATCGAGTTCCTGACGCAGGACCTCGGTCTGGGCCTGGCCGAGCAGCAGGTTGTCGGGATCGTATTGGCGAAACACCTGATAGAAGAGGCTGCTGCTGGCCTGCAACTGGCGATTGCTCTTGTGCGCCCCTGGGTAGCCGGAAAAGATCAGCCCGGAGATGCGGGCGATCTCGCGAAAGCGGCGCTGGGCGAGTTCGGCGGCGTTGAGGCTGGCCAGGGTATCGCTGACCAGGTTGTCGGTGGTGAAGAGACTGGCATCGAGCAGCTCCTGCCAGTCCAGGCTGACCGGCGAGACCAGTTCCAGGCCGTAGTCATTGACGGCGATGGAAAAGGTGCAGGGGCGCCGCTGCGCCAGGCGCCAGGCCAGCAGGCTGGCCAGCCCCAGGTGGGCATGGCGCCCGGCGAAGGGATAGAGGAACAGGTGCGAGCCTTCGCGGGATTCCAGGGTCTCGGCGAGCAGGTAATGGGCGCTGGGCAGGGCCGACCACTGCCGCTGTACATCCAGCAGCGGTTGCAGCAGGCGCATTTCCGGGCTCTCGTAGCGCTGCGCCTCGGCGTCTTCCAACAGCGCCAGGACGTGCTTGGCGAGGGTGTCCGAAAGCGGCATGCGACTGCCGCTCCAGCGCGGGATGGCGGCCTTGCGCCCGCTGGCACGGCGCACGTACACCGTCATGTTTTCCACCCGTACCAGTTCCAGGGTACGACCGGCGAAGAGAAAGTGGTCGCCGGGCCGCAGCCGGGCGATGAAGCCTTCCTCGATGTTGCCCAGGCGATTGCCGCCGCCGCCCTTGGACCAGAACTGCACATTGAGGCTGGTCTCGCTGACGATGGTGCCGATGCCCAGCCGATGCCGCTTGGCCAGTTGCTTGTCGGGGACGCGCCAGATGCCCTCGGCGTCCGGTTCGGCGCGGCGGTAATCCGGGTAGGCCGACAGGGAAGCGCCCCCGTTGCGAACGAAGGCCAGTGCCCAGATCCATTCGCCGTCGCTGAGGTGGCGATAGGCCCAGGCACTGCGGATCTCCGGCAGCAGATCGTCCGGCTCGAAGCCGCCGCCCAGGGCCACAGTCACCAGGTGCTGCACCAGGACATCCAGGGGCTTGGCGGGTGCGGTGCGCGCCTCGATCTCGCCCGCCGTGATGGCACGGCGGGTGGCCGCCGCATCCAGCAGGTCGAGGCTGTAGGTGGGAACCAGGGTCGCCCGCGAGGCGCGGCCCGGGGCGTGACCACTGCGGCCGGCGCGTTGCAGCAGGCGGGCGATGCTCTTGGGCGAGCCGATCTGCAGCACCCGCTCCACCGGCAGGAAATCCACCCCGAGGTCGAGGCTGGAGGTACAGATCACCGCCTTGAGCTGGCCATTCTTGAGACCGGCCTCCACCCATTCGCGGGCCTGCTTCTCGATGGAGCCATGGTGCAGGGCGATCAGACCGGCCCAGTCCGGGCGCGCCTGCAACAGGGCCTGGTACCAGAGTTCGGTCTGGGCGCGGGTGTTGGTGAAGACCAGGGTGGTGGGGCTGTCTTCCAGTTCGCGGATCACCTGCTGCAGCAGCCGCATGCCCAGGTGCCCGGCCCAGGCGAAGCGTTCGACGCCGCCTTCGGGCAGCAGGGTGTCCACCTGCAGGCGCTTGTCCTGACGACCCTGGACGAGCTGGCCCGGAGCACCGGCCAGCAGCACATCCAGCGCATGGGCCTGATTGCCGAGGGTGGCCGACAGGCCCCAGGTCTGCAGCCCGGGATTCCAGCGCCGCAGGCGGGCCAGGGCGAGCTGCGTCTGGGTGCCGCGCTTGTTGCCGAGCAATTCGTGCCATTCGTCGATGACCACCAGGCGGACCTGGCCCAGGGCTTCCTGGGCGTCCTCGCGGGAGAGTAACAGCGACAGGCTCTCCGGCGTGGTGACCAGGGCCGTCGGCAGGCGGCGATTCTGCCGGGCGCGCTCGCTGCTGCCGGTATCGCCGGTGCGCAGGCCCAGGGTCCACTCCAGTTCTTCGTCGAGCACCGGCCGCTCCAGGGCGCGCAGGGTATCCGCCGCCAGGGCGCGCATGGGCGTCAGCCAGAGCACCGTGAGCGGCGGTGGTGCCTGCTTGCGTTTGCTGGGCAGGCCCTTGGCGGTGATCGGCTTGGGCGCGACGAAGGCATCCAGGGCGGCCAGCCAGACGGCGTAGGTCTTGCCCGAGCCGGTGGTGGCGTGCAGCAGGCCGGATTCGCCGGCGGCGATGGCCTTGGCCACCTCGCGCTGGAAGGGAAAGGCCTTCCAGCCCTGGGCGGCCAGCCAGCGACTGCCTGGGCCCTTGCGCGTGCGGGGTGCGGTGGCCATCGTGGCGCTCCTTAGACCGGGTTCGAACGCCCGGTCATCTCGGCCGCCATGGCGGTGGCGTAGCTGTCGGTCATGCCGGCGATGAAATCGATCACCCGCATGAAGGCCTGGTGCAGGGTCCAGGAAGGGTCGGGCGCGCTGTTGCCCAGCAGGTCGAGGATGCGGCGACTCTTAAACGAGGGCTCGCGTCCGCGGTGCTGTTCCAGGGCGGCGCCGCAAAAGGCATTGAGCAGGATTTCCAGGGTGGTGTAGGCGCCGATCTCGTGCAGGGTCTTGCGCTTGTCGTGGAAGATCTTCTCCCGGGCCAGGGCCTTGGCGCGCTGCACGCAGAGCTTGGCCGGACCGGCCATGTGCTCGACCAGGTCATCGCCCAGGGTGCCGGCGAGCAGGGCGTCCTGCTGGTCGACGAAGGCACGGGCGGTGGCGTTGGTCAGGTGCTCGATGGCCTTGCCACGCAGGATGGCCAGCTTGCGCCGCCGCGAATCCTTGGGGCCGAGTTGCCGATAGGTTTCCGGTAGCTCGTCGCCGACCAGGCCCAGCAGCAGCGCCTCGACCTCGGCATAGTCCAGCAGCTCCATCTCCAGGCCGTCTTCCAGATCGATCAGCCCATAGCAGATGTCGTCGGCGGCCTCCATCAGGTAGACCAGCGGATGCCGTGCCCAGCGTTCCGGACCCAGCAGCGGCAGTTCGAGTTTCTCGGCGATCTGCTCCAGCAGCGGCAGCTCGCTCTGGTAGCAGCCGAACTTGTGCTTCTTGTAGCCAGGCGCCGCGGCATAGCGTGACGTCCAAGGGTACTTGAGATAGGTACCGAGGGTCGCGTAGGTCAGGCGGGTGCCGCCGTCGAACTGGTGGTATTCGAGCTGGGTCAGCACCCGGAAGCCCTGGGCGTTGCCCTCGAAGTGCAGGAAGTCCTGGCGCTCCGCCTCGCTCATGTCGTCCAGCCAGCCGCGGCCGGCGGCCTGGGTGAACCAGTAGCGGATGGCGTCTTCGCCGGAATGGCCGAAGGGCGGATTGCCGATGTCATGGGCCAGGCAGGCGGATTGCACCACCATGCCGAGGTCGCTCGGATCGCACCACTCGGGCAGGGCGCCTCTCAGACTCTCGCCCACGCGCATGCCCAGGGAGCGGCCGACGCAGCTCACCTCCAGGCTGTGGGTCAGGCGGGTATGAATGTGATCGTTGCTGGTGACGGGATGCACCTGGGTCTTGCGTCCCAACCGGCGGAAGGCGCCGGAAAAGATGATGCGATCGTGGTCCTTGTGAAAGGGGCTGCGCCCCAGTTCATCCGGGCTGTGCAGGGGTTTGCCCAGCCGTTCGCGGATAAGAAGTGTCTGCCAGTCCAAGGCCGTCCTCGAGCTATCACCGATAGGGGGAGCGCCGACGATTGCCGTTCGGCGCTTCTGCGTTCTGACCTCGGCAACATACGATCATCACCGCTTACTTGGCAAAGCCCGGCAATTGACTGGCATCCAGGTCGATCAGCAGCAGGCGCTGGCCGCTTTCCAGGAACTGGCTGGCGGTCAGGCAGTACTGGTTGGTGGTGGCATCGCGATAGACCGTCGAAAGCGCCAGGCGGCGCTCGTTCCAGCCTTCGGCCAGCAGGGCATAGAAGTAGGGGCGCCAGGACCAGTTGTGATTGAGGTAGCGGCGATTCTCGCGCCAGAACATGCCGTTCCACTCCAGATTCGGGGTGATCTGGGTGCCGGTGCGGTCGCACTGGTAGATGCGCAGCAGCCCGGGAAACGCCTGGGGATCGGGCAGGGCGCTCAGGGGACCGCCGTGTTCCGCCCAGGGTCTGAGCTGGGTGACGAATTCGGCTAACTGCTGGCGCAACTCCAGCAGCCGGGTCTGCTGGGCCAGCTTGCCGTCGACGAAGCGACTGCGCAGGCTGGCGAAGCGTTGCTGGTGACTGTCGCTTGCGCCCAATTCGGCGGTGGCCTCGGCGAAGAGGAAGCCCTGGACGTAGCGGGCGCCGCACTCCAGGGCGAAGTCGAGTTCGGTCTCGGTCTCGACGCCCTCGGCGATCAGCCAGCAACCGGTCTTTTCGGCCATCTGTGCCAGCGCCTTGACCGCCTCGCCCCGGGTGCCACCCCGCGCGGCGGCCTGGAACAGGCACATGTCCAGCTTGAGGATATCCGGCTGCAGATCCAGCACCCGATCCAGTTGCGAATAGCCGGAACCGAAATCGTCGATGGCGATGCGGATGCCGCGTTCGCGATAGCGGGCGACGGTTTGGGTCAGGCTCGGCAGATCGCCGCCTGCTTCGGTGATCTCGTAGACGATGCGCGTCGGCGCGATGCCGGAGCGCTGCAGCTGCGCCAGACTGGGTAACTCGACGCCATCGTCCAGCTGGCTGATCCAGCGCGGCGAGAGGTTGAGGCTGAGAAACCAGTCATCCGGGGCGCTGGCGAAGCGCTGCAGAGCGTCTTCCCGCAGGGTGCGGTCCAGCTGCAGCAGATCCGGGGTCGGGGTATGGGGATCGGCAAACAACGGACCGACAGAGGTGTAGGTGCCGTCGGCCTGCCGCAGTCGGCCAAGTGCCTCGACGCCGGCAATGCGTCCAGTCGCCGTATCGATGAAGGGTTGGAAGAAGGCAGTGGGTTGACCTGGTAGCACGGTGATTCCTTATCGTCTGACCGCAGTGGAATGCGTGGCGGGATAGCCAGCATGCGATAAGGATGCCACCCGTGAAAACGGCTCCCTGGGGAGCCGTTCGTTCTAACGAGGCGGTGGCAGTGGCTGGTCCGCCTGTTCGCGGTGCCGATTCTGCAGGCGATTGACGATGGGATAGAGCGCCAGACCGATACGGGCCAGGCGACCCACGGCGCCGAGGCGCTTGCCGAACAGCGACAGGAACACCGTGGCACCCAACATCAGAGGCTTCTTCGCTGAGCTGGTCACCTTGTCCCGGTTGGGTCTTACCAGATCGCCGATGAGGCTGATGGGATTGTGCAGGGGCTGAGCGTTGTAGATCAGCTGCTGGCGATACATCTCCATGCGCAGCCTGACCAGTTCCTTGCGCTTGGCCTGGCTGGTGGCGGAGCTGAGCGGCTGGTTCATGGCAGTAGGCGCTCCCGGTTGCGATTGAGTTCTTCCAGGGTGGCGTGGAAAGGGGCGGCGCCCTTGACCAGGCTCAGTGCCCGCAGGATGCAGATCACCAGCGCCACGGCATAGAAGGCGCACAGACCCAGGGTCGCGGTCATGCGGTAGGTATCCCAGAAGGCGATGATGATGGCCGCCGAAACACCCACCAGCACCAGCAGACCGAAGATCAGGCTCAGGCCGGTAAAGAGGAACAGCTGGAAGGTACGGACCTTCTCTTCCTGGACCTCGATGCCCAGCAATTCCAGGTGGCTCTGCAGCAGGCCTACCACCGCGCCGGCGAGACGCTTGACCGATGGCTTGGGCGCCTCGTCAGGCAGCTCCCGTGGAGGAGAGGAGGTGTCCATGGTGATCCCCCAGGCTTAGCGGCGCGAGGCCAGCAGGCCGATCAGGAAGCCAACACCGGCAGCGATGCCAAGGGCCTTGAAGGGATTGTCGACCACGTATTCCTCGGTGGTCTCCTTGGCGGCGACGCCCTGGCGGTAGAGGTCATCCTGCTTGGTCTTGAGCACGTCGCGGGAGCGCTCCAGGCTGGAGCTCAACTTGGCGCGCAATTCGTCCGCCTGCTCACCGGCCATGCTGGCGGTGTGCTTGAGCAGTTGCTCGGCGTCTGCCAGCAGGGTGTGGAATTCATCGGTCAACGCCTGCTCGGCCTCGCCCAGATGACGACGGACCCGGTCAGTGTTCTGCTTGTGTGCCTGCTCATGGATGTCAGCAGCAAGCTCGTCTTTGATCACGGGAGGGGTTTTGTCGTTCATGGCGCGCTCCTGATAGGCGATGGGTATCCGTTTCAGCCCTTTCGAGTGAGGGCTCCGACCAAAGGTTCCGCGGGCCAGAGCCGTCGTCAAGGGCGCGCTAGGCGGCTACAGGTCCAGGCACACAGCGGACGAATGGTCATACCTTACCCATTTCGCCCCTTTAAAAGTTCCCCGCTGATCGTCAATTAGAAGAGCTGGCTCACAAAACGGCGTACTACCGCCATTGGTCGTCTTATTCAAGTAGAGCGCTAGAACTTTGCTGTTTCTATCACTGTCAGTTGCGTCGTATTTGATCATCCATGCACTTCTAGACAAATAACAGGGGGAAGAATGGAAAACGCCATTGATAGACTGACCGCCGCTTTCAGTACTTATAAATGCTCGGTTACGGCACCTCGCCCCGATGGCAGTATCGTGCTGACGGTGCAGGATCAGCAGTGTGACGACGCTCGCGTGAACCGAGTGGTCAGTGCCCGGCAACTGGGCGAGAGCCAGCTGCTGAAGACGGTGATTGACGAGGTTCGCAAGGATGTTTCGCTGCGGGCCGGCGCCCTGGCGCCACAGTCCATGGCGGTGCTGCGTGCCACCGGCGCCAATATGCTGAGATATTCCGAGTAAAGATTCTGCATCAGAACGCTTCAGCGCGAGACTTGCAGTACGAATACCTGGGTATTCGTTGGTCTCGAACGTTGAAGAGTCAAAGAGGGCAAACAAGCCCTGAGCGTTTTTCCCGCGACTTTTCTCTTAGCTCTTGCACTTCAACAGGCGGCATCCCGCACAGGGAAGTTGAGTGGCAGGTAGCTCATACATAGGGCAGGCGACGTCCACTACACCCCAGGACGGAAAGCCCTGTCCAGCCTGCACGGCGGCCAGCCGCGCACTGGCGATCACACCATTGAGCAAATCCTCTTCTCGATACAGCGCCTGGCGCAAGGCCGGCGAGCGATAGAGGATGCGTCCGCATCTGTCCAACAGGGTGAAGGAAAATCGACCGGTACGGTCCGGCAGGGTCGGCCAGACCTTGAGCGGTGCCAGCTGTTCGTCGAGCCGCGCACAGGTCAGCTGATACAGCGAAGTCTGGGCGGATTGCAGCGTCGGTACCGTCTCCACGCCATCCAGTAACGTCGTGGGATTCGCCGTCTGCACGGGACTGCTGATCAGGCCTTCCATGGTTTGCATAGATCCTTGCTCAGTTCGCGACGGTCAGACGGTTGACGGTACCGCTGCCGCCTGCCAGCAAGGCCGTAACGCCGTGACCTTCGTCGATGGCGATACCCAGCCGGATGCTGTCGATCAGCCGCGCGAGGCGATTGTGGTCGTGCAGCTGCTGCTTGCTGATCAACCGCTTGACCTTGACGCCACTGTCGTCCGACAGCGTCAGACTGACGCTGCCGTCGAGGCGCTCGATGCGGAAATTGACCCGGAAGTCATGCTCGAAGGCTGCGGCGATGAGTTGGAAGGGGTTGTCCATGACGTACCTGACTGGCGTGAGCGGGGTCAGTGCCATTGACTTCAAGGGACAGGGGTAGTTCTGGGAGAGATCCCAGAAGTATGACCGGCGGCCCGTTTCAGCCGCCCACCTGAAGCTCGCGCTCGTTCCAGCACTGCTCGAAAGCCGCTTGCCAGTCGGGTAGCGGCTGGCCCAGCACCGCGGCCAGCTTTTCGGTGGACAGGCGGGAATTGATCGGGCGATGGGCCGGGGTGGGATAGGAGCTGCTGGGGATGGGATTCAGGCGTGCCTTCAACTGACCGGTCTCGCCCAGGCGCCGAGCGATCTGCTCGGCGAAACCGAACCAGGAAGTGGTGCCGTTGGCGGTCAGGTGATAGGTGCCCCAGAGATCGCCCCTGTCGCTGTGGGCCAGCAGGCGGTCAGTGGCATCGGCGATGGTACGCGTCCAGGTGGGCGCACCGATCTGGTCGTCGACGATGTTCAATTCGTCGCGCTCGCTGAGCAGCCGTACCATGGTGCGCAGGAAGTTGTTGCCCTGCCAGGAATAGACCCAGCTGGTGCGCAGGATGAGGTGACGCTCGGCGTGTTCGCGCACGGCATTCTCGCCGGCCAGCTTGGTCCGCCCATAGACATTGAGCGGGCAGGTCGGATCCTCTTCCCGATAGCGGCCGTCCTGGCTGCCATCGAAGACATAGTCGGTGGAGTAGTGGACCATCGGAATGCCGAGTTGTTGGGCCGCCCGGGCGAAGACTTGGGGTACCCGCTCGTTGATCAAGGTAGCGGTCTGGGCATCGTTCTCGGCAGCGTCCACGGCGGTATAGGCAGCGGCATTGATGATGACGTCGGGCTTTGCGGCCAGGACGCGGTCATGAAGCGCGTCCAGCTGGGTGAAATCCACCTGGGCCCGGCCAACCACGGTGACCTGGGCCTTGGCGGCCAGCAGCACTTGCAGTGCCTGGGAAAGTTGTCCGTGTTGACCCGCGATGAAGACGTTCATGAGACTGAGCTATTCCAGAAGGCTGACGCGTCCATGCCTGTTTGACCAGTTGGGCGTCGCCGTGACAGCCCTGAGCGAAAAGGGGCAGTCTACCCGATGACCGGCAGAGGACAAGGCTAGCCTTTCGCCTGCCTGCCGCTCTGAGCGTTGGCTCTAGCCTGCGGGCTGCCCCTGGGCCTCGGGTACGCAGGAGCCTGAAAAAATATGTTTCACGAATACTTGACAATTGTGCGACCGCTGACAGGTTTCCGTTGGTCATTTTTTCAGTGAGTTGTGCACAACCTGTGCTAGCGCTTGTCAAGCCCACTCGATGCCAGGGTTTTCCCAGCCAAAAATCCTGCTTTTGAATTAAGTTGTTGATTACGTTGAACTTATCAAAGTGATTAAAAAATGATCAACTTGTTCGGGGCGCCCGCAGAGCAAGGCTCCGGGTTCTTTTCCACCATGTTTTCAACAAAGTTATCAACAGAAGCTGTGGATTGTTCCGTGGGATGAGGGCCGCAGAACCTTAATCGACGCTGAACGAAAGACCTATCGAAGGCAACGTTCAGGCAGTGCTGTCCAGGTCAACCGGACAGGGCCAGCTGACGACTCAACAGGGCACGCAACGAGGCCGGCTTGACCGGTTTGGGCAGGAAATCCAGCCGCGCCTGGCGGACCTTGGCCAGGCATTCCGGGCGGCCATCGGCGCTGATGACGATGCCCGGGATATCCTGCCCCAGCCTCTGGCGAATCCATACGGCGACATCCGGACCGGTATCGGCGTCGCTCAGGTGGTAGTCGACGATGAGCAGGCGCGGCACCACGCCCTGTTCCAGCAGGGCGGCGCATTCTTCGCGACTGCGCGCGGTCCAGACCTGGCAGCCCCAGCGACCCAGCAGGCTGCGCAGGCCCAGCAGGATGCTGTCTTCGTTGTCGATGCACAGCACCGGATCACCGGCCAGGGGCTGGGCCGCTTCGCTGGCGGTCGCGGCTTGGATGGCCAAGGCGGGCGCCAGGGGCACCTTGACGCTGAAGACGCTGCCGTGGCCCGGCCAGGAGCGTACCGAGAGTTCGTGGCCGAGCACCCGGCAGAGGCGGTCGGCGATCGCCAGACCAAGGCCCAGGCCCTTTTCCGCTCGGGTCTGGTGGCTGTCCAGTCGCTTGAATTCCTCGAAGATCAATTCGAGCTTGTCCGCCGGGATGCCAGGGCCGCTGTCCCAGACCTCCAGGCTCACGCTCTGGCCCTGACGACGCACCCCGAGCAATACCCGGCCATGGGCGTATCTCAGGGCGTTGGTGAGGAAATTCTGCAGTACCCGACGCAGCAGCTTGCTGTCGCTGTTGACCACCAGCTGACTGCCGCGGATGCGCAGGCTGGTGCCCTGATCCTGCGCCAGGGCCTTGAATTCGACGCCCAGGGCGTCGAACAGAGTGGCCAGCGGGAAGGGCGCCGGCGTGGCCAGTATGCGCCCGTTCTCCAGGCGCGAGATGTCCAGCAGGTCGGCGATCAGGTCTTCGCTGGATCTCAGGGCACTGTCCATGTTGCGTACCAGCTCCTGGGCCTCCTGGGCCAGGCCGTCCTGGTGGGCGAGGGCGGCGGTGAACAGGCGGGCGGCGCTCAGCGGCTGCATGAGGTCGTGGCTGACCGCGGTGAGGAAGCGACTCTTGGACTGGTTGGCCGCTTCCGCGTGGGCCTTGGCTTCCTCCAGTGCCTGGTTGAGCTGGGAGAGTTCGCGGGTGCGTTCTTCGACGCGCTGCTCCAGGCCTTCGTTGGCTTCGCGCAGGGCGCGCTCGGCCTCGCGGAAGGCGGTGATGTCGGTAAAGCTCATCACGAAGCCGCGCCCGGGCATGGGGCTGCCGATCAGCTCGATCACCCGGCCATTGGGAAAGGTGCGTTCCGAGGTGTGGGGGATGCCCTGGCGCATCCGTTCCACCCGGCGGGCTACGTGCTCGTCGGCATCGCCCGGTCCGCAGAGGCCGCGCAGGGCGTTGTAGCGGATGATCTCGGCGATGGGCCGGCCAACCTGGATCATGCCGTCGGGATAGTCGAACAGTTCCAGGTAGCGCTGATTCCACGCCACCAGGCGTAGCGACTGGTCGACCACGCTGATGCCCTGGGAGATGTTCTCGATGGCGCCCTGCAGCAGCGCCCGGTTGAATTCCAGCACCTCCGAGGCTTCGTCGGCGATGCGCACCACATCGTCGACCTGCATGTCGCGGCCTTCGATGGCGGCCTTGACCACCGCGCGGGCGGAGGAGGCGCCGATCACCCCGGCCAGCAGTCGCTCGGTCTGGGCGATCCATTCGCTGTTGGCGTTCATTCCGGGGTGATAGGTCAGGCCGCTCTGCTCGGCGAAGCGGCTGAAGCTCAGGCGGGCGCGCTCATCACCCACGAACCGGGCCGCGAGCAGGCGCAGGTCCTCCAGCTTGACCGCCAGCAGGGCGCGATTGCGCGGTCGGGGCAGGGCGTACTGGGCGATGAAGCGCCCGGCCTGCCAGTATTCCGAGACCCGGGTGCGCGAGAGCAGCGATACCAGGGCGAACAGCAGGAAGTTGCCGGCCAGGGACACCAGGGCGCCGACGGTGGTCGGCTGCAACGTCCGCTCACCCGTGGGCTGCTCGAACCAGGCCAGGCCTGGAAAGGCCCCTAGTGGCCATTGCAGGCTGGTGGCCACCACCGGCAGCACCATCAGATAACCCCAGAGCAGCGCCCCGGCGGTGAGCCCGGCAAAGACGCCGCGGCGATTGGCGGCCTTCCAGAACAGCGCCCCGACCATGGCCGGTCCGAGCTGGGCGATGGCGGCGAAGGCGATCTGGCCGATGGTGGCCAGGCTGGCATTGGAGCCCAGCAGGCGATAGCTGCAGTAGGCCAGGACCAGGATGACCACGATGCTGGCGCGGCGCACCGTGAGCATCCAGTGGCTGAACACCGCATGGGGACTCTCCACCTGGCCCCGGCGCTTGAGCAGCCAGGGCAGGACGATATCGTTGGAGATCATGGTGGAGAGGGCGACGCAGGCGACGATCACCATGCCGGTGGCCGCCGAGGCGCCGCCCAGAAAGGCCAGCAAGGCCAGCCAGGGCCGCTCCTGGGCCAGCGGCAGGCTGATGACGAAGGAGTCGGGCAGCACGCCGCCGGGCAGATGCAGCTGGCCGGCCAGGGCGATGGGGATGACGAACAGGGCGGCCAGCGCCAGGTAGAGCGGAAACACCCAGCGCGCCAGGTTGACGTCCCGGGTATCGGTGTTTTCCACCACCGTGACATGGAACTGGCGCGGCAGGCACATCACGGCGATGAAGGCCACGCCGGTCTGGATCAGCAGGCCCGGCCAGTCCAGCGTCTCGCGCCAGTATTCCTGCAGCTGCGGCGCCTGCTGGGAACGGGCGAGCAGGTCGCTGAAGCCATCGTGCAGGTCGTAGGTGACCCAGAGGCCGACGGCGAGAAAGGCGGCGAGCTTGACCAGGGATTCGAAGGCGATCGCCAGCATCATGCCGCGATGGTGCTCGGTGACATCCAGGTTGCGGGTGCCGAAGAGAATGGCGAACACCGCCAGCACCAGGGAAACGAACAGCGCGGTGTCCTGGGCGCGGGTGCTCAGGGATTCGGCATTGATACCGGTCAGCAGATTGACGCCGATGACGATGCCCTTGAGCTGCAGCGCCAGGTAGGGCAGGACGCCGACCAGGCAAATGAGCGCGACGACGATGGCCAGGGTCTGGGACTTGCCATAGCGGGAGGCGATGAAGTCGGCGATGGAGGTGATGTTTTCCTTCTTGCTGATCAGCACCATCTTCTTGACCAGTTGCGGCGCCAGCAGCAAGAAGAGAATGGGGCCCAGGTAGATGGGCAGGAACGACCAGAGCTGGTCAGCGGCCTGGCCGACCGCGCCGAAGAAGGTCCAGCTGGTGCAGTAGACGGCCAGCGACAGGCTGTAGACCCAGGCCCGCAGGCGCGGCCTGAGCGGTGGGCGGCGATCGCCATAGAAGGCGATGGCGAACAGCAGGGCCAGGTAGCCGAGGGTAACGGTGATGATCAGCCCGCTGGGCAGGGACATGGCGACTCCAGACATTCCAGGCGCCCATCGCGCCCGGACAAAGTGTCGCACCTTGGGGTGCCAGACGTCAGTTCTGGCGCGCGATGGGATGACGGTGGGTTGAGCCAGACGGCCGGCCCTGTTAGGTTGGCGGGCTGATTCAAGCGAGAGAGACCGTCATGTTCCAAGCGCAGCCCATTTCCCTGCAACGTGGTGCGCTGCGCCTGGACCCCCTGGCGGAGGGCGACGTGCTGGAGCTGGTCAGCCTGGCCGAGCGCAATCGCGAGGCGCTGCACTACCTGAGCGGCCCCCTGCGGCCGGATTGGTATCGTCAGGCGCTGGCCGAGGGGCGCGAGGGGCGCGCCTTGCCCTTCGCCGTGCGGATCGCCGACCGGCTGGTGGGCACTACCCGCTTCGCCGACTTCCTGCCGGCGCTGCCCGCCGCCGAGATCGGCTGGACCTGGCTCGACAGCGAGCAGCATGGCAGTGGTCTCAACGGCAACATCAAGTACCTGATGCTACGCCATGCCTTCGAGCACTGGCAGCTGGTGCGGGTGCAGCTCAAGACCGCGGCGACCAACCTCAGGTCCCAGGCCGCCATCGAGAAGCTGGGCGCGGTCCGTGAAGGCCTGCTGCGTCATCATCGGCGGCTGGCCGACGGTCGTCTGGACGACACCGTGATGTACAGCATCACCGACCGCGAATGGCCCGAGGTGAAGGCGCGGCTGGAAGCGTCCTTCAATTAGGCGCAGGGCCTGGGCTACCGCTCGTCGGCAGTGCCAGGACCGCGAGGGGTCTATGTCGCTTGTTTGGCGTCAGTAATCCAGCGCGAAGTCCTTCCAGACCAACAGTTTTCCGCGAAACGGCCGACATGCCTGCTCAATGGCAAGAATTCGCCCGTCTCCTTTTGCGGATCGCTGTATGTCTTCACTGTCGCCTTCCTCTGCGCTGCGCACCCTGCGGGTCGTCTGGCCCTTTGTCATCATTCTGTCCTGCCAGGCGCTGGTCGCCATCGTCAGCCTGCAACTGCTGTCGACGGTGCGTGCCTATGTCTCGGCGGAAAGCCTGTGGAGCAAGAGCCTCGGCAACGCCATGCTGGCGCTGGGTGCCTACCTGGACGAAGGGCAGGCCGAGGCCTACCACGACTACCTGGCCTCCATCAGCGTCAATGACCTCGACCGTGCGGCGCGCGAGGCGCTCGACAGCGGCGGCCCGCCTGCCGAGGCGGCGCGGTTGCTGCGCCTGGCTGGCAATCACCCTGACGATATCGACGGCCTTATCGCGCTCTTTCAGATGGCTCGCCATGTGGAGCCCTTCGAAGGGGTGATCGCCCGTTGGCAGGTCACCGATCCCTACATGGACGAATTCCAGGCCCTGGCACGTACCGGCTTCGAGTTGATCAAGCTGCATGGACCGGGGCCGGCGCTGATTCCGCTGAAACGCCAGCTGCTGGATCTGCACGACCGGATGATGCCGGAAACGGTGGCCTTCTCGGAGCGTCTGGGGGTGGCGTCACGCCAGCTGGTCGCGGCGCTGTTCATCGCCAATGTCCTGGTCGGCGCCCTGCTGGTGCTGCTGGCGCTCTGGCGCATGCACAGCCTGGTGCAGCAGCGCTGGCGCTCCGAGCAGGCGCTGCAGGCCGAAAAGGAACACATCCAGGTCATCCTGGCCTCCCTTGGCGATGCGGTGCTGGCCCTCAATGCCCAGGGGCGGCTGCTCTATCACAATCCGGCAGCCGAACGCCTGCTGGCGCGGCGGGAGCTGGTCGCAGGCACGCCCGTCACCCACCTGTTCGATATCCAGACCGAAGACCAGCCGCCCTCGAACCTGCCCTTGGCCGAGCGGCTGCGCAGCCCGGACTGGTTGGCGGGCAACGAACCCCTGGCGCATCAGCTGGTGCGCGTCGATGGCACCCGGGTGCCGGTGGCCCTCACGGTGACCGCGCTGCCACGGGGCGAATCGGGTGCCGGTGTGGTGCTGGTGATGCATGACCAGACCCGCGAGCGGGCCTTTCTGCATGACCTGGCCTGGCAGGCCAGTCACGATGCCCTCACGGGATTGGTCAATCGCCGTGAATTCGAGACCCGGCTGGAACGCCTGCTGGCCCGGCAGGACCTGGCGCGAGCCTCCTTGATGTTCATCGATCTGGATCAGTTCAAGATCGTCAACGATACCTCCGGGCATTTCCATGGCGATCGCCTGCTGCGCCAGCTGTGCGAATTGCTCGGGCAGCAGCTGAGGGAAGAAGACTGCCTGGCGCGCCTGGGCGGTGATGAATTCGGCGTCTTGCTGGAGAACCGTGCGCCGGCTGAAGCCGAGGCCGTGGCGGAGCGTCTGCGCTGCTGCGTGGGCGCGCTGCAGTTCGAGGCGGCCGGGCAGGGCTTTCGCGTTGGCCTGAGTATCGGCGTGGTGCATCTGGGTGGTCAGGCTCTCGCACCGGAGGAAGCCCTGCGCCTGGCGGACCTGGCCTGTTACGCGGCCAAGGACAAGGGCCGCAATCGCATCCAGGTCTTTGCGCCGGGTGACGTGGAGCTGGACCAGCGCCATGGCGAGATGGCCTGGGTGCAGCGATTGCACCGGGCGCTGGCCGAGGACAGATTCCGCCTGTACGTCCAGCCGATCCTCGGGCTGGGTGGCGAGACGGCCACGGATCGCCATGTGGAGGTGCTGCTGCGACTGGAGGAGGGCGACCGCTTGATCGCACCCGGTGCCTTCATCCCGGCGGCGGAGCGCTATGGGCTGATGCCGGACCTGGATCGCTGGGTGATCGCCGCGGCGCTGGCCCGTTTCGCCGAGTTGCCCAGCGGACTGCTCGACACCCTGGCCATTAACCTGTCCGGGCATTCCCTGGGCGAGGCGGGGCTGGCGGATTTCGTCAGGGAGCAGCTGCACCGCTGGCAGATCGCGCCGACGCGGATCTGCTTCGAGATCACCGAGACCAGCGCCGTGGCCAACCTGGATGCGGCACGCCAGTTCATGGACGAGTTACGCGGCCTGGGGGTGCGATTCTCCCTGGACGACTTCGGCGCCGGGATGTCGTCCTTCACCTATCTCAAGCATCTGCCGGTGGACTACCTGAAGATCGATGGCAGCTTCGTTCGCCATCTGCTGGAGGATGCGGTGGACAGCGCCATGGTCGAGGCGATCAATCGGCTGGGGCATCTCACCGGCAAGAAGACCATCGCCGAGTTCGCCGAGAACGCCGCGGTGATCGCGGCCCTCGGCGCCCTGGGCGTCGACTATGCCCAGGGCTATGGCATCGCCCGGCCGCAGCCCTTCACCGAGGACACCTGCCAGGCGCTGCTCCGGCAGGTGTGGCACGAGTCCTCAGGGGCGGGCGTCGTCGTCCTTGAAGCGGCGGAAAAGGGTGGCCAGGAGCGCCCCGGAGATGTTGTGCCAGACGCTGAACAGGGCGCTGGGCACCGCTGCCAGCGGTGAGAAATGCGCGGTGGCCAGGGCGGCGCCGAGGCCGGAATTCTGCATGCCCACTTCCAGCGCCAGCGACTTGCGCTGGGCCACTGGCAGCTTGCAGCACTTGCCGGTGAGATAGCCGAGCAGGAAGCCGAAGCCGTTGTGCAGGATCACCACCGCCATGATCAGGAGGCCGGATTCGGCGATGCGCGCCTGACTGGCGGCCACCACGGCGGCGACGATCACCACGATGCTGACCACCGAGGCCAGCGGCAGCACCTCGACCAGGGCGCCGACACGATGACCGAGCAGGCGCTGGGCGACCAGGCCCAGGGCGATGGGCAGCAGCACCACCTGCAGGATCGACCAGAACAGGCCGCCAAAGGAGATCGGCAGCCAGGTGGAGGCCAGCAGCCAGATCAGCGCCGGGGTCAGCAGGGGGGCGAGCAGGGTGGTCACGGCAGCGATGGCCACCGACAGCGCCAGGTCGCCCTTGGCCAGCCAGGTCATCACGTTGGACGCCGTGCCGCTGGGGCAGCAGCCAACCAGGATGACGCCCACGGCGATCTCCGGCGGCAGGTGGAACAGCTGGCAGAGCGCCCAGGCCACGCCCGGCATGATGACGAAGTGGGCCACCACACCCAGCAGCACCCGCCAAGGGTGGCGACCGACGGCGGCGAAGTCCTCGACCTTGAGGGTCAGGCCCATGCCGAACATGATCACCCCCAGCAGCGGCACGATTGCCACGCCCAGTGGCTTGAACACCTCAGGGGCGAAGAACGCCAGCAGGGCGGCGAGCAGTACCCAGAAGGCGAAGGTATTGCCGACGAAGCGGCTGAAGGCGGCGAGCGCGCGCATGGGTTGAACTCCTGTCGAAAAGGCAGAAAAAAGGCCGGTCTCTGCCGGCCTTAGGGGCTGTCCACGTGATCGGATGAGCCTTGTGACTCAAGCGATCACGCGCAGGTCGTCATTACAGTCCCTGGGGCAGCTCTTCGCCACCCAGGGCTTCGATCAGCTGTGGCAGGAATTCCGCCAGGGTCATCATCATCAGCACGAAGCTGGCGTCCTGCTGGCCGAGGGCGTCTTCGCCACCGTCCTGTTCGGCCTGGTCCTGCAGGAGGTCCTCGAACTTCAGGCGCTTGATGGTGACCTTGTCGTCCAGCAGCAGGGCCAGCTTGTCCTGCCAGGCCAGGGCCAGCTTGGTGACCAGCTTGCCGGCGCCCAGGTGGTTCTGGATCTCTTCGCTGGTCAGGTCCTGACCCTTGCAGCGCACCACGCCGCCATCTTCGCCCGCATCGCGCAACTCGCACTCGTCGAGGATGTAGAGGCCATGGGTGGCGTCACCAGCCTTGACCCAGTCGGTGAAGGTGGCCATCGGCGCCTGCTTGACGCCCAGCGGCCGGACCGGCAGCGAGCCCAGGGCATCGCGCAGGGTGGAGAGCAGGTCCTCGGCGCGCTTGGCGCTGGAGGCGTCCACCAGGATCCAGCCCTGCTTGGGATCGATGGCGGCATAGGTGGTCTGGCGACGGATGAAGGCGCGGGGCAGGAAGGCCTGGACGATCTCGTCCTTGATCTGCTCCTTCTCCTTCTTGTAGACCTTGCGCATCTGCTGGTTTTCGATCTCGTCGACCTTTTCCTGCACGGCTTCCTTGACCACGCTGCTGGGCAGGATGCGTTCTTCCTTGCGCGCGGCGATCAGGAAGAAGCCCTGGCTTTCGTGCACCAGCGGCAGGTCCGGGCCCTTGCCGAAGGGGGCGACGAAGCCATAGGTGGACAATTCCTGGCTGGCGCAGGGGCGCGCTGGCTTGGCGGCGAGGGCGGCTTCGAGGGCTTCGGTCTCGAAGGCGACTTCCTGGGTGAGACGGTAGACGAGCAGATTACGGAACCACATGGTGTCACTCCCAAAAACGAAGCGCGCATTATCCGCGTCGCTCGCCCCGGAGGCCAACCCCGGATCGCGGTGGTCGTCGGGAATGCGCGCTTTCTCCAGTTGCCTGGAAGGGCAGCGCTAAGCCTTTGGAAGTGCTGGGAAATTTTTTTTCAAAAAGGGGTTGCCAGGTCGTAAGCCCCTCCGTAGAATGCGCCCCACTTCGAGAGCAAACGGGTGATTAGCTCAGCTGGGAGAGCATCTGCCTTACAAGCAGAGGGTCGGCGGTTCGATCCCGTCATCACCCACCACTCGAGGTAATGCGCAGCGGTAGTTCAGTCGGTTAGAATACCGGCCTGTCACGCCGGGGGTCGCGGGTTCGAGTCCCGTCCGCTGCGCCATTTAAAGGTTGTCTGGTCCTGAACGCCAGCAGCCATCGAAGAGCGGCCCTAGTGGCCGCTTTTTCGTTTGGGCGCGATTTTTTCTGGTCGTGTCCTCTGGTGTCTTCCTTCCTTTCCTAGCGCTCCGGTCGAGCGATCTGCCAGCAGGCGGGTCGAGCGTGTGTGTAGATGCGTGTAAAACGCCGTGCGGTTTTCCACCCTGCGGCTGTTGTTGGGCTTCGATGATGAAGCCGTCTCAGCCCAACCTACGAAAGGGGTCGCCCTTGTAGGTTGGGCTGAGCGCAGCGAAGCCCAACACTGCCCAGGGCTGAACTCCGGCTGTTGGGCTTCGACGATGGAGCTGTCTCAGCCCAACCTACGGCAGGAGTGCGTCCTTGTAGGTTGGGTTGAGCACAGCGAAGCCCAACACTGCCCCGGGCCGAGCTTCGGCTGTTGGGCTTCGACGATGGAGCTGTCTCATCCCAACCTATGGCAGGAGTGCGTCCTTGTAGGTTGGGCTGAGCGCAGCGAAGCCCAACATTGCCCAAGGTCGGGCGCCGGCTGTTGGGCTTCGACGATGAAGCT
>NZ_ANBZ01000030.1:0-14214 GCF_000316965.1 Pseudomonas sp. 313
GCTTTCCGTTAGGGATGCTCCGAACAACTTGCCGCGCGGCAGCGGCAAGCCGAAAATTCACTCAGCAATCAGCGCTTTCCGCTGAAAATGGCCTGATGCAGCGTGTTTCGAGGGCATTTCCGCCCGGGTTTCCGTGTTATGCGCGCAACTCACCCATACCCATCAACTGTTTTCGAACCATCCAAAGATTTGAAAGAGCGAACAGCGTGGTCAGCTGAGCCGTGTTTTTGACCAGCCCACGAAAGCGCACTTTCACGTAACCAAACTGACGCTTGATCACTCGAAACGGGTGCTCGACCTTGGCCCGTGTTTGAGCTTTGCAGTACTCGATCTTGCGCTTGGCCTTGTAGAGCACGCTGCGTTTACCCACCTTGGAATAGGTGCTGCGCCGCGCCGCGATTTGCCAGATGACGTCACGATTTTCATGCTCTGCACGCTTCTCGACACCGGTGTATCCAGCGTCTGCAAAGACCGCATTTTCTTCGCCATGCAACAGTTCGGCGACCTGCGTGACATCGGCCACATTGGCCGCCGTACCATGAACATGATGAACCAGTCCTGACTCGACATCGGCGCCGATATGCGCCTTCATCCCGAAGAAGTATTGATTGCCTTTCTTGGTCTGATGCATCTCGGGATCGCGCTTTCCCTCCTCGTTCTTGGTCGAGCAAGGGGCGTGAATGATGGTGGCATCGACGATGGTGCCCTGGCGCAGAGACAGGCCTTTTTCCTGCAGATAACCGTTGATGACCGCGAGGATTGCAGGGGCCAGTTGGTGCTTTTCCAGCAGGTGCCGGAAGTTCATGATCGTGGTGTCTTCAGGTATCGGGGCGCTCAAGGTCAGGCGTGCAAACTGGCGCATGGGTGTGATTTCGTAGAGCGCTTCTTCCATGGCCGGGTCGCTCAAGGAGAACCAGTTTTGCAGCAGATGAATGCGCAGCATGGTGTCCAGAGGATAAGGTTTTCTACCGCCACCGGCCTTGGGGTAGAACGGCTCGATCAGGCCCAGCAGACCTGCCCAGGGCACGACCTGATCCATCTCGGCGAGGAAGCGTTCGCGGCGTGTCTGCTTGCGCTTGCCGGCATATTCGAAATCGGAAAAGCTCATCTGGCTCATGGGTGGCTCGGATCGGGGGGTAGGCGGATTTCACCACATTTGAGGACTTGTTCGGAGATTCCTTAGCAGTTACCACATTCTGGATTTCCACGGTGGCACTGCTAGTTCGAGCTGCCAACTGACGAACCTCGTCGGCTACTACAGCAAATCCTCGGCCCATTTCACCCGCTCGGGCAGCTTCAATTGCGGCGTTAAGTGCTAGTAAGTTAGTTTGTTCTGCCACGCCTTGGATGGTGGTAACAATTTTCTCGATATCTTTAGCCTGAGCATTTAGCTGTGTAATCAAAATAACCGCACCGTTTATTAAATTAAGTGTGCTCTGAGATAATTCAATTGAACTAGGGAGACGCTGAACAATTAATCCATTCCCACCGTCCCCATTTCCAAGCGATTTTTTCCAAACAACCGGCCTTATTTTACATTTTTAGGGTCGATTTTCGCCCTCATGTTGCTGATTGGCGGGTCAATCCCGCCTTGCAGACGGATTTATCCCGCCGCCCGTTGCAAATACCGCTTGGCCAGCATCAGATTGGCCAACCCAAACAGACTGAACAACTGCGCCGTATTCTTTTCCAGCCCGCGGTAGCGAACCTTACGATGATTGAAGCGCACCTTGATTACCTGGAATGGGTGCTCGACCTTGGCACGCAGTTGCGCCTTGGCGTATTCGATCTTGCGCCTGACCCGGTACAGCACACTGCCTTCGCCGTGTTGCTTGTAGCTGCTTGGTCGGGCTGCAATCGACCAGATAACGTCCCGTTCAGCATGCTCCGGTCGCTTGGCCGCGCCGGTGTATCCAGCGTCACCCGACACATAGGTTTCGACACCGTGCAGCAACTGGTCGACCTGAGTGACATCCGCCACGTTGGCGGCCGTTCCTACCACGCTGTGCACCAGCCCCGACGTGGCGTCGACACCAATGTGGGCCTTCATTCCGAAGTGCCATTGATTGCCTTTCTTGGCCTGATGCATCTCAGGATCACGCTTGCCTTCTCGGTTCTTGACTGAGGGCGGCGCAGCGATCAGGGTAGCATCGACGATAGTGCCTTCCTTGAGCAGTAGACCCCGGCTGGCCAGATGCAGGTTAATCGTTTCAAAGAGCACCCGCGTTAGCTGATGGGTCTCCAGCAAGCGGCGAAAACGCAGCAAGGTGGTGGCATCCGGTGCCGACTCGCGGCCCAGGTCGATGCCCATGAAACCACGGATGGCCTGACTGTCGTAGATGGCATCTTCGCAACCTTCATCCCCGGAGAAACCGAAACACTGCTGCACGACATACATGCGCAGCATGCGTGACAACCCAATCGCAGGGCGTCCGCGCTTGCCTTTGGTGTCGCTATAGAACGGCGCCACTTGCGCCTCCAGCTGTGCCCAGGGCACCAGCTGTTCAAGGTCAGCCAGGAAGCGATCTCGGCGAGTCTGCTTTTTCTTGCCGGCGTATTCGAGTTCGGAGAAGGTCTTCTGCACGCGCGTAACGCTCACGGAGAGGGTAGTGGGTTAAAGGTGGTCAGTGTGCCAAGGCTGGAGACGGTTGACTATTTTTGCAGCGTCTCCCTTGGTCAGATCCCTAATAAATTGACATCCGTCAATTTCTCTACGTTAATGTCGTTATATTATATTTGCATCTTCAAGTAAGCCATGTTCGCGGATTGTTCCTGCGAGGGAGCTTTGCTCGAGCAATTCCACCATGCATCCTGATTGTTAGCAGAAAAAGGCGGATATCTGATGTCTTTGTTTAAAGTCGCGGTTGATCCAGCGCTTGACGGCCTGTTTCTGACTGAATATGGGCAAGTCGATGTTTTTTCTACCGACTTTACGGACATCGCTGCCGCGGTTGCCCCCTTGGGCTCGCTGGCCCAGGTGGCAAGCCGAATCGAGCAGACCGGTTTTTCCGTCCCGCTGTTCGCCGCAGTCCAACCTGGCGAGTCCCTTCCCGAGAACCTGCTGCTGCGGGTAGCCGGCGTGATCCAACTGGGCCACGGCGGACGGCATTATTTCGGCCGTCAGATATCCGATGCGGCCAAGCGGTACACGGAGAATCTGCTGCCGCCGTTCTTCAAGGCGCTGAAAGACTACGTGCAGCGCGGCTACGTCGAATTCGACTGCCCGGGTCACCAGGGCGGCCAGTTCTTCGCCAACCATCCGTTGGGCCGGGTGTTCTTCGATTTCTACGGCGAAACCCTGTTCCGGTCCGACCTGTGCAACGCGGACGTCAAGCTGGGCGACCTGCTCATCCATGAAGGTGCCGCGCTGGAGGCCCAGCGCAACGCGGCAAGAATCTACAACGCCGACAAGACCTATTTCGTACTAAACGGTACATCGACGTCCAACAAGGTCGTCACCAGCGCGCTGCTTGCGCGCGGTGACCTAGTGCTGTTCGACCGCAACAACCACAAGTCCGTGCACATGGGCGCGCTGGTGCTGTCCGGCGCGCGGCCGGTGTACCTGGAGACGGCGCGCAATGCCTGGGGCTTCATTGGCGGTATAGACGCCAGCGCCTTCGACGAGCAGAGCATCCGCGCACAGGTGCGCGAGGTCGCGCCCGAGCGCGCCGACCTGCCGCGTCCGTTCCGCCTGGCGGTGATCCAGCTTGGCACCTACGACGGCACCATCTACAACGCCCGCCAGGTGGTCGACCGCATCGGCCATCTGTGCGACTACATCCTGTTCGACTCGGCCTGGGTAGGCTACGAGCAATTCATCCCGATGATGCAGGACTGCTCGCCGCTGCTGCTCGAACTGGGGCCGGACGACCCCGGCATCATCGTCACGCAGTCGGTACACAAGCAGCAGGCGGGTTTCTCGCAGACCTCGCAGATCCATAAGAAAGACAGGCACCTGGAAGGGCAGCAGCGCTTCTGCGACCACCGGCGCTTCAACAACGCCTACATGATGCATGCCTCGACCAGCCCGTTCTATCCCATGTTCGCGGCGCTGGACGTGAATGCCCAGATGCACGACGGCCAGGCCGGCCGCCGGTTGTGGCGCGATTGCGTGAAGATGGGCGTGGAAGCCCGCAAGCTGCTGCTCAAGACGTGCCGGCAGATACGGCCGTTCATCCCCCGGATGATCGACGACAAGCCCTGGGCGGATCACGACACCGAGGTCATCGTCGACGATCTGCGCTTCTTCCGCTTCCACCCGGCCGCAGACTGGCACGGCTTCGAGGGATATGCCGACAACCAGTATTTCGTCGATCCGTGCAAGCTGCTGCTGACCACGCCCGGCATCGACCGCGACACCCACGCCTATTCCAGCTTTGGCGTACCCGCTTCGATCCTGGCGCGCTACCTGCGCGAGAACGCGATCATTCCCGAAAAGGCGGACCTGTATTCCATCCTCTTCCTGCTTACGCCGTCCGAGTCCGCGGGCAAGCTGCAGCACCTGATTGCCCACATCGCGCAGTTCGAGCGCCACGTGGACAACGACGCGTCGCTGCGCGAGGTGCTGCCCTCGCTGTGCGCCGCCTACCCGGAGGTCTACGGCCACATGGGCATGCGCCAACTGTGCCAGCGCATGCACGATTTCTACCGCGGCCACGACATGAAGCAGTTGCAGACGCGCATGTTCCGCAAGGCGGAGTTCCCCAGCAAGGCCATGCTGCCCGTCGAGGCCAACGATGCGCTGGTGCGCAACGAGGTCGAGCTGGTTCCGCTGAGCGCTATCGACGGACGCATCGCCGCGGAAGGGGCGCTGCCGTATCCGCCCGGCATCCTATGCGTGGTGCCCGGCGAACGCTGGCAAGGCCCGGCGCTGGACTACTTCCGGGCGTTGGAATCAGGCATCAACGCGCTGCCGGGCTTCGAACCCGAGATACAGGGCGTCTATCTCAACCGGGAAGCGGACGGTTCGCGCCGCGCCTATGGCTACGTCGTGAAGGAAGCCTCCGCATGAGCACTGCCGCCACTGTCCACAAGATGGGGGTCATGCAGCTAACGCTGCTGACCGTGGTCAACATGATGGGCTCGGGCATCATCCTGCTGCCCACCAAGCTCGCCGAGGTGGGCACACTGTCCATTACTTCCTGGATCGTGACCGCGCTGGGGTCGCTGGCGCTGGCCTACGCCTTCGCCAAATGCGGCCGCTTCAACCGCAAGGCTGGCGGCATGGGCGGCTACGCCGAGTACGCCTTCGGCACGGCGGGCAACTTTCTGGCCAACTACACCTACGGCGTATCGTTGCTGATCGCCAATGTTGCCATCGCACTGACGGCGGTGGGCTACATGCAGGCCTTCTTCGGCTGGACGCTGTCGCCCGTAGCGGTGTCACTGGCTAGCATCGCGGTGCTGTGGCTGACCACCGTGCCCAACTTCGGTGGCGCGCGCATCACCGGCCAAATCGGTGCGGTCACGGTATGGGGCATCATCCTGCCCGTGGTCGGCATCTCGCTGATCGGCTGGTTCTGGTTTGATCCGCAGATTTACCTCGACGCCTGGAACCCTCGCAACATGGGTACGCTAGACGCCGTGTCGGCCTCCATCTCAATCACGCTGTGGTCGTTTCTGGGTCTGGAGTCGGCCTGCGCCAACGCCGACGCGGTGGAAAACCCCGAGCGCACCGTGCCCATCGCCGTGCTGGTGGCCACCATCGGGGTGGCGCTCATCTACATCGCATCGACCAATGTCGTCGCCGGCATCATTCCCAACGCGGAACTGATCAAATCCAGCGCACCCTTCGGTCTGGCCTTCTCGAGAATAATGTCGCCGGCCGCTGGCCAGGTAGTGATCGCGCTGATGATCATCGCCTGCTTGGGATCGTTGCTGGGCTGGCAGTTCACGGTGGCGCAGGTATTCAAGTCGTCGTCAGATGTCGGCTACTTCGTGCGCCTATTCGGCAAAGCCACGGCCAAAGGGACGCCGGTGGTCGGCATGATCATCTTGACGTTGGTGCAGACGGGGCTTGCCATGATGACCATGAGTCCTTCGCTGTCCGAGCAGTTCAACTTGCTGGTCAACCTGGCGGTGGTGACTAACCTGGTGCCGTACATCCTGAGCATGTCTGCGCTGGCGGTCATGATGAAAGCCTACGGCGCGGGGTCGCGCGAGTACTCCCTGTCGCTGTCCATGGCCTTCGTCGGCAATGCGTACAGCTTCTATGCGTTGTACAGCTCGGGCCAGGAGGCCATGTTCTGGGGCGCGTTGGTGACCTTCTTCGGCTGGCTGCTCTATGGCACGGTTTCCCACAAGTTCGATCTGGTACGCAACCAGGACCAGAAGGCGGTCTGACAGCGGCCTCAACGCAGCAAGGAGTACAAAATGTCAACTCTTTCCCGGCGGCTGGGCATGAAGGGCCTGCTGGTGCATGAAGACTATGACAACGCCACCGCGGCCGGCCGCGCCGTGCGCGGCATCGCACTGGAACTGGAGCAGCGCGCCGTCGAAGTGCTGGTGGCGCGCTCGGGCGACGATGCCCGGGCCGTCATCCAGTCCGATCCCATGATCCAGTGCCTGCTGCTGAACTGGGACCTGGATGGCGACGAAGACCATGGCCAAGCCATGGGAGTGCTAGATGCCGTGCGCGAGCGAAACGCCACGGTTCCCATCTTTCTGCTGGCCGACCGTAGCAGTGCCTCGCAAGTGCCGGTGCAGGCCATGCAGAAGGCGGACGATTTCATCTGGCTGCTGGAAGACACCACGGTCTTCATCGGTGGACGCATCGTCGCCGCCATGCAGCGCTATCGCGAAGCCGTGCTGCCGCCCATGTTCGGCGCGCTGGCGCGCTTCTCGCAGGTCTACGAATATTCCTGGCACACGCCAGGCCACACCGGCGGCACGGCTTTCCTGAAGTCGGGACCAGGCCGTGCGTTCTTCGATTTCTTCGGAGAGAACCTGTTCCGCTCCGACCTGTCCATTTCCGTGGGCTCGATGGGGTCGCTGCTGGACCATTCCGGTCCGATCGGCGCCGGAGAGGCCTATGCCGCGCGCGTGTTCGGCGCGCATCGCACGTATTATGTGACCAACGGCTCGTCCACGTCCAACCGGGTCATCCTCATGGCCAGCGTGACGCGCGGTCAGATCGCACTGTGCGACCGCAATTGTCACAAGTCGGTAGAGCACGCCATGACGCTGTCAGGCGCCATTCCTACTTACCTTGTACCGTTGCGCAACCACTTCGGGCTGATCGGCCCCATCCCGCCCGAGCGGCTAACGCCCGCCGCCATCCGTCGCAGCGTGGCCGACAATGCGCTGGTGGTAGAGGGCATCGATCCGGCTCCGGTCCACGCGATCATCACCAACTCCACCTATGACGGGCTTTGCTACAACGTGTCACGGGTGGAGGAACTATTGGGCGGCAGCGTCGACCGGCTGCATTTCGACGAGGCGTGGTACGGCTACGCCCGCTTCAATCCGCTGTACCGTGAACGCTACGCCATGCACGGCGACCCCGCACAGTACGTCGGCGACAGGCCATCGGTATTCGCCACTCAGTCCACCCACAAGCTGCTGGCGGCCCTGTCTCAGGCGTCCATGATCCACGTGCGCGACGGCCGCAGGCCCATCGAACACTCGCGCTTCAACGAGGCGTTCATGATGCACGCCTCGACGTCGCCGAACTACGCCATCATAGCGTCTAACGATGTCAGCGCGGCGATGATGGACGGCCCGGGTGGAGCGGCGCTTACCGGCGACTCCATCCGCGAGGCGATTGCATTCCGGCAATTGCTGGCTCGCATTAGTGCAGAGTTCGCCGCCAAGGGCGACTGGTTCTTCGACGTGTGGCAGCCCGACCTGGTGACCGAAGTGAATGGTGGTGTTACGCGCCCATTCCATGCTGCCGATGCGGAGCAACTAGCCACGGACGCGTCTTGCTGGGTATTGAGGTCTAACGCCGCGTGGCACGGCTTCGGTGCGATCGAAGACGGCTACTGCATGCTGGATCCAATCAAGGTGTCCGTCATCACACCCGGCATGGGGCAGAACGGCCTATTGCCGGTCGGCATTCCTGCTGCGGTGGTTACTGCTTATCTCGCACGGCAGGGCATCGTCGCCGAGAAGACCACAGATTTCACTATCCTCTTCCTGTTCTCCATGGGTGTCACCAAGGGCAAATGGGGCACGCTGGTCAACGCGCTGCTGGATTTCAAGCGCGACTACGATGCCAACGCGCCCCTGCAGCAGGTACTGCCGGACCTAGTGTACGACTATTCGGGCCGCTATCAGGACATGGGCTTGCGCACGCTCTGCGACAGCATGTTCGGCGCCATGGCCGAGCTGCGTACGACGCACAGCATGTCTCAAGCGTTCTCCACACTGCCCGAGCCCGCGCTCAGCCCGGTGCAGGCGTATGAGCACCTGGTGCGCGGTGACATTGAAGAGGTCGGACTGGATGCAATGGCCGGCCGCGTGGTCGCCACCGGCGTAGTGCCTTACCCGCCGGGCATCCCCCTGATGATGCCCGGCGAGAACGTCGGCCCACTCGATGGCCCCCTGCTGACCTACCTGAAGGCCTTGCAGGACTACGACCTGCGCTTTCCCGGTTTCGAGCATGACATCCACGGCGTGCGCAAGGAGGACGGTGCGTACATGGTCTCTTGCGTCGCAGGTTCGCAGCCCAGCCTGGAGCCGACTTCCCGCTAAGCCTTCCTGTCCTTGTTCCCGCGAGAACGCGTAATGAGAAAAATAATGTTTGCCGCTGCCCTGGCGGCGGGCGCCGGCGTGGCGCAGGCCGAACCCACGATCACCCTGTACGGGCTGATCGACACCGGCATCAGCTACTACAAGGTCGATGGTGGGGGGGTATGATCACAGCCATCTAGGCATGACCACTGGCAACCAGGACGGGTCGCGCTGGGGCCTGCGCGGCAGCGACGACTTGGGCGATGGGCTGCGTGTCGAATTCGTGCTGGAAAGCGGATTCGATTCCACCAATGGCCAACGCGACCAGAACGGGAGGATGTTCGGCCGTCAGGCCACCATCGGCATTGCCCACGACGCCTGGGGTAGCCTGGAGTTCGGGCGGCAGCAGAACATGGCGTCGCGCTACCTGGCCGACATCGACCCCTTCTACACCAGCTACACGCAGGCCAACATGGGGTTGGGTTTCAGCGCCGCCAACACGTACCGCCTGGACAACATGATCATGTATCGCACGCCCTCGATCGGCGGGCTGGAGCTGGGCTTGGGCTACTCCTTTGGCGTGGACGGCACCGACGCTGGCCAGCGCGGTTTCGCGACCGCCGACAATGCGCGCGGTATCACCGCTGGCGTGCGTTACCTGGGCGGCCCGTTGAACGTCACGCTGACTTTCGATCAACTGCGTGGCAGCCACGCACAAGGCAGCGACACCACGCCGCGTCAGTACGCCCTGGGCGTTGCCTACGACTTTGAGGTGATTAAGCTGGCGGCTGTTTACGCCGACCGAAAATTGAGCCACTTGTAGGGATCGCGCCGACTGAAAACTGAGCCGGGTAATCAACCTATCCTGCTAGTTTTTCACGCAGGGTGTTTGGGGATGATCCCGATGACGATGATTGGCAAGGTGCGGCGGATGTTCCACCGCCAGAACAAGTCGGTACGCGAGATAGCGCGTCTCACAAGCCTGTCGCGCAACACGATTAGCAAATACCTGAACATGGATGTTCAGGAAGAGCCGAAGTATCAACGTCGCTCGCAGTCGACCCGGCTGACGCCGTTTCATGGAGCGCTGGTGCAGGCACTCACCGTGGACGCACGGCGGCCAAAGAAGGAGCGACGCACCGCCTGGATGCTGTTCCAGGAGATCAAGGCAAGCGGCTACGATGGCTGCTATTCGCGGGTAACCGATTTCATCCGGGCCTGGCGGCAAGGCGAAGGCAAGGCGGTTTCGAAGTCGGCGTTTGTGCCGTTGCAGTTCGAGCTGGGCGAAGCGTTTCAGTTTGACTGGTCCGAGGAAGGTCTGGTTATCGGCGGCATTTACCGCAAGCTGCAGGTGTCGCACATGAAGCTGTGTGAACCGCCCCGGGTTTGTCGGAGACCGCCGAGTTTGGCGCTACGCCGCGCGAGCGGGGAGCGCCACGTTCCGATTGTAGACTTCCTCTGCTTCTGCCGGCGACACGTACCCAAGCGGGCTGAGCAGGCGATGGTGGTTGTACCAGTGAACCCATTCGAGCGTTGCAAGTTCGACATCCTGGGGGAGCTCGCAGAATTCGGAAAAAATCGTACGCTAAGGTTTTCCGGGCATCCGTAGGGGCCGAAACTTCCCGTCTTCCAGTCTGCGGCTCTGCCGCCAGACGTAATCGCCGGTTAGGTTGATGTGCTCCCAGCCCAGCGGCGACAGGAATTGCAGCAGCTCGCCGTCCACCGGCTTGCCGGCCTCGACCAACCCCTGGGTGGCGCGCTCCAGGTACACCGTGTTCCACAGCACGATAGCCGCCGTCACCAGGTTGAGGCCGCTGGCCCGGTAGCGCTGCTGCTCGAAGCTCCGATCCCTGATTTCCCCAAGGCGGTTGAAGAACACCGCCCTGGCCAGCGAGTTGCGCGCCTCACCTTTGTTCAGGCCGGCATGCACGCGGCGGCGCAGCTCAACACTTTGCAGCCAGTCCAGGATGAACAGCGTGCGTTCGATCCGGCCCAGTTCGCGCAGGGCGACAGCCAGGCCGTTCTGACGCGGATAGCTGCCGAGCTTGCGCAGCATCAGCGAGGCGGTAACGGTGCCCTGCTTGATCGAGCTGGCCAGGCGCAGGATGTCGTCCCAATGAGCGCGCACGTGCTTGATGTTCAGGGTGCCACCGATCAGCGGGCGCAGCGTCGGGTAGGCCTGCACGCCCTGCGGCACGTACAGTTTGGTTTCGCCGAGGTCGCGGATGCGTGGCGCGAAGCGGAAGCCCAGCAGGTGCATCAGGGCAAAGACGTGATCGGTGAAGCCGGCCGTGTCGGTGTAGTGCTCCTCGATCCGCAGGTCGGATTCGTGGTACAGCAAGCCGTCGAGCACATAGGTGGAGTCGCGGACGCCGACATTCACCACGCGGGTGCTGAACGGCGCGTACTGGTCGGAGATATGGGTGTAGAACAGCCGTCCCGGCTCGCTGCCGTACCTCGGGTTGACGTGCCCGGTGCTTTCGCCCCGGCCGCCCGCGCGGAAGCGCTGGCCATCGGAGGACGAGGTGGTGCCATCGCCCCAGTGGGCGGCAAAGGCATGGCGGTACTGGTGGTTGACCAACTCGGCCAGGGCCGCCGAGTAGGTTTCGTCGCGGATGTGCCACGCTTGCAGCCAGGACAGCTTGGCGTAGGTCAGTCCGGGGCTCGACTCGGCCATATTGGTCAGCCCGAGGTTGATTGCATCACCGAGAATCGCGGACAGCAGCAACGTCCGGTCTTTGGCCTCGGCCCCGTCCTTCAGGTGGGTGAAGTGGCGGCTGAAGCCCGTCCAGTCGTCCACGTCCATCAGCAGTTCGGTGATCTTGATGCGCGGCAGTAACTGACTGGTCTGGTCGATCAGCGCCTGCGCCCGATCCGGCACCGCCGCATCCAGCGGGGTGATCTTCAACCCGGACTCGGTGAGGATGGCATCGGGCAGCTCGTTGTCCTTGGCCAGGCGGGCGACAGTGGCCAACTGCTCGTCCAGCAGCTGCAAGCGCTCTTCCAGATACTGGTCGCTGTTCGGGTTGATCGCCAGCGGCAGGGCCTGTTCCCGCTTGAGCGCGGCGAACTTCTCGGCCGGCAGCAGGTAGTCGTCGAAGTCGCGGAACTGCCGCGAGCCCTTGACCCAGATGTCGCCGGAGCGCAGGGCGTTCTTCAGCTCGGACAGGGCGCAGATTTCGTAGAAGCGCCGGTCGAGGCCTTCCGGGGTGATCACCAGTGGCTTCCAGCGCGGCTTGATGAAGGCGGTGGGAGCATCGGCCGGCACCTTGCGCAGGTTGTCGGCGTTCATCTCGCGCAGCGTCTGCACGGCTGCCAGCACGCCCTGCGCGGCCGGGGCGGCGCGCAGCTCCAATACCTCCAGCAGAGCCGGCGTGTAGCGGCGCAGGGTGGCGAAGTTCTCGCCGACCAGGTGCAGGTGGTCGAAGCCTTCCGGCCGGGCCAGCAGCTCGGCTTCGCTGACGCTCTCGGTGAACTCGTCCCAGGGAATCACCGCCTCGATGGCGGCATAGGGGTCGCTACCGCTTTCCTTGGCCTCCAGCAGCGCCTGGCCGATCTTCGAGTACAGGCGCACCTTGTCGTTGATCGCCTTGCCCTGCTTCTGGAACTGCTGCTGATGCTTGTTCTTCGCGCCGCTGAACAGCTTGACCAGGATGCGGTCGTGCAGATCCACCAGCTCATCAATCACGGTTGCAGTGCTCTCCAGCACCACGGCGGCCAGGGTCGCATAGCGCCGCTGCGGCTCGAACTTGCCGAGGTCTTTGGGCGTCATCTGCCCACCCTCGCGGGCCAGCTTGAGCAGGCGGTTCTGGTGGATGTGCCGGCCCAGGCCTTCGGGCAAGGCCACCAGCTGAAATGTCTTCAGCCGCTCGATGTGCTCAAGCATGTGCCGGGAGTTGGGTTTCAGCGGTGCCTGGCGCAGCCAGGTCAACCAGGTGATGCTGCTGCCGGCCTTGAGCTTCAACAGTTCGTCCAGCTTGGCCCGATGCGAGTCCGTGAGAGGTTCGACCAGGGCACGGTAGACCCGCCGATTGGCCCGCGCAATGGCTTCCGAGCAGGCCCGGTCAATCACGCTCAGCGCCGGCAGGATGCGCCGCTTCTGCCGCAGGCTCTCCAGCGCCTGACCGGCCAGCAACAAGCTCTTGTCGGTCTGCTGGGCCAGTTCGGTCAACTCACGCACCAGGGCGCGGAAGTCGGACAGGCCGAACGGGGCTAGTTGCAGGTAGGTGCGCAGCTCCAGGGCGTGCTCGCGGCGGGTCACGTCGCGCTCGCCGTACTTTGCCCAGCTCGTCGGATCGGCCTGGATTTGCTTGGCCACCCACAGGATGACCGGCTCGGGCAGCACGCTGTCGGTGCCCAACGCATAGCCGGGGTAGCGCAGCAGGCAGAGTTGCACCGCAAAGCCCAGACGGTTGGCGTCGCCGCGCCGTTGGCGGATCAGCGACAGGTCGGAATCGTTGAAGGTGTAGTAGCGGATCAGGTCATCCTGGCTTTCCGGCAGCGCGAGCAGGGTGTCCCGCTCCGTGGCAGAGAGGATCAAACGACGCGGCATGTGTCAGTCGTCCGTGCGGAGGTACTGGTAGAGAGTTTCCCGGCTGATGTTGAACTCGCGGGCAAGCTGCGCCTTGGACTCGCCGGTCGCCGCTCGCTGCCGCAGGGTAGCAGCCTGCTCATCGGACAGGGCTTTCTTGCGGCCCCGGTACGCGCCACGCTGCTTGGCCAAGGTGATGCCCTCACGTTGCCGCTCGCGGATCAAGGCGCGCTCGAACTCAGCGAAGGCCCCCATCACCGACAGCATCAGGTTGGCCATCGGCGAGTCCTCGCCAGTGAACACCAGACCCTCCTTCAGGAACTCGATGCGCACGCCGCGTTGAGTCAGCTTCTGTACCAAGCGACGCAGGTCATCGAGGTTGCGGGCCAGCCGATCCATGCTGTGCACCACCACTGTATCGCCTTCGCGGACGAAGCTCAGCAGCGCTTCGAGCTGGGGGCGCTGGGTGTCCTTGCCCGATGCCTTGTCGGTGAACACCTTGCTCACCTGGGTTTGTTCCAGCTGGCGTTCCGGGTTCTGGTCGAAGCTGCTGACCCGGACGTAGCCGATGCGGTGCCCCTGCACGATGTCTCCTTGGTTGAAGGCGGCTTAAATGCACTTTCTGTTCCGTTGTGCCTCAAAGCCCATTTCTGTCAGGCTGAAATCCATGACCTTTGCAGGCATGTGTCAAAAAATGCGAAAGATGACTCTATTCTGACGAAGCGGCGCGGCCCTGCCTGACATCCAGTTAGGGTATAGCTCAATATGACACATGGCTGCAAATCGCTAATTTACCAACTATAAAGAGCTATGCTCTCAAGAAGCGGTTGCGCTAACCGATACAGTATAAATTAGGCTCCAAGTATTATTTCATTTGCACAAGGGTTATGATTATGTTTTTCAATAAAAGCAAACAACTGCTGGACACAGAAAATAAGCTCTCAGAACTACAGTGGCAGCTTGATTCAATAAATCGAAATGTCGCGGAAATCAGATTCAGGCCAGACGGG
>NZ_ANBZ01000031.1:0-128403 GCF_000316965.1 Pseudomonas sp. 313
ATCTTTATCAGCTCCTACCGCACATAATCCAGCGGCAAGGCCGTGCTGTACTTGATCTGCTCCATGGCGAAGCTGGAGCTGACATCCAGCAACCCCGGCACCTGGATCAGCCGTTTGTACACGCCATCATAGGCGGCGATGTCCGGGACCACGATACGCATCAGGTAGTCGGTGTCGCCCGCCATGCGATAGAGCTCCACCACCTCCGGAATGGCCGCCACCGCCGCGTGGAAGCGCTGCAGCCAGTCCATGGCGTGCTGGTTGGTGCGCACCGAGACGAACACCGTCACCCCCACGTTGAGCTGGCGGGGATCGAGCAGCGCCACCCGAGCGCGGATGACCCCCTGCTCCTCCAGCTTCTGGATGCGCCGCCAACAAGCGGTGGTGCCCAAACCGATGCGCTCGGCGATATCAGCTACCGACCGGGTGCTGTCCTGCTGGAGGATGTCGAGAATGGCGCGATCGAAGCGATCCATGAAATGCTTTTCCCCAAAAAGGCTTTACAGAGGAATTCTATTCGCATAGACCCCACAGTTAGCGATCGAAAAGCAAATTCCTTTCGAGATGAAGACGCTAGCCTATTCTCATCTGATCGCTCGAGGCCGCCATGGACGCTTATCCCCTGTATTTCGATTACGCCGCCACCACCCCTGTCGACGATGTCGTCATCGAGGCCATGCTGGGTTGCCTGGGGCGCCAGGGCGTCTTCGGCAATCCCGCCTCGCGCGGCCATGCCTTCGGCAACGACGCCCAGCAGGCTGTGGATAGCGCTCGCCAGCAGGTAGCCGCCCTGGTCGGCGCCCAGCCCGCGCAGCTGGTCTGGACCTCCGGCGCCACCGAATCCAACAACCTCGCCCTGCTCGGCGTGGCCCGTCGTCGCGGGCGCGGCCACCTGATCACCAGTTGTCTGGAACACCGGGCGGTCCTGGATACCGCGGCCCAGCTGGAAGCAGAAGGCTTCGCCGTCACCTACCTGGCGCCGGACGCGGCAGGTCTCATCAACCTCGATGCCGTCGCCCAGGCCTGGCGGGAGGACACCTGCCTGGTCTCGCTGATGTTGGTGAACAACGAACTGGGCACCCTGACCGACATCGACGCCATCGGCCGGCTGGTCCGCGCCCGTGGCGCCCTCTTCCATGTGGACGCCGCCCAGGCCACCGGCAAGGTCGCCATCGACCTAACCGGCCTGGATGTCGATCTGATGTCCTTTTCCGCGCACAAGACCTACGGTCCCAAGGGCATCGGCGCCCTCTATGTGGGTCCGCGTGCCGAGGGCGCCCTGCAGGCGCAGATCCATGGCGGCGGCCATGAGCGCGGCCTGCGCTCCGGCACCCTGGCCACTCATCAGATCGTCGGCATGGGCACTGCCTTCGCCCTTGCCGGCCAGGCCATGGCGCGGGAAAACGAGCGTCTTGGTCAATTGCGCGAACGGTTCCTGGCAGGGGTGCAGACGTTGAACGGCATGCAGCTCAATGGCTGCGCCCGGCAGCGCATTCCCCATACCCTGAACCTGACCTTCGCCACGCCACTGGACACCGTGGCGCTGCAGCGTCAGTTGGCCTTCTCGACGACCTCGGCCTGCAGTTCGGCCAAGGCGGCGCCCTCCCATGTGCTCCTGGGCCTGGGCCTATCTGCCGAACAGGCCGCGCGCAGCTACAGATTCAGCCTGGGTCGCTACACCACCGGGGCGGACGTGGACCAGGCCGTCGCCCTGATCCATCAGCATGCCGCCCAGCCCGCGCCCTTCTGGGCCTGATCAGTCCAGGCGGAAGGCGTCGGCATCGCGCTGCGCCGGAAAACGCTCGCGATAGGCCATGAGGGCTGCGGCCGACAGGGTCGTGTGGAAGATGCCGGCCGCCGCGCCGGCCTCGACCAGGGGCTCACCCTGGAAGTCCAGCACCTGGCTGTCACCGGCGTAGGGATGACCGTTGCCGTCGCTGCCAACACGATTCACCGCCGCGACATAGCAGAGATTCTCGATGGCCCGCGCCGGCAGCAGGCGATTCCAGTGGCCGCGGCGCGGCGCCGGCCAGTTGGCGACATAGAGCAGCAGATCGGTATCGTCCTGGGCGCGACTCCAGACCGGGAATCTCAGGTCGTAGCAGATCAGCGGGCGGATCCGCCAACCCTTGAGGGTCACCACCAGGCGCTGCTCGCCAGGCGCGTAATGCTCGTGCTCGCCGGCCATGCGAAACAGATGACGCTTGTCGTAGTGCAGCAACTCGCCTTCGGGCGTCGCCCACAGCAGCCGGTTGCGATGCTGTCCAGCTTCGTCCTGCACGATCAGGCTGCCCGTCACCACGGCGCCGATACGTCGGGCCTGTTCTCGTAGCCAGACGGCGGTCGGCCCATCGGCGGGCTCGGCGAGGGCCGCCGATTCCATGGAAAAGCCGGTGGTGAACATCTCCGGCAGGATGACCAGGTCGGTCTCGCCCACAGCCGTCAGCAGACGCTCGAAATGGGCGCGATTGGCGGCCGGGTCGTGCCAGGCCAGTTCGCTCTGCAGCAGCGCCAGGCGCAGGTCCTGGGTGGGGGTCAGATCGCGCATAGCCGCTCCGCTGCCTGACGCAGGGTGTCTTCGCGCTTGGCGAAGCAGAAGCGCACCAGGCGCAGGTCAGCGGGCGGTATCTGGTAGAACACCGACAGCGGAATGGCGGCGACGCCATGCTCGCGGGTCAGCCATTCGGCCATGGCCACGTCGTCCAGCTCCGGGCGGATGGCGGAATAGTCCACCACCTGGAAATAGGTGCCGGCGGCGCGCTGGAAGGTGAAGCGCGAGTTGCCCAGGAGGTCGCAGAAGAGATCGCGCTTGGCCTGGTAGAAGGCCGGCAGCTCGCTGAGGTGCTCGGGATGGGCGGCCATGAAGTCGGCCAGGGCGGCCTGGATCGGCGTCACCCCGCAGAAGCTCACGTACTGGTGCACCTTGCGCAACTCGGCCGACAGCGCCGGCGGCGCCACCACGTAGCCGGTCTTCCAGCCGGTGACGTGATAGGTCTTGCCGAAGGAGCTGACCACGAAGGCGCGGGCATAGAGTTCGTCGTGGGCGATGACGCTGGCATGGCGCTCGCCGTCGTAGATCAGGTGCTCATAGACCTCGTCGCTGACCAGATAGAGATCGCGCCCGCGGATCAGTGCGGCCAGGCGATCCAACTCGGCGGCGCTGACCAGAGCGCCACTGGGGTTGTGCGGGGTATTAAGCACGATGGCGCGGGTACGCGGACTCAGGGCCGCTTCCAGCGCCGTCCAGTCGATACCGAAGCTCGGCAGCGCCAGAGGCACGTGCACGCAGCGCCCGCCGGCCAGTTGCACCGAGGGTTCGTAGCTGTCGTAGCAGGGGTCGAAGACGATCACCTCGTCGCCTGGTCGTACCAGCGTCTGCAGGGCGCAGAACAGGCCCTGGGTGGCCCCGGGCACGATGGTAACCTCGGCCTCGGCATCCACCTCGCGGCCATAGAAGGCGGCGACCTTGGCCGCCACCTGCTGGCGCAGCGCCGGCAATCCGGTCATGGGCGCGTACTGGTTGTGACCGGCCGCGACATGGCGACCGACCGCCGCGAGCAGCTCGGCCGGGCCGTCGAAATCGGGAAAGCCTTGGGACAGATTCAGCGCACCGGTCTGGGCGGCGAGCTGGGACATGCGGGTAAAGATGGTGACGGCGAGGTCGGGAAGCTTGCTCTGGATCATCGCGTGGGCACGGGTCTGGCTGGAAGGAGATCGGCAGACTGCGATTTTTTGCGCGTGAGGGCAAGTCTTGCCGGGCCAACGCCTGGGTGCAGCGGTCAATTCAGGCATCCCCTCGCCCTTGGGGAGAGCGCCAGGGTGAGGGCAAGCGCGTGGCCTTTTCCTTGAAGCGCCGGCGCGGGGCAGGCCCTCACCCCAACCCTCTCCCAGAGGGAGAGGGGGTCGGCCAGTGCCCAAGGAGGCCGCCGCGCCAAGCCGGGAGGCTACCCCGTAGCGTGGAAAACGGCGCAGCCTTTTCCACTGATGAATCCGCGGGGACGCCCTCACCCCAACCCTCTACCAAAGAAAAAGGGGGCTCCCCTGAGCCCCCTTTCCCTGCGCAACGTCCTGCCGGTCTACCGGCGCTTGTCCTTGCGCTTCTTCTCGGCCTTCTTGTGGTGGCTCATCAACCGGCGCTTCTTGTTGACCTGGCGCTCGGTGAGGGTGTTTTTCTTGCCCTCGAAGGGGTTCTCGCCACCGCGGTACTCGATACGGATCGGCGTACCCACCAGCTTGAGCACCCGGCGATAGGTCTTCTCTAGATAGCGGGTATAGGACTTGGGTACGGCATCGGTCTGGTTGCCGTGGATGACGATCAGCGGCGGGTTGGCGCCACCCAGGTGGGCATAGCGCAACTTGATGCGCCGGCCACTGACCATCGGCGGCTGGTGCTCCTGCACCGCGTCCTCGAGGATCTGGGTCAGGCGACTGGTCGGCCAGCGGGTGGTGGCCGAGGCGAAGGACTGCTGCACTGACTTGTACAGGTGGCCCACGCCAGTGCCATGCAGCGCCGAGATGAAGTGGATGTCGGCGAAGTCGACGAACAGCAGCCGGCGTTCCAGTTCGGTCTTGACGTAGTCGCGCTCGCCGGACTCCATGCCGTCCCATTTGTTGAGGGCGATCACCAGGGCACGCCCGGTCTCCAGCACGAAGCCGAGCAGGTTGAGGTCGTGCTCGACCACGCCTTCGCGGGCGTCCATGACGAAGATCACCACATTGGCGTCCTGGATCGCCTGCAGCGTCTTGACCACCGAGAACTTCTCGACCGCTTCGAAGACCTTGCCGCGGCGGCGCACGCCGGCGGTGTCGATCAGGGTGTAGCGTTCTTCGTTGCGCTCGAAGGGGATATAGATGCTGTCGCGCGTGGTGCCGGCCTGGTCATAGACGATCACCCGCTCTTCGCCGAGCATGCGGTTGACCAAGGTCGATTTGCCGACGTTGGGCCGGCCGATCACGGCGATCTTGATGCCGGTGGTCTCGTCGATGCCCTGCACGCGACGGAAGACGTCACCGCCCTCCTCCGCGGCCGCCCGCACCTGCTCCTCGGTGAGCTCCTCGACCTCGACCTCATCCTTGGGAAAGACGCCCAGGGCGTCTTCCAGCAGGCTGTTCACGCCGCGCCCGTGGGCCGCCGCGATAGGATAGGCGTCGCCGATGGCCAGCGGGCTGAATTCCGCCCGGGCGATATCCGGGTCTACGGTATCGACCTTGTTGGCCACCAGGAAGGTGCGCTTGTTTCGCTTGCGCAGGTGCTCGGCGATCATCTGATCGGCGACGGTCATGCCTTCGCGGGAGTCCACCAGGAACAGCACCGCATCGGATTCTTCGATGGCCTGCAGCGACTGCTCGGCCATCTTCAGGTCGATGCCTTCCTCGTCACCGGAGATACCGCCGGTGTCGACCACGATGTAGGTGCGTCCCTGCCACTTGGCTTCGCCGTACTTGCGATCGCGGGTCAGGCCGGCAAAGTCGGCGACGATGGCGTCCCGGGTCTTGGTCAGGCGGTTGAAAAGCGTGGATTTGCCGACGTTCGGCCGCCCCACCAGGGCAATTACGGGAACCATGCGGCTCTCCCAGAGCAGAAAACACGATGGCCGCTACCGAACTTCACGGTAGCGGCCATCGGTTGAGGATAATAGTTTCTAGCGCAGACGATAGGCGACGAGTTTACCGCCATTGCCGTAAACATAGAGCATGTCGCCGACGACCAGTGGCCGTACCCGGACGCCGTCACCGTCGACCTTGGTGCGACCGACGAAACGGCCGTCGACCTGGCTCAGCAGGTGGATGTAGCCGGCGTAGTCGCCCACCACCACGTTGCTCGACCAGACCACCGGGCCGGTGAGCTGGCGACGGGCCAGATCGGCGTTGGTCCAGAGCGAAGACGTCGAGGATTCCTCGACGGCTTCCACGGTGCCGTTGTCCAGGCTCAGGTAGACGTTGCCGAAGCCTTCGGCGACGCCGTCGTAGCTGGAGGCGTCCCGCTGCCAGAGGATCTGGCCGTTGGCCGGATTGAGCGCGGCCACGCGGCCGTTGTAGCTGACCACATAGAGGGTGTCGCCCGACAGCGACAGACCACCGTCCACGTCGACGATCCGCTCCAGTTCGGAACGGCCCTTGGGCACGGCGATCTGCTGTTCCCACAGCGGCAGGCCGCGCTGCACGTCCAGGGCGACCACCTTGCCGCTGGCGAAACCGGCCATGACCACCTGGTTGGTGACCAGGGGCGCACCGGTACCGCGCAGACTCAGCACCGGCTGGGTGTCTTCGTAGACCCAGCGACGGGTACCACTGCCCAGCTCGAACGCCTGCAGCTTGTCGTCCTGGGACTGCACGACCACTACGTCGTTGTTGACCACCGGGGCGGACAGCACTTCGCTGGACGCCTGGGCGCGCCACTTCTCGTCGCCACTGGCGCTGTCGAGGGCGATCACCTGGCCACGCAGGGTGCCGACCAGCACCAGGCCGGAGCCGACCCCCACCCCACCGGACACCGGCAGGTCCAGGTCCTTCTTCCACAGCACCTGGCCGGTCTCGCGATTCATCGCCATGACCCGGCCGTCGGCATCAGCGGCAAAGATCGTCTGGCCGTCGACGGCCGGTACCAGGCGGTTGTATTCCTTGCCCTGGCCGTCGCCCACCGAGCGACTCCAGACTTCATCCAGGCGAACTTCAGCCTTGATGTCCTTCAGCTCGGCCGGCGGCAATTCCTTCTTGCCGGTGCTGCTGCACCCGACGACCGCAAGGGCGAGACCCAGTACCGCGATAGGCTTCCAGCGCAACATCAGGCGTCTCCTTTGGCGAGATCATCGAGTTTCATCTGCAGCACGCCTTCGGCTGCATCGTTGGGCAGCGCGGCGCGGGCTTTTTCATAGGCGGCGCGGGCCTCGGCCGGCTTCTTCAGCGCCACCAGCAGGTCGCCACGCAATTCTTCGCGATTGGCGACATAGGCCTTGGGCGCCTCGCCATCCAGCAGCTTGAGGCCCTCTTCGGCCTTGCCCTGGGCCGCCAGCACCCGGGCCAGTCGCTGACGCGCCAGCTCGCCGAGTTCGGCGTCATGGGGCTTGTCCACTACGGCCTTGAGTTCGGCGGCGGCGTCGTCCAGGCGATTGTTCTCTACCGCCACCTTGGCGACGAAGAGGCTCCCGTACTGGGCGTAGGCGGTACCGGAATAATCCTGCTTGAGCTTGCCGTAGGTGTCCGTCACCCGGGCGGTGTCGACCTTGCCACCGGGAGCCAGCGTGGCTTCCACCAGTTGCTGATAGAGCACCGAAGCGCCTTGCGCCTGGCTGTTCTGGTAACGCTGCCAGCCCTGCCAGCCGAGCACCGCCACCAGGGCGATGACACCACCCGCCACCAGCGGCTTGCCGTTACGCTGCCACCAGGCCTTGGCGACCACCAGATTGTCGTCGTCGATGGAACTCAAATCCGTTCTCCTCAATTCCCGCGACCGGAACCGGCCAGGGGCAAAATCTCGTCCAGACGGGCGGCCAGGGCCGCGAAATCGACCTTTTCCTGGGGCGCATCGCCACGCAGCGGCTTGAGTGCCACCTGTTGCGCGGCCAGTTCGTCTTCACCCAGGATCATGGCCCAGAGCGCGCCGCTCTTGTCGGCCTTCTTGAACTGGCTCTTGAAGCTGCCGGCACCGGCATTGACCAGCAGACGCAGGTCCGGACGGGCATCGCGCAACTGTTCTGCCAACTTCAGGCCGGCCAGCTCGGCCGCCTCGCCAAAGGCGCACAGATAGAGATCGGCGGGTCGCTGCAGATCGCCAGGCAGGCATTCCAGGGTTTCCAGCAGCAGCACCAGGCGCTCGACCCCCATGGCGAAGCCGACACCCGGGGTGGGCTTGCCGCCGAACTGAGTGATCAGGCCATCGTAGCGGCCACCGGCACAGACGGTGCCCTGGGCGCCCAGCTTGTCGGTGACCCACTCGAAGACCGTACGGCCGTAGTAGTCCAGGCCACGCACCAGCTTGGGATTGATCTGGTAGCGAATGCCGGCGGCGTCCAGACGGGCCTTGAGGCCGTCGAAGTGGGCGCGGGATTCGTCGTCCAGATAGTCGGCCAGGGTCGGGGCGTCCTGCAGCAGCGCCTGGGTCTGGGCGTTCTTGCTGTCGAGGATGCGCAACGGGTTGGTGGTCAGCCGACGCTGGCTGTCTTCGTCGAGCTGCTCGAAGCGCTCCTGCAGATAGGCCACCAGGGCTTCGCGATAGCGGGCGCGATCGGCGCTGGAACCCAGGCTGTTGAGCTGCAGGGTCACGGCGTCGGTCAGGCCCAGGCGCTGCCAGAGACGTGCGGTGAGCACGATCAGTTCGGCGTCGATGTCCGGACCGGGCAGGTTGAACACCTCGACGCCGATCTGGTGGAACTGGCGATAGCGACCCTTCTGCGGCTTCTCGTAACGGAACATAGGCCCGGCGTACCAGAGCTTCTGCACCTGGCCACCGCCGGTCATGCCATGTTCGAGCACGGCCCGCACGCAACCCGCGGTGCCTTCCGGCCTCAGGGTCAGGGACTCCTCGTTGCGGTCGAGGAAGGTGTACATCTCCTTGTCCACCACGTCGGTGCCCTCGCCGATGCCGCGGGCGAAGAGTTCGGTGAACTCCATGATGGGCAGACGGATCTCGTGGTAGCCATAGCCGTCGAGCAGCGTCGCGAAGGTACGTTCCAGGTAGCGCCAGGCCGGAGTCTGCTCCGGCAGGATATCGTTCATGCCACGGATGGCTTGCAGGGACTTGCTCACGAAAGGGCCTTATTCCTTGATCTTTCAGCTGCGCGCGATGAGCGCGGCATCCGCTTCGGCCTTTTCGGCCGCCTTGCGGCGGATGAGCCCTTCCAGCTCGTCCACCAGATTGTCGTTGTTCAGCTTGGAGGCCGGCTTGCCATCGATGTACACCAGATTGTTGGGCGTACCCCCGGTCAGGCCGACATGGGCTTCCTTGGCTTCGCCGGGACCGTTGACCACGCAGCCGATCACCGCGACGTCCAGGGGCACCAGCAGGTCCTCTAGGCGCCCTTCCAGTTCGTTCATGGTCTTGACCACATCGAAGTTCTGCCGCGAGCAACTCGGGCAGGCGATGAAGTTGATGCCACGCGAACGCAGGCGCAGGGACTTGAGGATGTCGAAACCGACCTTGATCTCCTCGACCGGATCGGCCGCGAGCGAGATGCGGATGGTGTCGCCGATGCCTTCGGCTAGCAGCATGCCTAGGCCCACGGCGGACTTCACCGTGCCCGAGCGCAGGCCGCCGGCTTCGGTGATGCCCAGGTGCAGCGGCTGCTCGATGCGGGTGGCCAGCTGACGGTAGGCGGCCACGGCCATGAAGACGTCACTGGCCTTCACGCTGACCTTGAAGTCCGGGTAGTCCAGCTTCTCCAGATGGTCGACATGGCGCATGGCCGACTCCACCAGGGCCTCCGGGGTGGGCTCGCCATACTTCTTCTGCAGGTCCTTTTCCAGCGAACCGGCGTTGACGCCGATGCGGATCGGGATGCCGCGCTCGCGGGCCGCGTCGACCACCGCCTTGACCCGGTCTTCGCGACCGATGTTGCCAGGGTTGATGCGCAGGCAGTCCACGCCCAGCTCGGCCACGCGCAGGGCGATCTTGTAATCGAAGTGAATGTCAGCCACCAGCGGCAGGCTGACCCGCTGCTTGATGCGGCCGAAGGCTTCGGCGGCGTCCATGTCGGGCACGGAGATGCGCACGATGTCGGCACCGGCGTCCTGCAGGCGCTGAACCTGGGCCACGGTGGCGTCGACGTCGCAGGTTTCGGTGTTGGTCATGCTCTGCACGGCGATGGGAGCATCGCCGCCGACCGGCACCGAGCCGACCCAGATCTTGCGGGACAACCGACGTTTGATGGGCGATTCGCTATGCATGCTGGTTTCCCATGGGGTCGCCGGACGTCATTGTCCGGCCTGACCGAGTTTGATGCGGGCGGTCTCGCCCTTGGTGTAAGGCGCGAGGTCGACGACCTGGCCGTTGTAGGTGATCTGGGCACCACGAGCGAAGCCGAGACGGATGTTGACCGGCGCCTTGATCGAGGCGTAGTCGAGGCTCTCGCCGCCCTTTTTCACGCCGCTGAAAAGGATCTTGCCGGTACCGTCGCTGACCTGCGTCCAGCAGTTGGCGGTGAAGCGGATGTTGAGGCTGTCGCTGCCGGCGACAGGCGCTGCGGCAGGCGCGGTGGCCGAGGCGGCAGGCGCCGTTGCAGCCGGCGCCGGAGGGGTGGACGTGCTCGAACCGCTGGCCGGGGCCGGAGTCGGCGCGGCGGTCGGGGTGGTCATGGCGGCCACGGCATTGGCATCCGGCGTCGGCGTGCCTACCGGAGACGGCAGGGTGACGGCGGGCTGCTGAGCAGTGACCGGGGGCTGTTCTTCCGGCTCGTCGATGGGATGGATCTCGGTCTTGCCGTCGGCACCCTCGACCTCGACATGCTCCATGCTCACGGCGCTGCTGCTGGAAGTCTGACGACTGCGCTCCTGCCACCAGAACAGACCCATGGCGATGATCAGCACCACCAGGACGAAACTGACGAATCTGAGGACATTGCGCGACAACCTCACCGGCTCGTCGAGGCGGCCCAGGCTGTGCACGGTGCTGCCCTTGGCATCGGTGCCGGTGTAGCTGTCGAAGGTACGCACCAGTTCGACCTGGTCCAGGCCCAGCAGCTTGCCATAGGCCTTGGTGTAGCCACGGGCGAAGGTGTGCCCCGGCATCTGCTGATAGTTGCCGGACTCGAGCTGCTCGATGATGCGCTCGCTGAGATTGAGATTCTGGGCGACCTGGGCCTGGCTCCAGCCAAGCGCCAGTCGCTTCTGACGCAAGATCTCACCGGGATTGCCCCGTCCGGCGTGTACCGCTTCGGATTGCACTGCGGTCATTTCTGCTCCGACTGAAGTTGACGATATTCAGGTGAGTTCGGGTAGAGGCGCTTCAGCTGCAGGGCATAGCTCGCGGCGGTGTTGCGATCGTTGAACACCTCGGCGAGGCGGATCCCGAGCAACAGGCTGCGGGCATCCTGGGGGCTGAGCTGGCTGAAGGCCTGGTAATAGCTGCGAGACGGCACGTAGTCGCGCGTCTGATAGGCCAATTGAGCCAATTCGAACAGGGCCCTGGGCTGATTGCGATCCAGCCGCAGGGATTTTTCCAGATTTTCCTTGCCCAAGTCGACCTGATTGAGTCGCAAGGCCGTCAGGCCGAGATTCTCGAACACCCGCGCGCGCTCGGGGTAGAGGCTGTCTTCGGCGGCCTGGGTGAAGCGTTCGTAGGCATCCTTGTAGCGCCCCTGCTCATAGAGGAAGCTGCCATAGTTGTTGAGGATGCGGGCATCGCGGGGCCGCTCGCGCAGGGCCAGGCGATACTCCTGATCGGCCAGTTCGGTCTCGCCCTGGGCCTGGAACACCAGCCCGAGGGCGGCATGGGCGTCGGCGCTGGAGGAATCCAGTTCCAAGGCCTTCTTCAACGGCACCTTGGCTTGTTCGGTGTTGCCCTGCTGGACATAGCCGAGGCCAAGCTGGATGTAGGCATCACGGGCCTGCATCCGTCCCTGGCGGGTATCCATGGGGTTGCGGTCACCCTCGGTCACGCAGCCGGCCAGGCTACCGACCACCAGGGCGAGCGCGACAGCCGCAAAGCGCGTGATCGCCATGATCGCGCCCTCAGCCCTGGAGCGGCGTCACGGTTTCGGCACCGTCGAGCTGGCGAACGGCGATGTAACGCTGGCTGCGACGGGTACGGTCCATGACCTGCCCCACCAGCTGGCCGCAGGCGGCATCGATGTCGTCACCGCGGGTGGTCCGCACCGTGACATTGAAACCGGCCTGCACCAGCAGCTCCTGGAACCGGCGGGTGGCGTTCTTGCTCGGCCGCTCGTAGCCGGAGTGCGGGAAGGGATTGAAAGGGATCAGGTTGATCTTGCAGGGCACGTTGCGCAGCAGCTCGATCAGCTGCAGGGCGTGCTCGGGCAGGTCGTTGACGTCCTTGAGCAGGGTGTACTCGATGGTCAGGACGCGCTTCTCGCCCAGTTGCCGGATGTATCTCTGGCAGGCATCGAGCAGCATGGCCAAGGGATACTTGCGGTTGATCGGGACCAGCTCGTTGCGCAACTCGTCGTTGGGTGCATGCAGCGACAACGCCAGGGAGACGTCGATGTGCTTGGCCAGCTCTTCGATCATCGGCACCACGCCCGAGGTGGACAGAGTGACCTTGCGCTTGGAGATGCCGTAGCCCAGGTCGTCCATCATGATGCGCATGGCGGCGACGACGTTGTCGAAGTTCAGCAGCGGTTCGCCCATGCCCATCATCACCACGTTGGTGATGGCGCGGTCGATCTTGGCCGGTACGCTGCCAAAGGACTTGTTGGCGATCCACACCTGACCGATCACTTCGGCGGCGGTGAGGTTGCTGTTGAAGCCCTGCTTGCCGGTGGAGCAGAAGCTGCAGTCCAGGGCGCAACCGGCCTGGGACGACACGCACAGGGTGCCACGGCCGTTCTGCGGAATGTAGACGGTCTCGACGCAGCTGCCGGAGGCGACGCGGATCACCCACTTGCGGGTGCCGTCGCGGGAGATGTCCTCGCTGACGATCTCGGGGCCACGGATCTCCGCGGCGGCCTTGAGCTTTTCCTTGAGCGCCTTGCCCAGGTTGCTCATGGCGTCGAAATCATCGATGCCGAAGTGATGGATCCACTTCATGACCTGGCCGGCGCGAAAGCGCTTCTCCCCGATGGACTCGAAGAACGACTCGAGTTGCGGCTGGGTCAGGCCCAGCAGATTGACCTTATCGGTGGCTGTGGTCATGGGATCACCTCGACGAAATCTGTTTGAAGCCCGCGCAGGACGCGGGCGATGCCAGGAAGGCGGGCTGGCCGCTTCCCTGGCCGGCGCTCATCCTTAGCGGATGCGCTCGCAGACTTCGGTGGCTGCGAAGAAGTAGGAGATCTCGCGCGCGGCGGACGCTTCGGAATCCGAACCATGGACGGCGTTTTCGTCGATGGAGACGGCGAAGTCGGCACGGATGGTACCGGCGTCGGCTTTCTTGGGATCGGTGGCGCCCATCAGCTCACGGTTCTTGGCGATGGCGTTGTCGCCTTCCAGCACCTGAACCACGACCGGACCGGAGGTCATGAAGGAGACCAGATCCTTGAAGAAGGGACGCTCTTTGTGTTCGGCGTAGAAGCCACCGGCTTCGCGCTCGGACAGCTGGACCATCTTGGCGGCGACGACGCGCAGGCCAGCCTTCTCGAAGCGGGTGACGATCTCACCGACGACATTCTTGGACACGGCATCGGGCTTGATGATCGACAGGGTACGTTGAACAGACATGTGAACTCCGAATGTGGGAATAGAGCAAAAACGAAACCCGCGGATTATACGCGGGTCCCGGTGAAAAGCGTAGCGCGGTACGGGCGATGCGTCAGGCGGATTCGTCGATCCAGGCGGCCTGGATGGCCTCCAGCACCTTCTCGCCACCGCGCTGGGGATCGTCGTCGAATTCCGGCAGGTCTACGACCCAGTTGCGCAGCTTGACGAAGTTCACGTAGCGCGGATCCACGTCGGGATGGGCGTCGTTGAGTTCGATGGCGATATCCAGCACATCGGTCCATTTCAGTGCCATGACAGCTGTCCTCAGTGACCTTCGGAAACCTGGTTGATGGTGTAGCGCGGAATCTCCACCACTAGGTCTTCGCTGCCAACTACCGCCTGGCAGGACAGGCGCGAACGCATTTCCAGGCCCCAGGCCTTGTCCAGCATGTCGTCTTCGAGCTCATCGGAAGGCTCGAGGGAATCGAAGCCTTCCTGGACGACTACGTGACAGGTGGTGCAGGCACAGGACATCTCGCAGGCGTGCTCGATGTCGATGCCGTTGCGCATGGCCGCGGCGATGATGGTCTCGCCTTCGCTGGCTTCGAAGACTGCGCCCTCGGGGCAGTGCTCGGCGTGGGGCAGCAGGGTGATCTGCGGCATGATGGAACTACTCCTCGATATCGTTGAGACGACGACCCGCCAGGGCCGCCTTGACCGAGGCGTTCATCCGCCGGGCGGCGAAGGCATCGGTTACGTGAGAAAGACGCTTGGTCTGGTCTTCGAGCGCCTGGAGGTCGGTGGCGTCCAGCAGCTCGGCCAACTGGCCGATTTCCAGCTCGATCACCTGACGCTCCTCGGCGTCCAGCAGGCGCTCGCCGTCGGCGGCCAGCGCGGCGGTGACCGCCTCAATCAGCCGCCGCGCTTCGACCTGCTGCTCGCGCAGCGCGCGGGCCTGCATGTCGTCACCGGCATGACGGAAGGAGTCCTGCAGCATGTTGGCGATCTCGCCGTCGGTCAGACCGTAGGACGGCTTGACCTGGACGCTGGCTTCCACGCCGCTGGACAGCTCGCGGGCGCTGACGCCGAGCAGGCCGTCGGCATCGACCTGGAAGGTGACGCGGATCTTGGCGGCACCGGCGACCATGGGCGGGAAGCCGCGCAATTCGAAACGGGCCAGGGAGCGGGCGTCCTTGACCAGTTCGCGCTCGCCTTGTAGCACATGCACCAGCATGGCGGTCTGGCCGTCGCGATAGGTGGTGAAGTCCTGCCCCCGCGCCACAGGAATGGTGGTGTTGCGCGGAATGATCTTCTCCATCAGGCCGCCCATGGTCTCGAGCCCCAGGGACAGCGGGATGACGTCCAGCAGCAGCAGTTCTTCGCCAGCGCGATTGCCGGCCAGGGAATCGGCCTGCAGGGCCGCGCCGATGGCGACCACGCGATCCGGATCGATGTCGGTGAGCGGGGTGCACTCGAACAGTTCGCCCACGGCTTCGCGCACATAGGGCACGCGGGTGGAGCCACCGACCATGACCACGGCAGCGATTTCCGCCGGCTCCACTTCCGCATCACGCAGGGCCCGGCGGCAGGCCTTGAGGCTGCGCGCCACCAGCGGAGCGATGAGCTCTTGGAAGGTGCTGCGCTCCAGCACGCCCGACCAGTCGCCATGGCTGACCTCTACGCGCTCGGTAGCCGACAGGGCTTCCTTGGCCGCGCAGGCGCTCTGCAGCAGGCGCCGCTGGGTGCCTGGATCCAGATCGCTGGACAACCCGGCCTGCTGGACGATCCAGCCGGCGATGGCATGATCGAAGTCATCACCACCCAGGGCGCTGTCGCCACCGGTGGCCATGACTTCGAAGACGCCGCGGGTCAGGCGCAGGATGGAGATGTCGAAGGTGCCGCCCCCCAGGTCGTAGATGGCGACCACACCCTCCTCGCCCCGGTCCAGGCCATAGGCCACGGCGGCCGCGGTAGGCTCGTTGAGCAGGCGCAGGACGTTCAGTCCGGCGAAGCGGGCAGCGTCCTTGGTGGCCTGGCGCTGGGCATCGTCGAAGTAGGCCGGCACGGTGATGACCGCGCCGACCAGTTCGCCACCCAGGGTGGCTTCGGCCCGCTCGCGCAGCACCCGCAGGATGTCGGCGGAGACCTCCACCGGACTCTTGCGCCCGGCAGCGGTATCGATGAAGGGCATTTCCGATTCACCGGCGACGAAGCGGTAGGGCAACTGCTCGCCCAGCTGCTTGACGTCGGCGATGCCACGCCCCATGAGGCGCTTGACGGAGAGAATGGTATTGAAGGGATCCTGGGCGGCAGCGGCCTTGGCGCCTGCCCCCACGTCCACCCCATCGGCGGCATAGCGCACGGCGGAGGGCAGGATCACCTCGCCCTGCAGATCGGGCAGGGTCTCGGCCACGCCACTGCGGACGGCAGCCACGAGGGAATTGGTGGTGCCCAGATCGATGCCCACCGCCAGCTTGCGCTGGTGCGGCTTCGGCGCCATTCCGGGTTCGGCTATCTGCAATAGAGCCATTGGCTAGTCGGCTTATGGTTGTCGGTGCCTGAGCGACACCTGTGATTAATCGTCCAGACGCTCTTCGAGCTGGCGGATCTCGCTGGCCAGCTTGTCGAGAAACTGCATGCGACGGACCAGGCGTTCGGCAGACTCGCGCTGGGCGGGGTCCTGCCAGATCGCGGCGAAGGCCTGCTCGATGTCGCGCTGCGCCTCCTTGAGGCGCTGGCGGAAGGCGGGAATGCCCGCGCTGTCGCCGGCGTCCTGCAGGTCTTCCAACTCCTCGCGCCACTGCAATTGCTGCATGAGGAAATCGGTGTCCTGGATGGTCGCCTCGAGTGGCATCTCGTGACCTTCGAGCTCCAGCAGATAGCGCGCGCGGCGCGACGGCGCGCGCAGCACGTGATAGGCCTCGTTGAGCTCGGCCGACCGCTCCAGCGCCTGGCGCCGCTCGCGTTCCGGCGCATCGGCGAACCGATCCGGATGGACCGTGCGGGCCAGGTCGCGATAGCGTGCGGCCAGACCCGCCTGGTCGATCTCGAAGGCGGGCTTGATCTCGAACAGCGCGAAGTGACAGGGCTTACCCATGGCGAGCCTCAGATGTTGAAGCTTTCGCCGCAGCCACACTCGCCACGCACGTTGGGATTGTTGAACTTGAAGCCCTCGTTGAGGCCTTCACGCACGAAATCCAGCTCGGTGCCGTCCAGGTAGACCAGGCTCTTGGGGTCGATGATGACCTTGACGCCATGGCTTTCGAACACCTGGTCCTCGGCCGCGAATTCATCGACGAACTCGAGTACGTAGGCCAGCCCCGAGCAACCCGTGGTACGAACGCCCAGGCGGATGCCCTCCCCCTTGCCGCGCCCATCGAGGGAACGCTGCACGTGGCGGGCGGCGGACTCGGTCATGCTGATCGCCATGGTTCCTCCTTAGAGCAGGCCTTTCTTCTGCTTGTAGTCGCTGACCGCCGCCTTGATGGCGTCTTCGGCGAGTACCGAGCAGTGGATCTTCACCGGCGGCAGGGCCAGTTCTTCGGCGATCATGCTGTTCTTGATCGACGCCGCTTCCTCGATGCTCTTGCCCTTCATCCACTCGGTGGCCAGGGAGCTGGAGGCGATGGCGGAGCCACAGCCGTAGGTCTTGAACTTGGCATCTTCGATGATGCCCTGCTCGTTGACCTTGATCTGCAGACGCATCACGTCGCCACAGGCCGGAGCGCCGACCATGCCGGTGCCGACATCGGGATCGGCCGCATCGAACTTGCCGACGTTGCGCGGGTTTTCGTAGTGGTCGATGACCTTTTCACTGTATGCCATGGTTCAATCCTCGCTTATCAGGGTGGGTCAGTGGGCTTGCCACTCGACCTGACTCAGGTCTACGCCTTCTTTGAACATGTCCCACAGCGGAGACAATTCGCGCAACTTGTTGACGGCTTCGGTGACCTTGCTCGCGGCGTAGTCAACGTCTTCTTCGGTGGTGAAGCGGCCGAAGGTGAAGCGGATGGAGCTGTGTGCCAGCTCGTCGTTACGGCCCAGGGCACGCAGGACGTAGGACGGCTCCAGGGACGCCGAGGTACAGGCCGAACCGGACGAGACCGCCAGGTCCTTGAGCGCCATGATCAGCGACTCGCCTTCGACGTAGTTGAAGCTCAGGTTCAGGTTGTGCGGCACACGATGGATCAGGCTGCCGTTCAGGTAGACCTCTTCCAGGCCTTCGAACTGACGGTAGAAGCGATCGCTCAGGGCCTTGATGCGGGCATTTTCCTGGACCATCTCTTCCTTGGCGATACGGAAGGCCTCGCCCATGCCGACGATCTGGTGAGTCGCCAGGGTACCCGAACGCATGCCACGCTCGTGACCGCCACCGTGGGTCTGGGCTTCGATACGGACGCGCGGCTTGCGGCGGACGTAGAGGGCGCCAATGCCCTTGGGACCATAGGTCTTGTGCGCCGAGAAGGACATCATGTCGACCTTGAGCTTTTCCAGATCGATCTCGACCTTGCCGGTGGACTGGGCGGCGTCGACGTGGAAGAGCACGCCACGGGAGCGGGTCAGCTCGCCGATGGCGGCGATGTCGTTGACGGTACCGATCTCGTTGTTGACGTGCATGATGGACACCAGGGTGGTGTCGTCACGCAGGGCCGCCTCGACCATGTCGGGGGTGATCAGGCCGTCTTCGCCCGGCTCGAGATAGGTGACCTCGAAGCCTTCGCGCTCGAGCTGGCGGGTGGTGTCCAACACCGCCTTGTGCTCGATCTTGGAGGTGATCAGGTGCTTGCCCTTGTTCTGGTAGAAGTGCGCGGCGCCCTTGATGGCCAGGTTGTCGGACTCGGTGGCACCGGAGGTCCAGACGATCTCGCGCGGGTCGGCGTTGACCAGTTCGGCCACCTGACGACGGGCGTTTTCCACGGCTTCCTCGGCCTTCCAGCCGAACAGGTGGGAGCGCGATGCGGGGTTGCCAAAGTTGCCGTCCACCAGCAGGCACTCGCTCATCTTCTGAGCGACGCGCGGATCGACGGGCGTGGTGGCGGAATAGTCTAGGTAGATCGGCAATTTCATCGGTTACTCCTAATCAGACGGGCGTCTCTGCTCAGTCGATGGTGGACGCTTCGATTTTTTCGACCGCTAAGGGCGATTGCTTACTGGCACAGGCCTTGGTGTCCTGACGCTTGGCCACCTGCTGGATCTCGTTGCGGGCGACCAGGTCGGCCAGGGTGATGCCACTCAAAAAGGTATGGATCTGATCGCTCAGATCGCACCAGAGGTGGTGGGTCAGGCAGGTATCACCCTGGTGACAGCCCCCACCGCCCTGGCAACGAGTGGCATCCACGGATTCGTTGACGGCATCGATCACCTGGGCCACATGGATACCGCCCATGTCGCGCGCCAGCTGATAACCGCCGCCGGGACCGCGTACGCTGTTGACCAGCGCGCCGCGGCGCAGCCGGGCAAACAGCTGCTCCAGATAGGACAGCGAAATGCCCTGCCGCTCGGAAATGTCGGCCAGCGACACCGGCCCCCGCTGGGCGTGCAGCGCCAGATCGAGCATGGCGGTTACGGCATAGCGGCCTTTGGTGGTCAGTCTCATGATGAACTCGAGCGGGTTGCATCGGATGACCCTGATTATCGGATTCCCGACAAAAAAGGTCAACTTTAAAACCGACCAAATCACTCAGGCATTATCTATCGGGGGGATAGTCCGCGGGTGGGATTCGCCGCGGGCGGCCTTCTGGGTTTCGGTGAGGATGCCGCGCAGGATGTTCATCTCCAGCTTGCTGATGCCGGCACGACCGTAGAGCCGCCGCAGCCGACTCATCAGGTGGCGCGGCTTGGCCGGATCGAGGAAGCCGATCTCCACCAGGGTCTGCTCCAGGTGCTCGTAGTAGAGTTCCAGCTCCTCCACCGTCACCGGCTGGGTGTTGAGCATGGCGGTGGCTTCGACCTTGTTCATCTTGGTCGGCTGGTTCTGCGCCGCGAGCCAGGCCATGCGCACCTCGTACACCAGCACCTGGACCGCCGCGGCGAGATTGAGCGAGCCGAAGGCCGGATCCGAGGGGATGTGCACATGGTAGTGGCAGCGCTGCAGCTCTTCGTTGGTCAGGCCGGCATATTCGCGACCGAACACCAGGGCCACCTCCCCGCCCTGCTCCACCTGGGCCAGGGAGGTGGTGGCGCATTCGCGCGGATCCAGCAGCGGCCAGGGGATGCGGCGGTCGCGGGCGCTGGTGCCCAGCACCAGGCTGCAGCCGGTCAGGGCCTCTTCCAGAGTGTCGACCACGATGGCGGCGTCGAGCACGTCATTGGCCCCGGACGCGCGGGCATTGGCCTCGCCGCTGGGAAAGTCCTCGGGATCGACCAGATAGAGGCGCGACAGGCCCATGTTCTTCATTGCCCGGGCGGCACCGCCGATATTGCCGGGATGGCTGGTATTGACCAGAACGACGCGGATGTTGTGCAGCACGTGGCTATCCTCGAACGGACGCGGGAAATCGGCGCCGTATACTACGCCCACACGCGCCCGCTGGCCACGAATACCCCTTCCAGCGCCGCGAAGTCTGCTATCATTGCCGGCTTTCCTTATACAACCCAGGTGATTTATCCATGCAGCCCATGCTGAACATCGCACTGCGCGCGGCCCGCAGCGCCGGTGAACTGATTTTCCGTTCGATTGAGCGCCTGGACGTGATCGCCGTCGACGAAAAAGGCGCCAACGACTTCGTCTCCGAAGTCGACCGTGCCGCCGAGCAGACCATCCTCGCCACCCTGCGCAAGGCCTATCCCACCCATGGTTTCTACGGTGAGGAATCCGGCTACCTGGCGGGCGAAGGCGAAGGCGCTGATTATGTCTGGATCGTCGACCCGCTGGACGGCACCACCAACTTCATTCGTGGCGTCCCGCACTTTTCGGTGAGCATCGCCTGCAAGTACAAGGGTCGCCTGGAACATGCCGTGGTCCTGGATCCGGTGCGTCAGGAAGAATTCACCGCCAGCCGTGGCCGCGGTGCCGCCCTGAACGGCCGGCGCATCCGTGTCACCAACCGTCGCAGCCTGGAAGGCGCTCTGCTGGGTACCGGCTTCCCCTTCCGTGCCAATGACGTCGACCACCTGGACAACTACCTGGGCATGTTCCGCAGCCTGATCGGCCAGACCGCCGGCATCCGCCGCGCCGGCTCCGCCGCCCTGGACCTGGCCTATGTCGCCGCCGGTCGCTTCGACGCCTTCTGGGAAATGGGCCTGTCGGAGTGGGACATGGCGGCAGGCGCCCTGCTGGTGCAGGAAGCCGGTGGCCTCATCGGCGACTTCAATGGCGGCCACGACTTCCTCGAGAAGGGCCACATCGTCGCCGGCAACCCCAAGTGCTTCCGCGGTCTGCTGACCCAGATCCAGCCGCACCTGCCGGCCTCGCTCAAGCGCTGAGTTTGCAAGGCTAACGAAAAAGCCCCTACCGGCACTGCTGACAGGGGCTTTTTCATGCCTGCTGCAGAAGGCCCTGCAGCAGGTGTCGGCCAGGCTTACTTGACGACTTTCAGACTTGGCCGCGTCGGTGTCGGCTTGGGCGCCTCGGGCTTGCTGCCGCCGTTGTCGGGACCCTGGTCATCCGGCGGGCTGGGTTCGCTGTCGAAGACCATACCCTGGCCGTTCTCCCGGGCGTAGATGGCCAGGATGGCACCGATCGGGACATAGAGGTTGTAGGCGACGCCACCGAAACGGCCGTTGAAGCTCACCGCTTCGTTGTCCATGTGCAGGTCACGCACGGCACTGGGCGAGGCGTTCAGCACGATCTGGCCGTCGTTGGCATAGCCCGGCGGCACGCGCACCTCGGCATAGTCGGCGTTGACCAGCAGATGGGGCGTGCAGTCGTTGTCCACGATCCACTCGTAGAGCGCGCGGACCAGGTAGGGGCGACTGGAATTCATGGGGTTCTCCTCTAGCGCATCTCACGCTCGGTGACCGAAAGACTGGATCGGAAACTGTCGCGTGCGAACATGCGATCCATGTAGTCCTGCAGCGGCTTGGCGGCCCGGGGCAATTCGACGCCCAGGCGCGGCAATCGCCACAGGATGGGGAGCAGGCAACAGTCCACCAGGGAAAAGTCGTCGCTCAGGAAAAAGGCTTTTTCCGCGAAGATGGGCGCCACGCCGGTCAGGCTTTCCCGCAGTTCCTTGCGCGCGGCGGCGAGGTCGGCGCCCGGCGCGGCTTGCAGGATACTGTCCACCAGGGTGCACCAATCGCGCCCGATACGGTGCATCAGCAGCCGCGACTGACCCCGGGTGACCGGATAGGCCGGCAGCAGCGGCGGATGCGGATAGCGTTCCTCGAGGTACTCCATGAGTACCTCGGTGCCATAGAGCACCAGGTCGCGATCCATCAACGTCGGCACGGTGCCATAGGGATTGTGCTCGGCCAGCTGCCGCGGGCACTCGCCACGGCGCACGGCGATCAGCTCGCACTCGACGTTCTTTTCCGCCAGGATCAGACGGATCCGATGGCTGTAGTGATCCTCGGGATCATGGAAACAGGTCAGGCGGGTTATGGCGCCCATGGGTCCCTCCCCCGTCAGGGGCGAAGCTGCAAAGGGGGATTATCTCGCACCTTGCCGCCTGCCACCTAGTCTCATCGCTCACTGTCGGGCAATCGCCGCCAGAATTCGCGCTTGAGCCAGAAGGCCAGGATGGCGAACAGCACCAGATAGCCCAGCACCCAGGGTGCGAGCCGCCAGGCGAGGCTACGTTCGGGTGCGGCGGAATAGCCCAGGTAGGCGACCAGATCGTCGACGGTACGGGCGAACTGCTCGGGGGTCTGGGCGCCACTGCCCGGCTCCAGGCGCAGCACGCAGCGCCCTTCGTGGCAGTCGCGCAGCTGGCGACCGCGCAGGGCGGCCAGGACGTCGGGCATGCGGGTGCCGGGCGCCGCGAGATTGTCGACCCCGAGCGGACGTCCGGGCGCCACATAGAATTCCTGCAGGAAGGCGCGCAACCAGGCTTCGCCGCGCACCGCGGCGATCAGGGTGAGATCCGGCGGTACGCTGCCGAAGGCGCGGCGGGCATCCTCGGGTTTGAGCAGGCCAAGCATGGGCGCACTGGCGGTGCGCCCGGGCGCCCAGCTGGCGAGGTCCAGGTGAAGATCGGCGGCGACGCGATCGAAGCGCTGGTACTCCTGGCCGTGGCAGGCCAGGCAATAGCGACCGAAGGTGAGGGCACCGGCCCGGGGATCGCCTTCGGCACCGATGGCCAGACCGCTGCACAGCAACAGCAGACCCAGGAACAGGCAACGCATCATGAGCCGAGCTCCGGCAGCGTTCGCGGACGCCCCAGCCTGCTGTACCAGGGCATGCCCAGCAGACAGGCGAAATAGACGCCAGCCGCCAGGCGCGCCAGCAGCAGGCGCTGTTCGGTAAGCGCGACCACGCCCAGCACGCCCAGAGCGGCAAAGGCCAGACAGCCCAGATACAGCCCCAGCCGCGCCGGCCAGGCCTTGTGGCGCACCGAGCGGACCGTGCTGCGATCCAGCCAGGGCAGCACGAACAGCAGGGCGATGGCCAGGGCCGCCAGGCCAAGACCGCCGGCCTTGCTCGGCACCGCCCGCAACAGCGCATAGAAGGGCGCCAGGTACCAGGGCGGCGCGATGTGCGCGGGGGTCACCAAGGGATCGGCCGGCTGCTGGTTGGCCGGCTCCAGCACCAGCCCACCCAGGTCCGGCGCCAGCAGTACCACGCCCAGGAACACCAGCAGGAAGACCGCCAGGCCGCAGAGGTCCTTGAGCGTCAGATAGGGGTGGAAAGGCACCCCGGCTGCACCTCGGACATCGCGCTCATCACCCTCGGGATTGTTCGAACCGGTCTGGCGCAGGGCGACGACGTGCAGCGTCACCAGCGTGAGGATCAGCAGCGGCAGCCCGACCACATGCAGGGCCTGGAAGCGCCGCAGGGTGGCATCGGACAGCACCACCCCGCCCCGCAGCAGGTCGGCCAGAGTCGGGCCTACCAGGGGCAGCGCCTCGACCGCGCTCAGGGACACCTGGGCGCCCCAGTAGGACAGTTGGCCCCAGGGCAGCAGATAGCCGAAGAAGGCCTGGGCCAGCAGCAGCACATAGAGCAGCACGCCAAAGCTCCAGACCAGCTCCCGCGGCGCGCGATAGGAGCCATAGAGCAGGCCGCGCAGCATGTGCAGATAGAGACAGACGAACAGCGCCGAGGCGCCCACCGCGTGCAGATAGCGGATCAACCAGCCAAAGGGCACCTCGCGCATGAACAGCTGGACCGAGGCGAAGGCGCCCTTCACCGTCGGCTCGTAGCCGAACAACAGCCAGAGCCCGGTCAGCACCTGCAGCGCCAGGATGAAGACCAGCAGCGAACCGAACAGATAGAAGACGTTGAGGTTGCGCGGCACCCGGTAGTCGCTGATATGGCGTCGCCAGAAGGCGCCCATGGGCAGCCGTCGCTCCAGCCAGCCGGGCTCGTCGCTCTTCATGTCGCCCCCTCCTCGTCACTGCCGATCACCAGCAGGGTGTCGCCGCGGAAATGATAGGGGGGCACGGCCAGATTCAGCGGTGCCGGCTGGTCGCGAAAGACCCGCCCGGCCAGGTCGAAATGGGAGCCATGGCAGGGACAGAGATAGCCCCCCTCCCGCTCTGCCGCGCCTGGCGCCAGGGAGGGAATGCAGCCCAGGTGGGTGCAGATGGCGGTGACCACGAAGATGTCCGGCCGCCGCGATCTCAGGCGCGGATCGACATAGGGTGGCTGGCTGGATTCCCGAGAATCCGGGTCGGCCAGCCCCGCCTCGTCGGCCAGGAGTCGGGCCTGGTCCGCGGCGCTGCGACGCAGGACGCAGACCGGCTGGCCGCGCCACTGCACGGTGAGTTGTTCGCCTTCGCGCAAGGCCTTGAGGTCCACCTCGACCGGTGCCGCCGCCACCTCCGCCGACCGACTGGGCCGCAGGGCGCAGACGAAGGGCACGCTGCCCGCCACCAGCCCCAGGCCGCCGACGGCGGAGGTGGTGGCGATCAGCAGGCGGCGGCGCTGGACATCGGGCGAATCGTCGGTCACGTCAGGCTTCCCGGCTCCATCTCCAGCGTCACCCCGAAGCGCTCGCGCACCGAGGCGCGGATGCGCTCGGCGAGGGCCAGGACATCCCGGCTACGGGCGCCGCCGAAGTTGACCAGCACCAGCGCCTGGGCGGCATGCACCCCCACGGCGCCGTCGCGATGGCCGCGCCAGCCGGCCTGGTCGATCAGCCAGCCGGCGGCCAGCTTGACCGTGCCATCGGCCTGGGGATAGGTCGGCAGGGACGGATAGCGTTGCTGCAACGCGGCGGCTTCGGCGGCGGTCACCACGGGATTCTTGAAGAAGCTGCCGGCATTGCCCAGCACCGCCGGGTCGGGCAGTTTGCTCTGGCGGATGCTGCAGATGGCCGCGCTGACGGCTTCGGGCGTGGGCTGGGTGACACCCGCCTCGGTCAAGGCCTGGCGCACGGGACCGTAGTCCAGCACCAGCTGCGGCTGGCGACTGAGGTGGAAGCGCACCCGCAGCACGATCCAGCGACCAGCCTCGGCCTTGAAGCGGCTCTCGCGATAGGCGAAGGCGCAATCGGCTGAGGTGAGGTCGTGGAGTTCGCCGCTGTGGCGGTCGAGCGCCGTGACCCCGGCGCATCTGTCCTTCAATTCGACGCCATAGGCGCCGATGTTCTGGATGGGCGAGGCACCGACGGTGCCGGGAATCAGGCTGAGATTTTCCAGGCCGTACCAGCCGTTGGCCAGGGTCGCCATGACGAAGGGATGCCAGGGTTCGCCGGCTTCGGCTTCCACCAGCAGGGCATCGCCCTCCTCCGCCAGCAGTCGGATACCGCGGGACGTCAGCCGCAGCACCAGGCCCTCGACCCGCTCGGGCAGGACCAGGTTGCTGCCACCGCCCAGCACCCGTAGCGGCACGCCGAGTTGCCGCGCCAGGGCCAGGGCCTCGCGGACCTCGGTATCGCTCGCGGCTTCCAGATAGCGATCGGCTTGCGCCACCAGGCCGAAGGTGTTGAGCCCCTGCAAGGGGACCTGCTGTTGCAACTCAGCGACCATGACGGGCAGCCACCTCGGCGACCAGGCCATCGCAGGCGCTTTCCAGCAGGTCGAGGACGCGCTCGAAGCCGGCCGCGCCGCCGTAGTAGGGATCCGGCACCTCATCCACCGCCAGTCCCTGACGAGCCAGGAACAGCTCGGGTACTGCACCCTGGTCGGGCCGCAGCTGCTCCAGCCAGGCGAGGTTGTCCTGATCCATGGCCAGGATCAGGTCGAAGCGTTGGAAATCGCCCGCGGTTACCTGGCGCCCACGCAGGGCGCCGAGGTCATAGCCGCGACCCGCCGCGGCCTGGATGGCGCGGGCATCCGGGGCCTTGCCGACATGCCAGTCGCCAGTGCCAGCCGAGTCCAGCTCCACCGCCTCGACCAGGCCGGCGGCGTCCAGCTTGGCCCTGAGGATGCCTTCGGCGGTGGGCGAGCGGCAAATGTTGCCCATGCAGACGAACAGGATGCGCAGGGTCATCTAGGCTCCCAGCAGGCGCCTGACGCGCTCGAGGTCTTCCAGGGTATCCACCCCGGCCTGGGGCGCTTCCAGAGCATCGGCGACATGGATGCGGACGCCGTGCCAGAGGGCACGCAGCTGCTCCAGGGCTTCGGTCTCTTCCAGGGCGCAGGGACCCCAGCTGACGAAGTCAGCGAGAAAATCGGCGCGATAGGCATAGATGCCGATATGCCGGCGGTAGGGAAAACCCTGGGGCAACTGCGCGCGATCACTGGCGAAGGCATTGCGCGCCCAGGGCAGCGGCGCCCGGCTGAAGGTCAGCGCCAGGCCGTTCAGGTCGGTGCTCACCTTGACCACATTGGGATTGAACAGGCTGTCGACGTCCGCGATCGGCTCCGCGAGGGTGGCCACGCCGGCTTCGGGATGGGCGGCGAGATTGCCCGCCACCTGGTCGATCACCGCCGGCGGAATCAGCGGCTCGTCGCCCTGGACGTTGACCACCAGGGCGTCGTCGGCCAGGCCGAGCAGCTCGGCCACCTCGGCCAGGCGATCGGTGCCCGAGGCATGATCGGCGCGGGTCAGCAGGACCCGGGCGCCAAAGCCTTCGCAGGCGCGCAGGATGTCGTCGTGGTCGGTCGCCACCACCACCTGCTCGGCGCCACTGCGCCGCGCCTGCTCCCAGACGTGCTGGATCATCGGCTTGCCGGCGATGTCGAGCAGCGGCTTGTTGGGTAGCCGGGTGCTGGCGAGTCGCGCCGGAATGACGACGGTGAAGGCGGTGCTCATTTATCCAGACGCTCGTCCGTGGTGATGATGCGCGCCTCGCTTTCCAGCATCACCGGGATGCCGTCGCGAATCGGGAAGGCCAGGCCGGCGGCCTTGCTGATGAGTTCGGTCTTGTCGTCGCTTAGGATCAGCGGACTCTTGGTCAGGGGGCAGGCGAGGATATCCAGCAGCTTGAGATCCATGGGCAGAGGTTCCGTCAGTGAGAGTGTTCGGGCAGGAGCCGGTCGAGACGCCCATCCAGCCAGGCGACGAAGGCGGCCGAGGGCTGGGCGTCCACCGCCAGGTACCACCAGTCGGCGGCGGCGAAGGACCGGCACTTGACCGCGTCCTTCTCGGTCATCACCAGCGGCAGCTCGGGCGTGAAGGCCAGGTCCGCGGCGCTGTAGGTGGCGTGATCGGCGAAGGCATGGGGCAACGGCTGCCAGTGTAGTCCTTCGAGGGTGGCGAAGAAACGCCCGGGGTTGCCGATGCCGGCCAGGGCATGCAGGCGCTGCCCTGGCGGAAAGAAATCCAGCGGCCGGGTCTCGCCGCTGCGCAGATTGACCAGGGCACTGGGCTGCAGGGTCAAGCCGTAGCCGTCGGCAGGATCGACGGCGGCGCCGTTGTGGATCACGGCGTCCACCTCGGCCAGGCGCTCCAGGGGTTCGCGCAGCGGCCCCGCCGGCAGGCAGCGGCCGTTGCCGAACCCCCGCGCCGCATCGACCATCACCAGTTCCAGATCCCGCGCCAGGCGATAGTGCTGCAGGCCGTCGTCGCTGAGGATGACATCGAGCGACTCTTCGGCGAGCAGGCGCTCGACGGCACGACCGCGGTCGGGATCCGTGACCAGCGCCACCCCGGTGCGCTGCACGATCAGCAGCGGCTCGTCGCCGGCGACGGCAGCGGTGTCGGTCGCCCGCACGCGCCAGGGCAGGCTCGGCGGCGTGGCGCCATAACCGCGACTGACCACGCCGACCCTGAGGCCGCGCGCGCGCAGATGATCGATCAGCCAGAGGATCATGGGCGTCTTGCCGGTCCCGCCGACGGTGAGATTGCCCACCACGATGACCGGGACCGGCGCCCGATGGATGCTGCCCTGCCCCGCCAGGAAGCGCTGGCGCTTGCGCCGGGCGACCTGGCGATAGAGGACTTCGAGCGGCGTCAGCAGGCCCAGGGCCGGATGGCCTGCGTACCAGGCGCGGACCAGGCGCTCGCCCAGGCTCACGGACGTTTCGCCTGAGCCTCGAGGGTGGTGATGCGCAGCTGGCTGAAGCCCAGCTTGCCGGCGGCATCCATGGCCATGACCACCGCCTGGTGGGTGGCGCGGCCATCGGCGGTGATCACCAGCGGCAGGCTGTTGTCGCCGCCGGATTCACGCTGCAGCGCGGTGGTCAGGCCGGTCAGGTCGTTGCGTGCCAGGGTCTGGCCGTTGAGCGCCATCTGGCCTTCGGCGGTGATGCTGATTTCCAGGGTCTTGGCCTGGTTGGCGGCTGCCGCGGCGCTGTCGGCCTCGGGCAGCTCGATCTTCAGCTGGCTGGGCCGGCTGAAGGTCGCGGTCACCACGAAGAACAGTAGCAGGACGAAGATGACGTCGATGAAGGAGGCCAGGTTGATATAGACCTCTTCGCGAGCGGCGCCCCCGGCGCGACGACGGAATTTCACGCCAGGGCTCCTTCGCGGACGTCCACCTCGCGATCACCGTGGAGGATGTCCACCAGCTTGACCGCTTCCTGCTCCATGCCCACCACCAGCTCGTCCACCCGACGCAGCAGATAGCGATGAAAGAACACCGCGGGAATCGCCACCAGCAGACCGGCGGCGGTGGTGACCAGGGCCTTGGAGATGCCGCCGGCGAGAATGGGCGCATTGGCCATGCCGTCGTTCATGAAGGCGCTGAAGATATCGATCATGCCGAACACCGTGCCGAGCAGACCCATCAGCGGCGCCAGGGCGGCGATGCTGCCGAGGGTGTTGAGATAGCGCTCGAGGTCATGCACCACGCGGCTGCCGGCTTCCTCGATGGCTTCTTTCATGATGTCGCGACCATGACGGGAATTGGTCAGGCCCGCGGCGAGGATGTCGCCCAGGGGCGAACCGGCACGCAACTCGCGCAGACGTTCATTGTTGAGCTGTTTGTCCTGGATCCAGCGCCAGACCTGGGCGAGCAGCGTGGGCGGGGCGACCCGGCCGCGCCTCAGGGTCCACAGCCGCTCGGCGATGATGGCCGTGGCCAGGATGGAACTGAGGATGATCGGCAGCATCATCCAGCCGCCAGCTTTGACCATTTCGAACACGAGACCGTTACCCCTGCCGCAAAATGCGGCCACTCTAGCACGAACGCCTTAGGGTGTCGGCGGGGGTATTCGCCACCAGTGACGCTCCTGGCGCTGACCGCGCGGTGCCTCCCAGCGACCGAGGGTCCAGGTCAGGGCACCCAGCGCGGCGGTGTCGTAGGGCAGCACGCCGCGCTCGCGATAGCGCGCCAGCACCTGGGGATGGGGATGGCCATAGCGATTGTTCAGCCCGCGGGAGATCAGCACGCCGCGTGGCTGGACGGCCTCGATGAAGACGGCGCTGGAGCCACTGCGACTGCCGTGGTGCGGGGCGACGAGCCACTGCGCCGCCAGGGGCTTGCCACTGGCCACCAACTCCGCCTCGCGGCGAGCATCGATATCGCCGGTCAGCAGCAGGCGCTCGCCCCTGGCCTCGACGCGGAGTACACAGGAGGCGGCATTGGAATCCGCGTCGGGACGCCACCAGGTGGTGAAGCCGACCTCGTTCCACTCCCAGCGGGCGCCGTCTTCACAATCCCGGGCGCGCAATTGCGGCTGTAGGCGACCCACCTCACCACTGAGCACCCGGTCCGGCGGCAGCCCCCTGGCGACGGCCAGCGCACCGCCGGCATGGTCGGCATCGGCATGACTGAGCAGCATGACATCCAGGGTATCGATGCCGGCGGCCTTCAGGTTGGGCAGGACGACCCGGGCGCCGCTGTCATAGCTGCCCTGGCGCGGACCGGCGTCGTAGAGCAGGGCATGGTCACGGGTGCGCACCAGTACGGCCAGCCCCTGCCCCACGTCCAATACGGTGATCCGCGCCAGCCCCTCCCCGGGCGCAGGCACCGGGGGAAACAGCCCGGGCAGCATCAGCAGTGCGCCAAGGCCGCGCAGCGGCACGCCCGCGGGCAGTAGGGCCAGCAACGCCCCTAGTCCTGCCAGCCACAGCGTCCAGGCAGGCGCCAATACGGGCTGCCAGGCGGCGGCCAGATGCGCCAACCCGGTCAGCACCCAGAGCAGTCCCTGCAACAGCCCACCGGCCAGCCACAACGCGGGCTCGCCCAGCGGCGACCAGAGCAGCGACAGCAGGGTACCCACCAACGCCAGGGGCACGATGGCCAGGTCCATCAGCGGCACGGCCAGGGCGTTGGCCAGCGGGCCGCTCAGGCTCAGGGGCAGGCCCAGCGCCAGAAGCAGCGGCGCCAGCCCCACGGCCATGCACCACTGGGCCCGCCCGAGGGTAGCCCACCAGGGCAGTCGGCCCAGACGGCCGGCGAAGCTCCAGAGCAGCAACAGCACGGCGCCAAAGGAGAGCCAGAAACCCGTCAGCAGACTGACCAGCGGATTGGCCGCCAGCACCAGCACCAGGGCCAGCAGGACGGCGTCCGCCAGGCGAACCTGCTGGCGGCCCAGTTGCCAGAGCAGCCCCAGGGTGACCATGACGCAGGCGCGCTGTACCGGCACCTCGAAGCCGGCCAGCAGTCCGTAGCCCAGCGCGGTGGCGATCGTCAGCACCGCGGCCGACAGGCGCCAGGGCAACCGGCTTGGCCAGAGACCACGGCGCGCCAGGAGGACCACCCCGGCATAGACGCTGAGGGCGACCAGGCTGATGTGCTGCCCGGAGATCACCATCAGGTGCACGGTGCCGGTGTCCTGGAACAGCTGCCACTGGGCATCGGTGATGCCCGAGCCATCGCCCACCACCAGGGCGGCCAGCAACCCGCCCTGCCCGGCCGGATTGCGGGTCTGCAGGTATTGCCGGATACCGTCGCGCCAGGTCGCCAGGCCACTGGCCGCCGCCAGGCGCTGGCCATCCTTGACGCTGCCGGTGGCGCCGATGCCCTGGGCCAGCAGCCAGGCTTCGCGATCCTGGCCCAGGGGGTTGACCAGGCCCGCGGGGCCGCGCAACTCCGCCGCCAGGCGCCAGCGTTCGCCGGCCAGCGGACGGGGACCACCGTGCCAGTTCAGGCGGATCCGCGCCGGTAGCTTCAGGTCGCGGCGGCTGGTAGCCCCGGCGAGCACGAAGGCCACCGCGTCGGCGTCCACCGCGGGCAGGCCGCTGATCTGGCCTTCGATCCACAGCACCCGCTGCTCCAGCGCCGGAGCCAGACGATCGTCCAGGGCCCAGTGGGCATTGAGCAACGCCCAGGCCAGGCCCAGGCCGCAGGCGCCAAGGGCCAGGAAGCGGGTCAGCAGCAGCCCCAGGGCCATCGCCGCGAGGGCCGCCAGCAGCGGCAACGACGGCAGCGAGGCGAAGGCGCGCAGGAACAGCACGCCGAGGGCGAAGGACAGCAGAGCGGCGCGCATCAGGACTCCATCCTTGGAGAGCCGAAAGGGCTTCAGAAGCGCGAATTAGAGCAGTTCGGACGCCAGAGGGCCAGGGGCAAGCCGCCACCGGGCCCGGCAGGGAGATCAGTCGTAGCGCAGCGCTTCGGCCGGTGAGGTGCGGGAGGCGCGCCAGGCGGGATAGAGGGTCGCCAGGAAACTCATGCTCAGGGCGGCCACGGCGATCAGCACTACGTCTTCCAACTCCAGCCGCGACGGCAGGTTACTGATGAAGTACATGTCGCCGCCGAACAGCTTGTGGCCGACCAGCCGCTCAAGGGCGGCGATCCAACTGCTGACGTTGAGCGCCGCGATAACGCCCAGCACGCCGCCGATCAGGGTGCCGACCAGGCCGATCACCGTGCCCTGGACCATGAACACCGCCATGATCTGCCCGGGCGTGGCGCCCAGGGTGCGCAGGATGGCGATGTCGGCTTTCTTGTCGGCCACCACCATGATCAGGGTGGCGATGATGTTGAAGGCGGCCACGGCGACGATCAGCAGGAGCAGCAGGCCGATCATGGTCTTTTCCATCTGCATGGCCTGGAACAGGCTGCCCTGGGAGATCGTCCAGTCACGCGCCTGGTAGCCGTCGCCCAAGGCCTTGGCCACGTCGCGGGAGATGCGCGGCGCCTGGAACAGATCGTCCAGCGCCAGGCGGATGCTCTCTACCTGCCCCGGCTGCCAGCCCTTGAGCGGCGCGGCATCGGCGACGTTGATCAGCGCCAGGGAGGCATCCAGCTCGGCGCCGACCTTGAAGGTGCCGACCACGGTGAAGCGGCGCAGCCGTGGGGTGATACTGCCAGTGGCGCCCACTTCCGGGATGATCACCGTGACCTGGCTGCCCAGCTCCAACTGGAAGCGTCGCGCGGCGATCTCGCCCAGCACGATGCCGAATTCACCGGGCTTGAGGGCGTCGAGACTGCCCTGAGTCATGCGCTCGCCGACGATGGAGACTCGCTTTTCCTGGGCCGGATCGACGCCGTCCACCAGCAGCGGCTGCATGCGGCCACGCACCGAGAGCATGCCCTGCAACTGGGTGTAGGGCACCGCCGCCAGCACATGGGGCTGCTGCTCGGCCTTGGCTGCCAGCGGGCGCCAGTCGTCCAGCGGCTGGGCGCCGCTGATGAAGGCATGGGGCACCATGCCGAGGATGCGGCCACGCATTTCCTCCTGGAAGCCGTTCATCACCGACAGCACCAGGATCATGGCCAGCACGCCCAGGGCCAGGCCGAACATGGAGACCAGCGAGAAGAAGGAGATGAACGACTTGCGCCGCTTGGCGCGGGTGTATCTCAGGCCGATGAACAGCGAAAGAGGTCTGAACATGACGACCTCAGACCTGCCGGGCCGGCGTGGCGTCGACCAGATGGCCTTCGTCCAGGCGCAGCATCCGGTCCATCTGGCCAGCCAGCACCTGGTCGTGGGTCACCACCAGGAAGGCCGTGCGCAGCGACGTGGACAACTCCAGCATCAAGTCCTGGATCCCATGGGCGGTGTGCTGGTCGAGGTTGCCGGTGGGTTCGTCGAGCAGTACCAGCTTGGGCTGGTTGACCAGGGCCCGGGCGATGGCCACGCGCTGGCGCTCGCCACCGGACAGCTCGGCCGGCTTGTGGCCCAGGCGATGACCGAGGCCGACCCGTTCCAGCAGCTTGGCCGCGCGCTCACGGGCTTCGCCGATGGAGGCCTTGCCGATCAGCAAGGGCATGCAGACGTTTTCCAGGGCACTGAATTCGGGCAGCAGGTGGTGGAACTGGTAGACGAAGCCCATGGCGCGATTGCGCAAGAGGCCGCGGGCCTTCTCGTTCAGCGCCGACAGCTCCTCGCCGTCGAGCCAGACACTGCCGCTGCTGGGGGTATCGAGGCCGCCGAGCAGATTCAGCAGGGTGGTCTTGCCCGATCCCGAACTGCCGACGATGGACACCCGCTCGCCCGGTTGCAGGGTTAGCTGGACGTTGCTCAGCACCTCGACGGTCTGGGGGCCTTCCTCGTAGCGCTTGCCCAGGTCCTGGCAACGCAAAACGGCTCGATCATTCATAACGCAGGGCCTCGGCGGGTTGGGTACGGGCGGCGCTCCAGGAGGGATAGAGCGTGGCCAGGAAGCTCAGGGCGAAGGACGCGCCGCAGACCAGCAGGACGTCGTGCAGCTGCAGCTGCGCCGGCAGGTAGTCGATGAAATACACCTCGGCGTTGAGGAACTGGTGCCCGGTGACCCGCTGCACCCAGGCCAGCGCGGCGCTGACGTTGAGCGCGGCGAGCACGCCCAGCAGGCAGCCGATGGCGGTGCCGATGACGCCGATGAAGGTTCCCTGGACCATGAACACCGCCATGATCTGCCGGGGCGTGGCGCCCAGGGTGCGCAGGATGGCGATGTCCGACTTCTTGTCGGTCACCACCATCACCAGGGTGGAGACGATGTTGAAGGCGGCCACGGCGACGATCAGCAGCAGCAGCAGGCCGATCATGGTCTTTTCCATGCCGATGGCCTGATAGAGATTGCCATGGGTGCGGGTCCAGTCGCGGGCGTACCAGTCGTTGCCGGGCAGCTGGCGGGCGATGTTCCAGGACACGTCCGGCGCCTGGAACAGGTCGTGCAGCTTGAGGCGCACACCCTGCACCGCGTTCGCCGGCCAGCGCTGCAGGCGCGCGGCGTCCTCGATGTCGATCAGGCCCACCGAGCCGTCCAGTTCGCCGGCGCCGACGCTGAAGATGCCCACCACGGTGAATCTCTTCATGCGCGGAAACATACCGGCGGGGGTCACGGCCACTTCCGGAGCGATGTAGGTGAGCTTGTCACCGATCTTGACGCCCAGTTTTTCGGCGGCCAGGGAGCCGATGATGATGCCGAAGTCGCCCGGCTTGAGGTCGTCGAGCCTCCCCTCGCGCATGAAGCTGGCGATGATCGAGACCTTGGATTCCTCGGCCGGGTCTATAGCGTTGAGCAGTACCGTCTGCACCGCCTTGTCGTGGGCCAGCATGCCCTGCAACTGGGTGAAGGGCGCCACCGCGGCCACCTGGCTGTTCTGCAGGGCCAACTCGCGCACGCTGCGCCAGTCGGTGACCGGCTGGTAGGACTCCACCGTCGCATGGGGAATCATGCCGAGGACGCGATCGCGCATCTCGCGGTCGAAGCCGTTCATGACCGACAGCACCACGATCATGACGACCACGCCGAGGGCCAGGCCGATCATGGAGGTGAGCGAGATGAAGGAAACGAAATGATTGCGGCGCTTGGCGCGGACGTAACGCAGGCCAAGGTAGATCGGCAGGGGTCTGAACATAGGCTCGCTTGCACGGCGGAAAGACGTAGGCGCCCTGCGGGTTGGACGGCGACACCGTGCCGGCTCGCCGGCTACACTCGGGGCCATCACCCACGGAGCGGCCCGACATGACCACCCCAGACGCGCGTGAACGGCGGGAATACTATCGCATCACCGACCGTATCGCACTGCAAATCAGCCCTGCCGACGGGGTCCCCGGCGAGACCGCGCCGCTGTTCGCACTCCTGAGCGAACTGCATCAGCTGGAATTCGAATCCCGTCACCTGCTGCGCAATCTGGACGAGCGCGATCGCGCCGTCACCGCCTGCCTGCGCCTGGTGCACAAGCGCCTCGACCTGCTTGGCCAGGCCTTTACCTGGAATCTCTTGCACGACAGCGGCGCGACCCGCGACGTGGTGCTCTCCGAAGGGGGCCTGGCCTTCGTCGATGCCGAGCCCTATGCCCTGGGCACCCGACTCGACCTACGCATGGCGCTGCCACCCCAGGGCCTCGGCCTGCAGGTGCTGGCCGAGGTGACCGGTTGCCAGGCCGTCAGTGGCGGATATGAGATCGGCACCAGCTTCATCGACCTGGAAGATGCCCAGCGCCAGTTGCTGGCGCGCCATGTCCTGCGCCAGCAGGCCCGGGTGCGCCGCGCCGACCGCGGAGAGGAGGCGTGAAACGTCCCTGGCTGGCCGCCTTGCTGCTCGGCATTGCCCTCCCCGGCTGGGCCGAGACCCTGCAGATCCCGCTGGGCCAGCAGGGCCAGGCCGGCACGCCGCTGCCCCAGCGGGGCGACAGCCGCAGCCAGGTGCTGGAACGCTTCGGCCTGCCCGACCAGGAGCATCCTCCGGTTGGCCGCCCGCCCATTCGCCGCTGGGACTATCGCGATTTCAGCGTCTATTTCGAAAACGATCGGGTGCTGGATGCGGTTCGTGAACTGCGTCGCCCCGCCCCTTCACCCTAGCGTCTAGGAGCCTTCATGACCCTCATCTATGGACACCGCGGGGCCCGCGGCGAAGCCCCGGAAAACACCCTGGCCGGTTTCGAGCTGTGCCTGGAACTGGGTGTCAGGCGTTGCGAGCTGGACCTGCACCTCTCCCGTGACGGCGAACTGGTGGTGATCCACGACCCCACCCTGAAACGCACCACCGGCCGGGGCGGCAAGGTCAGCGAAAAGGCCGTCGCCGATCTGGTCGCCCTGGATGCCCGCCAGGGTGGCCCGGTCTGGCCACGTCCCAGCCCCATCCCGACCCTGCGCGAGCTGTTCGAGAAGTGCCCCTTCGAACACTGGCAGCTGGAAGTGAAGAGCGCCTCGCGGGTGCGGGCGGCGCAGACCGTGAAGGCCATCGCCCAGCTGGTCGAGGAATTCGGCCTGCAGGAGAAGATCACCGTGACCAGTGCCTCGCGTGAGGTCCTGGGCGCCCTGCAGCGCGATACCCCCCATCTGGCCCGTGGCCTGGTGGCGGAATACGCCTGGCTGGATCCGCTCAAGGTGGCCGCCCACTACGATTGCCACCTGCTGGCGCTGAACTGGACGCTGTGCACCCCGGAACGCCTGCTCAAGGCCCAGCGGCAGGGACTGCACGTCTCGGTCTGGACGGTGAACGACGCCAGCCTGATGCGCCGTCTGGCCGATTTCGGCGCGGACAGCCTGATCACCGACTTCCCGAGCCTGGCGCAGCGGACGCTGGGGTAGGACCTGACGAATCGAATCCGAGCATCGTTGGGCTTCGCTGTGCTCAGCCCAACATACGGGTGCCGCATGGGATCGTAGGTTGGGCTGAGACGGCTCCATCGTCGAAGCCCAACAGCCCGAGTGAACCCAGCATCGTTGGGCTTCGCTGTGCTCAGCCCAACCTACGGGTGCCGCATGGAATCGTAGGTTGGGTTGAGACAGCTCTATCGTCGAAGCCCAACGGCCCGGAGTCGAACCCAGGCATCGTTGGGCTTCGCTGTGCTCAGCCCAACCTACGGGTGCCGCATGGAATCGTAGGTTGGGTTGAGACAGCTCTATCGTCGAAGCCCAACAGCCCGCGTTGAACCCAGGCATCGTTGGGCTTCGCTGCACTCAGCCCAACCTACCGGCTGCTCGCATTATCGCGGCCATGGGCCGCTCCTACAGAAGCATTACACCCTGTAGGAGCGGCCCATGGCCGCGATTGTGTCGGCGAGTAAAGCCGTCTCGGTCAAAACAACCGATTCAAGCCATCGAAAGCCGCCACCCGATAGGCTTCGGCCATGGTCGGGTAGTTGAAGGTGGTGTTGACGAAATAGCGGATGCTGTTCGCCTCGCCTTGCTGGTTCATGATCGCCTGGCCGATGTGCAGGATCTCCGAGGCCTGGTCGCCGAAGCAGTGCACGCCCAGCACCTGTAGGGTCTCGCGGTGGAAGAGGATCTTCAGCATGCCCACCGGTTCGCCGGAGATCTGCGCCCGCGCCATGCTCTTGAAGAAGGCCTTGCCGACCTCGTAGGGCACCCGCTCCTGGGTCAGCTCACGCTCGGTCTTGCCCAGCGAACTGATCTCGGGAATGGTGTAGATGCCGGTAGGGATGTCGTTGACTACCCGCCCGTTGTTGTCGTGCAGGATATTGTCCGAGGCCGAACGCCCCTGGTCGTAGGCGGCACTGGCCAGGCTCGGCCAGCCGATGACATCGCCCGCCGCATAGATGTTGGCAACCGAAGTCCGGTAATTTTCGTCCACGGTGACCTGGCCACGACTGTTCACCGAGATGCCCACGTTCTGCAGCCCGAGCTGATCGGTGTTGCCGGTCCGGCCGTTGCACCACAGCAAGGCATCGGCGCGCAGCTTCTTGCCGGACTTCAGGTGCAGGATCACGCCGTTTTCCTGGCCTTCGATGCGCTCGTATTCCTCGTTGTGACGAATGAGCACATTGTTGTTCTGCAGGTGATAGCTCAGGGCGTCGGAGATTTCGTCGTCGAGGAAGCTGAGCAGCTGGTCGCGGTTGTCGATCAGGTCGACCAGTACGCCGAGGCCGCTGAAGATGGAGGCGTATTCGCTGCCGATCACCCCGGCGCCGTAGATGATCAGCCGGCGCGGCGTGTGGGTCAGCGACAGGATGGTGTCGCTGTCGTAGATGCGCGGATGGCTGAAGTCGACATCCACCGGCCGGTAGGGACGCGAACCGGTGGCGATGACGACCTGCTTGGCCACCAGGCGCTCGAGGTCGCCGCGCTGGTTGACGATCTCGATGGTGTTCTCGTCGGCGAAGCTGGCGGTACCGAAGAACAGGTCGACCCGGTTGCGTGCGTAGTAGCCGGTACGGGATGACACCTGACGGGCGATCACCCGCTCGGCGCTGCGCAACACGTCGGGAAAGGAGAACCAGCGTGGCTCGCCGATGGAGCGGAACATCTCGTTGGTGTTGAACTGGATGATCTGCTTGACCGAATGGCGCAGGGCCTTGGAGGGAATGGTACCGAGATGGGTGCAGTTGCCGCCGACCACCTGGCGATTGTCCACCACCGCCACGCGGCGGCCATTCTTGGCGGCGTTCATCGCCGCGCCCTCGCCTGCCGGTCCCGAACCCAGTACCACCACGTCGTAGCTATAGACCGCCATGCTTTCTCCTCAGAAGGTTAGCCGTCCGCAGGCGACGGCTGGAGCCGGATCGCCTCGCGAGAGGCCAGATCCGGCGCGAGATCGCCCCAGGGGGCTGCGACCTCTTGTCACGGGCCGCTATTGTGGCGCAAAACCTGACCAAAACGAAAACGGGAGCCGCCTGGGCTCCCGCTTTTTCTTGCAAGTCAGCCTTGCCTAGGACGCAAGACTCAGGCCGGGAAGGCCGGCGGATTGACCCCCGCCATCTCTTCCAGCACCCGCACGACCTGACAGCTGTAGCCGAACTCGTTGTCGTACCAGACGTAGAGCACGACGCGGTTGTCGCTGACGATGGTGGCACCGGCGTCGACCACGCCCGCATGGCGGGAGCCGACGAAGTCGCTGGAGACTACTTCCGGCGAGTTCACGAAGTCGATCTGCTTGTGCAGCGGCGAGTGCAGCGCCATTTCACGCAGGTACTCGTTGATCTCGTCCTTGCTGGTGCCGTTCTCCAGGTTCAGGTTGAGGATCGCCATGGAGACGTTGGGCGTCGGCACGCGGATGGCGTTGCCGGTCAGCTTGCCAGCCAGTTCCGGCAGCGCCTTGGCCACGGCCTTGGCGGCGCCGGTCTCGGTGATGACCATGTTCAGCGCGGCGCTGCGGCCACGGCGATCGCCCTTGTGGAAGTTGTCGATCAGGTTCTGGTCGTTGGTGTACGAATGCACGGTCTCGACGTGACCGTTGACGATGCCGTACTTGTCGTTGACCGCTTTCAGGATCGGCACGATGGCGTTGGTGGTGCAGGACGCCGCGGTAACGATGGTGTCTTCGGCGGTGATGGTGTCATGGTTGATGCCATGCACGATGTTCTTCAGGCTGCCCTTGCCCGGTGCGGTCAGCACCACGCGGGAGACGCCCTTGCACTTGAGGTGCTGGCCCAGGCCTTCGGCATCGCGCCATCTGCCGGTGTTGTCGACCACGATGGCATCCTGGATGCCGTAGGCGGTGTAGTCGACGGTGGTGGGATCGTTGGAGTAGATCACCTTAATCAGGGTGCCGTTGGCGCACAGGGTGCTGTTGGCTTCGTCGACGGTGATGGTGCCGTCGAAGGAACCGTGCACGGAGTCGCGACGCAGCAGGCTGGCACGCTTGACCAGGTCGTTGTCGGCGCCCTTGCGCACGACGATGGCGCGCAGGCGCAGGCCGTCGCCGCTACCCTGGTGCTCGATGAGGATGCGCGCCAGCAGGCGGCCGATGCGACCGAAGCCGTAGAGTACGACGTCCTTGCCCTTGCGCTGCTCGACGCCCTGCTTGCCGACCACGGCGGACAGCTCGCTGCGCAGGAAGTCCTTAAGGTCGCGACCGGCACCCTCGGCCTTGAACTTCAGGCTCAGGCGGGCCAGGTCGATGGAGGCGGCGCCCAGTTCCAGCTCGCTCAGGGCCTTCACCAACGGGTAGGTGTCCTGCACGGACAGCTCGACGTTGTCGATCTGGCGGGCGAACCGGTGGGCCTTGAGAATGGAGATCACCGAACGGTTGACCAAACCGCGACCGTAAATCGAGGTCACAACATTGTTGTTACGGTACAGCTGACCAATCAGGGGAATCATGGCCTCGGCGAGCGCTTCGCGATCGATCCATTCTTCAAGGCACTGCTCAGGCTTCTGACTCACGACAAATCCTTCCCTATGTAGGAGCTGAAAAAAGGAACTACATTATGACCGCGCTGCCTGTCCCAGGCAATCGACGCGCGTCGCTGCACTGACAGCGCGAAAGCCCGGTCGTTACAATCCCAACCCTCCCAAAATCCACCGGAGTTCCGCCCGCGTGTCAGTTTTGCGTACCCCGTCAATTCCTGAAACCGCCGGCCGCCAGCAGTGGGGCAATCTGCCCGGCGCCGCGCTAGCCCTCGCCATCGCTGAAGCCGCCAAGGCCGCGACCCGCCGCTTCACCCTGCTGATCACCCAGGACAGCCAGACCGCTGATCGCCTGGAGCAGGAACTGCGCTTCTTCGCCCCCGAATTGCCGGTGCTGAATTTCCCCGATTGGGAGACGCTGCCCTACGATGTCTTCTCGCCACACCAGGACATCATCTCCCAGCGCGTCGCCACCCTTTATCGGCTGCCGGAGCTTTCCCACGGTATTTTGGTAGTCCCTCTGGCGACCGCCCTACACCGCCTGGCACCCACGCGCTTCCTGCTCGGCAGCAGCCTGGTGCTGGACGTCGGCCAGCGGCTGGACGTGGAAGCCACCCGCGCGCGCCTGGAAGCAGCCGGCTATAGATATGTGGATACGGTGTACGAACATGGCGAGTTCGCCGTGCGCGGCGCCCTGATCGATCTCTTTCCCATGGGCAGCAACCTGCCCTACCGGATCGACTTGTTCGACGACGAGATCGAGACGCTGCGCACCTTCGATCCGGAGACGCAGCGTTCCATCGACAAGGTCGACAGTATCCGCCTGTTGCCGGCGCGGGAATTCCCACTGCATAAGGAAGCCGTGACCGGCTTTCGCGCGCGATTCCGCGAGCGCTTCGACGTCGACTATCGCCGCTGCCCCATCTATCAGGATCTCGCCAGCGGCATCACCCCGGCGGGCATCGAGTACTACCTGCCGCTGTTCTTCGACGAGACCTCGACGCTCTTCGACTATCTGCCGGCCAACACCCAGGTGTTTTCCCTGCCGGGCATCGAACAGGCCGCCGAGCAATTCTGGACCGACGTCCGCAATCGCTACGAAGACCGCCGAGTCGATCCGGAGCGACCCTTGCTGCCGCCGGCCGATGTCTTCCTGCCGGTGGAAGACTGTTTCGCCCGGCTGAAGGCCTGGCCGCGGGTGGTCATCGGTGCGGACGATCTGGAATCCGGTGTGGGCCGCGAACGTTTTACCGCGCGGGCGTTGCCTGATCTGGCCATCGACGCCAAGGCCAGCCAGCCGCTGGCGGCACTGGAGCACTTCATCACCGATTTCCCCGGTCGCGTGCTGTTCACCGCGGAAAGCGCCGGTCGCCGCGAGGTGCTGCTGGAATTGCTGGCGCGGCTGAATCTGCGCCCTGGCCAAGTCGAAGGCTGGGCAGCCTTCCAAGCCAGTGCCGAGCGCATCGCCATCGCCCTGGCGCCGCTGGACGAAGGCCTGGTGCTGGATGACGCCGGTGTCGCCCTGATTCCGGAGAATCCGCTGTTCGGCCAGCGCATCATGCAGCGCCGCCGTCGCGAGAAGGGTCGTGACGCCGGCGAGAACGTCATCAAGAACCTCACCGAGCTGCGCGAAGGCGCGCCGGTGGTGCACATCGATCATGGCGTAGGCCGCTACATGGGCCTGATCACCCTGGAGCTGGACGACCAGCCCCAGGAATTCCTGCTGCTCGAATACGCCGACGACGCCAAGCTCTATGTGCCGGTGGCCAACCTGCACCTGATCGCCCGCTACTCGGGCACCGACGACGCTCTGGCGCCGCTGCACAAGCTGGGCTCCGAAACCTGGCAGAAGGCCAAGCGCAAGGCCGCCGAACAGGTACGGGACGTCGCCGCCGAGCTGCTCGACATCTATGCCCGCCGCGCCGCGCGCAAGGGCTATGCCTTCAAGGATCCGGCGGCGGACTACGCCACCTTCTCCGCCGGCTTCCCCTTCGAGGAGACGCCGGACCAGCAGGCCGCCATCGAGGCCGTGCACAAGGACATGCTGGCGGGCACGCCCATGGATCGCCTGGTCTGCGGCGACGTGGGCTTCGGCAAGACCGAGGTGGCCATGCGCGCGGCCTTCATCGCCGTGCACGGTGGACGCCAGGTGGCGGTGCTGGTCCCCACCACCCTGCTCGCCCAGCAGCACTACAACAGCTTCCGCGACCGCTTCGCCGACTGGCCGGTGCGAGTCGAGGTGATGAGCCGCTTCAAATCGGCCCAGGAGGTCGCCGCCGCCGCGCGCGAGCTGGCTGATGGCAAGATCGACATCATCATCGGCACCCACAAGCTGCTGCAGGGCGATGTAAAGTTCAAGGACCTCGGCCTGGCCATCATCGATGAGGAACACCGCTTCGGGGTACGCCAGAAGGAACAGCTCAAGTCGCTGCGCAGCGAGGTGGACATCCTCACCCTCACCGCCACACCGATTCCCCGCACCCTGAACATGGCCGTGGCCGGCATGCGCGACCTGTCCATCATCGCCACCCCGCCCGCACGGCGCCTCTCGGTGCGCACCTTCGTCATGGAGGAGCAGAACGCGGTGATCAAGGAAGCCCTGCTGCGCGAGCTGTTGCGCGGCGGCCAGGTGTACTTCCTGCACAACGAGGTCAAGACCATCGAGAAGCGGGCCCGCGAACTGGCCGAATTGGTGCCCGAGGCCCGGGTCGGCATCGGCCACGGGCAGATGCGTGAACGCGATCTCGAACAGGTGATGAGCGATTTCTACCACAAGAGATTCAACGTGCTGGTGGCCTCGACCATCATCGAGACCGGTATCGACGTCCCCAACGCCAACACCATCATCATCGAGCGCGCCGACAAGTTTGGCCTGGCCCAGCTGCACCAGCTACGCGGCCGGGTCGGTCGTAGTCACCACCAGGCCTATGCCTACCTGCTCACCCCACCGCGTAAGGGCATGACCCCGGACGCCGAAAAGCGCCTGGAAGCCATCGCCGGTGCCCAGGACCTGGGGGCCGGTTTCATCCTGGCGACCCACGACCTGGAGATCCGTGGTGCCGGCGAATTGCTCGGCGAAGGCCAGAGCGGCCAGATCCAGGCGGTAGGTTTCACCCTCTACATGGAAATGCTGGAGCGCGCGGTCAAGGCCATCCGCAAGGGCGAGCAACCCAACCTCGAAAAACCCCTGGGCGGCGGTCCGGACATCAACATGCGCGTCCCCGCGCTGATCCCGGAAGACTACCTGCCCGATGTCCATGCCCGGTTGATCCTCTACAAGCGCATCGCCTCGGCAGCGGACGAAGACGCACTAAAGGAGCTGCAGGTGGAGATGATCGACCGCTTCGGGCTCCTGCCGGAACCAACCAAGAACCTGGTACGCCTGACGCTGCTCAAGCTGCGTGCGGAGGGCCTGGGCATCGTCAAGGTGGATGCGGGACCCCAGGGCGGACGGCTGGAATTCGCCGCCGATACCCAGGTGGATCCGCTGGTGCTGGTGAAGATGATCCAGGCGCAGCCGAAGAAGTATCGACTGGAAGGCGCGACCCTGTTCAAGTTCCAGGTGCCGATGGAGCGGGCGGAAGAACGCTTCAACGTCCTGGAAGCCCTCTTCGATCGCCTGACGCCCGCCGCCAGCTGAGCGAAGAGCCGCTCCCGGGGCATCCTGGGAGCGGCTCGGGTGCTATCAGCCCGTCAGCACCTCGGCCAGCACCTGCCGGACCTCATCGATGCCGCTGGCGAGGACGGCTTCGATCTCAGCCATGGTGATTTCCCGCTGCACCTTGCCGGCGGCCGGATTCACCACCAGCGCCAGGCAGGCATAGGGCAGACCCAGTTCCCGGGCCAGGGCCGCTTCCGGCATTCCGGTCATGCCGACGATGTCGCAGCCGTCGCGCTCCAGGCGGACGATCTCCCCTGCAGTCTCCAACCGCGGCCCCTGGGTCGCGGCGTAGACGCCGTGGTCGCTGTGCGCCAGTTGCAGCGTGCGCAGTGCGCTCAGCAGCCGCTGACGCAAGGGCTCGTCGTAGGGAAAGCTGAAGTCGATGTGGGTGACCTGCTCCAGGTCCGCGCCTTCGAAGAAGGTATGGCCGCGCCCCCAGGTATAGTCCACCAGTTGATGGGGCACGCACAGATGGCCGCTGCCCATGGCCGCATGGATACCGCCCACGGCATTCACCGCGACGATGGCGTCGGCACCGGCCTCCTTGAGCGCCCAGAGGTTGGCGCGGTAGTTGACCTGATGCGGCGGAAGGCGATGGGGATGGCCATGGCGCGCCAGGAACAGCACCTCGCGGCCAGCATAGCGACCGCGCCGCACGGGTGCCGAAGGCTCTCCCCAGGGCGTTTCGAAGGTCTGGGCCTGGTCCAGCTCCAGGCCGGCGAGCGCGGTGAGGCCGGTGCCTCCGATGATAGCGTAGGTGGTCATGGATACGTCCTCTAGATGAGTTCAGCCTGGCGCAGCCGCTGCAGGGCAAGACTCCACTGCGGCTGCTGCCGATAATCGAGATCGACGTGGCGACGAGCCCTCATGCTGGCCAACCGTGGCGCGGGCGAAACGCCCAGCTGCTGTACCCGGGTCAGGGCCAGCTCGGCCGCCGCGCGATCGTTGCAGACCAGTCCCATGTCGCAACCAGCGCTGAGGGCCGCTTCGACGCGCTGACCGGCATCGCCGGCCACATGGGCACCGGCCATGGACAGGTCGTCGCTGAAGATCACCCCCTGGTAATCCAGTTCGCCGCGCAGGATGTCCTGCAGCCAGCGTCGGGAAAAGCCGGCCGGCTGGGGATCCACGGCAGGATAGATGACATGGGCGGGCATGACGCCACCCAGCGCTGGCAGCAGCGCCTGGAACGGGCGCAGGTCGGTGCGCAGCAGGGTGTCCAGATCGCGCTCGTCGGTGGGAATGGCATAGTGGGAATCGGCTTCGGCCCAGCCATGCCCGGGGAAATGCTTGCCCGTGGCGGCCATGCCGGCGTCACCCATGCCGGCGATGAAGGCACCGCCCAGCCTGATCACCTGCTCGGCAGCGCCGAAGGAGCGCAGGCCTATGACCTGACTGCGCCCATGGTCGACGTCCAGCACCGGAGCGAAGCTGAAGTCCAGCCCCACCGCCAGGATCTCGGTCGCCATGATCCAGCCACAGAGCCGGGCCAATTCCAGGCTGTCCGCGCGACCGCCCAGCTGCCCCATGGCCGGCAGCCGTACCACGTCGCGGCGCAGGCGCTGCACGCGACCGCCTTCCTGGTCCACGGCCAGCAACAGCTCCGGGCGCACCGCGCGGATCGCGCGGCACAGTTCGCGGACCTGCCCCGGGGTTTCGATGTTGCGGGCGAACAGGATCAGTCCGCCCACCTCTGGCTGGCGCAGCAGCTGACGATCCTCGGCGGTGAGCCAGGTGCCAGCGATATCGACCATCAGGGAGCCTTGCATGGGTACCTCGTCCGAATGCTCCGGCGCATGGCGCCGTGAAAGGGACGCAAGCTTACCCCAGCCACCCTCGATGCCGCAGCCTAGTAGGTCTCGGCCGTCTCCACCGCGACTGGCCGCCGCGGCCGATACTGGGCCTGGGCCAGCTCCGGTGCATGCATCGCCGTCGGCGCCCGCATGCCGGTGGCGAGGAAGGGGACCATCAGCCGCAGCACCTGGTCGGTGTGGGTATCGACGCCGAAATCGTTCTCGCCGATCGCCCGCAGTGCCTTGATGCCGGACATGCTGAACACCGCCGCGCCCAGCATGAAGTGGGCGCGCCAGAACAGCTCCAGGGGCGGAATCTCGGGCACGGCGCGGTTCACCAGCAGCAGGAAGCGGCGGAAGGCACGCCCATAGGTCTGTTCCAGGTATTTGCGCAGGTGGCCTTGGCTCTGGCTGAACGCCAGACCCAGCAGACGCATGAACACCGAGAGGTCATTGCCATGCCGTGGCTTGATGGCCAGGGAGTGGTCCACCAGCAGATTCAGCAGCGCCTCCAGGCTCACCTCTTCCCCGTTCTTCGGCTGCCACTGATCCAGATCCCGCTCCAGGTTGAAGCAGAAGGGATCGAGAAAGCGCGAGAACACCGCCTGGATCAGGGCCTTCTTGGAGCCGAAGTGATAGTTGACGGCCGCCAGATTGACCCCGGCGCGGGTGGTGATGAGTCGCAGCGAGGTTTCGGCAAAGCCGCGCTCGGCGAACAGTTGCTCGGCCGCATCCAGAATGCGCTCCACGGTATCCGACTGCGCCATGACCTTCCTCGATAGATGAATTTCCGTTTGAAACATATGTTTCAAACGCTATCCAAGTCAATCGCAGTTCGGGCGGTGAGCCTGACCTGAAAGCGCTGGAGCACTCGTCCTTCCGCTGTTTGCGGGCTATTTGCCACCAATCCGGCCTGTCGTCCGAAGCCGGGCCAGGTGCCCTTGCCTACCACCTGGAGTTACTGTATATAATCACAGCATCATTAGACGACGCGACGTGCATCATGCTGAAACTGACACCGCGACAAGCCGAGATCCTGGCCTTCATCAAGCGTTGCCTCGAAGCCAATGGCTTTCCGCCTACCCGCGCGGAGATCGCGCAGGAGCTTGGTTTCAAATCGCCGAATGCGGCCGAGGAGCACCTCAAGGCCCTGGCCCGCAAGGGCGCCATCGAGATGACGCCGGGCGCCTCTCGTGGCATCCGCATCCCGGGGCTGGATACCACGCGCAAGGCCGACGAGAGCCTGCCAGTCATCGGTCGGGTCGCCGCGGGCGCCCCCATCCTGGCCGAGCAGAACGTCGAGGAAAACTGCGCCATCAACCCGGCCTTCTTCCAGCCCCGTGCCGACTACCTGCTCAAGGTCAAGGGCATGAGCATGAGAGACGTCGGCATCCTCGATGGCGACCTCTTGGCCGTCCATGTGACCCGTGAGGTGCACAATGGCCAGATCGTCGTGGCCCGGGTGGGCGACGAAGTCACCGTGAAGAGATTCAAGCGCTCGGGCAACCAGGTAACCCTGCTGGCGGAAAATCCCGAGTTCGCCCCTATCGAAGTCGATCTTTCCACCCAGGAATTCGCCATCGAAGGGTTAAGCGTTGGCGTCATCCGCCGCTAACGTCTAGGGCTGGCCTGCGGGCCAGCCTCTTGTCACCGCTATTTGCCTTACGCCGAAGTCTTGATCGGGGGTATCGGTTCGCGCTCCGAAAAAGCGCTCAAGACCAGGCTGAGCACAGTGACGTCATGTATCCGTGGTACATGACCTCAAGTGGATTTGATCGAGTCGCCTCCAGGAGGTCGCCATGCAATTTCCCCTGATGTTCGATGCCCCGCGTTCGTTGGTTCAAGAGCTGGACCTGGCACCTGAGCTCCTGCTGCAGGAGCTGACCGCCTTTCTGCCCAAGGCCGGCAAGCCGGCCCGGGAGCTGCCGGCCGCCCCGCTGCCGGACACCTTCAGCGAGATGTCCCTGCACGGTAGCCAGGAACAATGCCTGCAGTTGCTGGCGCCCATCCTGCGCCAGCTGAGCGACAAAGACGATGCTCGCTGGCTGACCCTGGTCACGCCGCCGTCGCTGCTCAGCAACGCCTGGTTGCGCAGTACCCATCTGAATCCGGAACGGGTGCTCCTGCTGCAGACGCCGAGCGCGGCCAAGACGCTGCAACTGGCCTGCGAGGTGCTGCGCAAGGGGCAGAGTCATACGGTGATCAGCTGGCTGCACGACCTCAGCGATGCGGGCAAGCAGCAACTGGCACGCGCCGCGGCCCAGGGCAATAGCCAGAGTCTGAACGTCAGATTCGCCTAGGCAGCGGGCAGGAAGGGATGTAGCGGCGGCATTCCCGCACGGAATGCCGGATCAGGCGGAGAGTCAGTGCAGGACGCGGGGTTGATCGTCACGCTGAAGGCTGTCGCCTTCGGCCAAGCGACCCGCCATCTGCACGCCCAGGTTGAACATGGCCTTGGCCACCTCTATCTGCTGTCCATGCAGGAAATCCTTGGCATCGCTGGAAAACTCAAGGGTCACGAGGGCTTCCTCGTCGTCCGCACGGCGCAACACGATGCGACCATCGGAGAGTTCAACGATTTCCAGGTAGGCAGTAGTCATTCAGTATCTCCACAGCTAAGCGGATAGTGTAACAGCGTGGGGTCTGGGAGGCTGACTTGCCTGAGCCTTTTTCGACGGTCTGCAAGGCCATCGTCCTGACGGCCTCTGCGGCATGCTAGCTGGACGGCTCCTACCACTCGGTCATGGCACCGCGGAATCTGAGCGCCGTCTGCTTGAGACTTTCGCGCCAGGCTTCCACTTCTTCAAGACCCAGTTCCGGCTCGGCCGGTTCCAGGCTGACCGCTTCGATGAGGGCCAAGGTCGGGTCCTGCTTGGGCCGCCGCGGCGCCTGGGGCGGTTGCAGCAGCCGCTGGTATTCGGCGATCAACTGCGCCAGCCAAGTCTCCGAATTGCCAGCCAGCTCCACCAGTTCACCCATTTCCGGACTGGGCGCCTCGTTCAAGGCGTCGGGTGAGAGCAGGACGGCGAGCGACGTGGCTTCCATGGTGGGATGACGGTAGAAGCCTGCCACCTCCTGACAGAGCCCCAGCAGGGCGCCATGCAGGTGAAACAGGCAGGCCTCGCGCTCGGCCATGATGCGGCCCTGGCTTTGTGCGGAGGGTGCCGCCTGAGCCGAGCGCCAGCTGTCCAGCGCCAGACCGGCGAAATAGAGCTTCTGGTTGGTGCGGGTGTAACGCTCGTTGGCCATGCCCTTCTCCTCAGGCCGGCTCACGCCGACCACCTGTCTCGCGCCGGAGCCAAAGGCCCTAGCGCTTCTCTTCCACCTGCCACTTCTTGCCGTCGTAGAAGGCCTTCCAGCCGGTGGGCTTGCCCTCGACCTCGGTCTGCACGTACTGCTCCTTGGTCTTGCGGCTGAAGCGGATCACCGCCGGGCGGCCTTCGGCGTCCTTCACCGGGGCACTCAGCAGATAATGGTACTTGGGATCGATCTCGTCGCGATGGGGCAGCAGTTCACTGACCAACGGCGCACGGGTCTCGCGATTCTTCGGGAAGCCACTGGCGGCCAGGAACAAGCCCGACGCCCCGTCGCGCAACACATAGGTGTCGTCGACCTTTTCGCAGCGCAGCTCAGGCATGGGCACGGCATCCATCTTCGGCGGAGCCGGCTCGCCGTTCTTGAGCAACTTGCGAGTGTTCTTGCAGGCCGGATTGGTACAGCCGAAGAATTTGCCGAAACGGCCGGTCTTGAGCTGCATCTCGCTGCCGCACTTGTCGCATTCCAGCGACGGGCCTTCGTAGCCCTTGATGCGATAGCTGCCCTCTTCGATCTCGTAGCCCGGGCAGTCCGGATTGTTGCCGCAGACGTGCAACTTGCGGTGCTCGTCGATCAGATAGGCGTCCATCGCGGTGCTGCAGATGGGGCAACGATGCTTGCCGCGCAGAACCAGGGATTCGGACTCGCCCTCGTCGTCTTCGGCGATCTCGTCGCCCGGCACCAGGTTGATGGTGGCCTTGCAGCGTTCCTTGGGCGGCAGGGCATAGCCCGAGCAGCCGAGGAAGACCCCGGTGGAGGCGGTCCGGATCATCATCGGCCGGCCGCAGAGCTGGCAGGGAATGTCGGTCAGGGTAGGCTGATTGGCCCTCATGCCCTTCTCGCCCGCTTCGGCGTTCTCCAGCTTCTGCTTGAAGTCGCCATAGAATTCGTCGAGCAGATTCTTCCAGTCCCGCTCGCCCTGGGCGACGTTGTCCAGGTTGCCTTCCATGTTGGCGGTGAAGCTGAAGTCCATCAGGTTGGCAAAACTTTCGTTGAGGCGATCGGTGACGATGTCGCCCATCTTCTCGGCATAGAAACGGCGGTTGTGCACCGTCACGTAGCCACGATCCTGGATGGTGGAGATGATGGCGGCATAGGTGGACGGCCGGCCGATGCCGCGCTTCTCCAGCTCCTTGACCAGGCTGGCTTCGGAGAAGCGGGCCGGCGGCTTGGTGAAGTGCTGGCTCGGGTCGAGCTTGACCAGGCCGAGGTCCTCGCCCTGCTTCATCTCCGGCAGGACGTCGTCGTCACCCGGCTTGCTCTGCTGCGGCAGGACGCGGGTGTAACCATCGAACTTGAGGATGCGACCGCGGGCACGCAGCTCGAAGTCGCCCGCCGCGGCGGTCACCGTGGTGGACAGGTATTCGGCCGGCGGCATCTGGCAGGCCAGGAACTGGCGCCAGATCAGTTCGTACAGGCGCTCGGCGTCACGTTCCATGCCCGACAGGCTGTTGGGCTTGACGTTGACGTCGGACGGACGGATGGCCTCGTGCGCTTCCTGGGCGCCTTCGCGACTGCCGTAGACGTTGGCCTTTTCCGGCAGGTACTGCTTGCCAAATTCACTCTCGATGTAGCCACGGGCCATGGCGATGGCATCGCCCGACAGGTTAGTCGAGTCGGTACGCATGTAGGTGATGTAGCCGGCTTCATAGAGACGCTGGGCCATCATCATGGTCTTCTTCACCCCGAAGCCCAGGCGATTGCTCGCCGCCTGCTGCAGGGTGGAGGTGATGAAGGGTGCGGAGGGCCTGCTGCTGGTCGGCTTGTCTTCGCGCTTGGCGATGCGATAGGCGGCCTTTTCCAGCTTGGTCAGCGCGGCCTTGGCCTGGGCTTCGTTCAGCGGCTTGAAGGCTTCGCCCTTCTCGCGCACCACTTCGAAACGCACCTGGGCCTTCTTCGGCGTGGCCAGGTCCGCATGGATCTCCCAGTATTCCTCGGGGACGAAAGCGCGGATCTCGCGCTCGCGCTCCACCACCAGCTTGACCGCTACCGACTGAACTCGACCAGCGGACAGGCCACGGGCGATCTTCGACCACAGCAGCGGCGAGACCATGTAGCCGACCACGCGGTCAAGAAAACGCCGCGCCTGCTGGGCGTTGACACGATTGATGTCCAGTTCGCCGGGCTGGGAGAAGGCCTCCTGGATGGCCTTCTTGGTAATTTCGTTGAAGACCACGCGCTTGTAGCGCGAGTCGTCGCCACCGATGGCTTCCCGCAGGTGCCAGGCGATGGCCTCCCCTTCGCGATCCAAGTCGGTTGCGAGATAGACGGTGTCGGCGTCCTTGGCCAAACGGCGCAGTTCCTCGATCACCTTTTCCTTGCCAGGCAGGATCTCGTAGTGCGCCTTCCAGCCGTGTTCGGGATCGACGCCCATGCGGGTGAAGAGCTGGCGCCGGGCCTTTTCCTTGGGTGACAGCGCGGGCGCCTCGGCGGCGGTCTTGCGCGTCTTGGCGGCGGGCTCCTTGGCGGTGCCGGCGCCGCTGGTGGGAAGGTCGCGGATGTGGCCGATGCTCGACTTCACCACGTACTGGTTACCCAGATACTTGTTGATGGTCTTGGCCTTGGCCGGGGATTCCACGATGACCAGCGATTTACCCATGGGAGAGTCAGATTCCTGCTTGAAAGCGATGAGCGAGCGAAAGGCGAGCGCCAATACGGCGGATGGAGGACCAGAACGACTTCAGTCTGGTGCGCCGGGGGCGGTCGGCCAACGCGGCACCGCTATATATAGTGGCGATGTCGGCAAGGTCAAGGCTGCGGCGTGGCATCCAGACCCAAGGGATCGGCTTCGACGCTGATCAGCGCGAAGCGCGGCACCTGCTCGCCATCGACCTGGACGCTCTCGCGAAACATGCTCAAGGGGCGGGCCCAGAGACCATATTCGCCATACAACGCCTGATAGATGACCAGCTCTTCCTCGGTCTCCGAATGCCGGGCCAGACCCAGCACCCGATACTGCTGACCCTTGTAGTGCCGGTAGAGTCCCGTCTGCAATGCCATGTTCCACCTCGAAAAAAGAAAACCGGGGCAGCCCTGGGGGCGCCCCGGTCGGATGACGCACGCTGCGGCGGATCAGCGCAGGCGTTCGAACACCGTGGTGATGCCCTGGCCGAGCCCCACGCACATGGTGGCCAGGCCGAAGGTGCCGTCATTCTGTTTCATGACATTTAACAGCGTGCCTGAAATTCTGGCGCCAGAGCAACCGAAGGGGTGACCCAGGGCGATGGCACCGCCGTGCAGGTTGACCTTTTCCTCCATCTTGTCGAGCACCTTGAGGTCCTTGAGCACCGGCAGGGCCTGGGCGGCGAAGGCTTCGTTGAGCTCGATGAAATCGATGTCGGCGATGGTCAGGCCGGCGCGCTTGAGCGCCTTCTGCGAGGCCGGGACCGGACCGTAGCCCATGATCGCCGGGTCGACGCCGGCCACCGCCATGGAGCGGATCTTGGCCAGCGGTTGCAGGCCCAGGTCCTGGGCGCGCTGGGCGGACATGACCAGCATGCAGGAGGCGCCATCAGTGATCTGCGAGGAGGTGCCGGCGGTCACGGTCCCGCCCTTCGGGTTGAAGGCCGGCTTCAGGGCCGCCAGTCCTTCGAGGGTGGTTTCCGGACGGATGGTCTCGTCCTGGCTGAAGACCTTGAGGAAGCCGTTCTCGTCGTGACCTTCCAGGGGAATGATCTCGTCCTTGAATTTGCCTTCCTGGGTGGCCTTCCAGGCCAGTTGATGAGAGCGGTAGCCGAACTGGTCCTGGGCTTCGCGGGTGATGCCGTGCATCTTGCCCAGCATCTCGGCGGTCAGGCCCATCATGCCGGAGGCTTTGGCGGCGTGCAGCGACAGCTGGGGATTCGGATCGACGCCGTGCATCATGCCGACGTGGCCCATGTGCTCCACCCCGCCGACGACGAAGACGTCGCCGTTGCCGGTCTGGATCGCCTGGGCGGCGGTGTGCAGGGCGCTCATGGAAGAACCGCACAGGCGGCTCACCGTCTGGGCGCCGCTGGTATGGGGGATGCGGGTCAGCAGCGAGGCCATGCGGGCGATGTTCCAGCCCTGTTCCAGGGTCTGGTTGACGCAGCCCCAGATCACGTCTTCCACCTCGGCCGGGTTGACCTGGGGGTTGCGGTCGAGGACCGCGTCGATCAGCCGCGCGGACAGGGTCTCGGCGCGGGTGTTGCGGTGCATGCCGCCCTTGGAACGGCCCATGGGCGTGCGGGCGAAGTCGACGATGACGACGTCTCTCGGATTCAGACTCATTTCTTTACTCCAGGCTCAACCGAAGAAGCGTTGGCCAGCGGCGGCCATTTCGCGGAGTTTGGGGGTCGGGTGGTACAGCGGCCCGAGGTCGGCGTACTTGTCGGCCATGGCGACGAATTCGGCCACGCCAAGGCTGTCGATGTAGCGCAGCGCACCACCACGGAAGGGCGGGAAGCCGATGCCGTAGATCAGGCCCATGTCGGCCTCGGCGGCGCTGTCGACGATGCCGTCTTCCAGGCAGCGCACGGCTTCCAGACACAGCGGCACCATCATCCGCTCGACGATCTCCTCGTCGGTGAATTCACGCTGTTCGTAGGTGACCGGTGCCAGCACCTCGGCCACGGTCGGATCGGCGACCTTCTTCGGCTTGCCCTTCTTGTCGGTCTCGTAGACATAGAAGCCCTTGCCGTTCTTCTGGCCGAAGCGATGGGCTTCGTAAAGGGCGTCCACCGCGGTCTTGCGGCTTTCCCTCATGCGCTCGGGGAAGCCCTCGGCCATGACGTCGCGGGCGTGGTGGGCGGTGTCCATGCCGACCACGTCCATCAGGTAGGCCGGGCCCATGGGCCAGCCGAACTTCTCCATCAGCTTGTCGACGCGCTGGAAATCGGCCCCCTGGGCCAGCAGCGCGGCGAAGCCGCCGAAGTACGGGAAGAGAATGCGGTTGACCAGGAAGCCGGGGCAGTCATTGACCACGATGGGGTTCTTGCCCATCTGGCGAGCGTAGGCCACGGTGGTGGCGATGGCTCTTTCGCTGGTCTTCTCGCCACGGATCACCTCGACGAGGGGCATCATGTGCACCGGGTTGAAGAAGTGCATGCCGCAGAAGTTTTCCGGACGCTTGAGCGCCTGGGCCAGGAGACTGATGGAGATGGTGGAGGTGTTGGAGGTGAGGATGGCGTCCTCGCGTACCTGGCCTTCCACTTCGGCCAGCACGGCCTGCTTGACCTTGGGGTTCTCGACCACCGCCTCGACCACCAGGTCGACGCTCTTGAAGTCGCCATAGGACAGGGTCGGGCGGATGCGATTGAGCGCCTCGGCCATCTTCACCGGCTCCAGGCGGCCCTTCTCGACGCGCTTGTTGAGCAGCTTGCTGGCTTCGTTCAGGCCCAGTTCCAGGGCTTCGTCACGAATGTCCTTCATCAGGATCGGCGTGCCCTTGAGCGCAGACTGGTAGGCGATGCCGCCACCCATGATGCCGGCACCCAGGACGCTGGTCAGCTTGACCGGCGCAGCCTGCTTTTCCAGCACCTTGGCCTTGCGCTTGAGCGCCTGGTCATTGAGGAACAGCCCGACCAGGCTGGCGGAGACCGAGGTCTGGGCCATCTTGGCGAAACCGGCGCCTTCGACTTCCAGGGCCTTGTCACGACCGTAGTTGGCGGACTTCTGGATGGCCTTGATGGCTTCCAGCGGCGCCGGATAGTGCGGACCGGCCTGACTGGCGACGAAACCCTTTGCCGATTCGAAGGCCATCATGGCTTCGATGGCATTGAGCTGCAGCTTTTCCAGCTTGGGCTTGCGCTTGGCCTTGTAGTCCAGCTCGCCGGCCGCAGCACGGCGGACCAGATCCAGGGCGGCGTCGAACAGATGCTCGGGGGCGACCACGGCATCGGCCACGCCGACCTTGAGGGCGGTGGCGGCGTCGTTTTCCTTGCCGGAGGCGATCCACTCGATGGCGTTGTCGCTGCCGATCAGGCGCGGCAGGCGAACGGTGCCGCCCCAGCCGGGATAGATGCCCAGCTTGACTTCCGGCAAGCCGATGCGCGCGGCGGTGCTCAGCACCCGGTAGTCGGCGGCCAGGGTCATCTCGCAACCACCACCCAGGGCGATGCCGCCCACGGCGGCCACGGTGGGCACCGGCAGGTCTTCGAAGTCGTTGAAGATGCGGTTGATCTCGGCGATGCCGGCCTGCAGCTCTTCGGTCGGCCGGCCGAACATCTCGACGAATTCGGTGATGTCGGCGCCGACGATGAAGACGTCCTTGCCGCTGGTGACGATGACGCCGCGCAGGCCGGCGTGGGCTTTCAGGGCATCCACGGCCTGGCGGAATTCGCGCAGGGTGATGGCGCTGAACTTGTTGACCGATTCGCCTTGGAGGTCGAAGCGAAGTTCGGCGATGCCGTCCTCCACGTCGCGCACCGAAAGGGCTTTGCCTTCGAAAATCATCAGCGGGTCTCCCTTGAGTCCTGGTCGCGAGGCGGGCGGCAGCTTCGGGTGGAAGCCGAAAATCGCCAGCCCCGATATTGTTCTGTGGAGGGCACCGGCCGGGCCGGGGCGAAAATTCATACAACCGTTTGAACGGCTCGCACAACCTTCTGGCAAAAGCGGGCGCTTGTCAATTGGGACACGCGGGGAAAGCGCAACCGGGGGTTCGCGTGGTGGGCGCTTGAGCTTGGCGCGCTTCTGTGCAAGATAGCCGTGGAGCTATCCCCGACTCCTGGAGTCGAAACTACAAGTGGGCGAGCCTCTGCCTGAACAGCTGCCGAGCGACAGCCGGTTCTTTCCAGGCAGAACCTGAAGCCTGCGAATCGAGCGCCAGCCACGGTACGGCCTGGCGCCCCATCATGAAGGAGAGATGTGTATGGCCTACCAACACATATTGGTTGCCGTCGACCTGACCGACGATTGCCAGCCGGTGATCCGCCGCGCCGTGGCCCTGGGTCAGTGCTGTGGCAGCAAGGTGTCCCTGGTGCACGTGGTCGAGCCCATGGCCATGGCCTTTGGCGGTGATGTGCCCATGGATCTGTCGTCGCTGCAGCAGCAGCAGATCGAGCAGGCCCGCGAACGACTGGATGGTTTCACCACCCAGTACGCCGAGTTGGCTGGCAACTGCGTGCTGGCCTATGGGCAGCCGCGCCAGGAGATCCACCGCATGGCCAAGGAGCAGGGCTGCGACCTGATCGTGGTCGGCAGCCATGGTCGTCACGGTCTGGCCTTGCTGCTGGGCTCGACGTCCAACGACCTGCTGCACGGCGCGCCTTGCGATACCCTGGCGGTGGCCCTGAACAAGGACAAGACCTGATCCCGCGGCCGGGTTGGATCACTCCAACTCGGCCCAGCGCTCGATGAGGCGGTCCAGTTCGGCCTGCAGCGCGTCCATGCGGGCCAGCTTGGCCTGGGTAACCTCGCCCGGCAGCTGGTAGAAGCCGGGATCGGCAATGGCGGTCTGCAGGGCTTCCAGTTCGATCTCCGCGGTTTCGATGGCGCCTGGCAGGGCGTCCAGCTCACGCTGCTCCTTGTAGCTGAGCTTGCGCTTGGCCGGCGCGGCTGCGGGTGCCGCCACAGGAGCAGGCTCGGCCTTGGCGGCCGGCTGTACCGGCTTGTCTTCGCGGGTTTGTACGCCCAGCAGGCGCGGTGAGCCACCCTGGCGCAGCCAATCCTGGTAGCCACCGACGTACTCCCGTACCCGCCCTTCCCCTTCGAACACCAGGGTGCTGGTCACCACGTTGTCGAGGAAAGCCCGGTCGTGGCTGACCATCAGCACGGTGCCCTCGAAACTCAGCAGCACCTCTTCGAGCAGTTCCAGGGTCTCGACGTCGAGGTCGTTGGTGGGTTCGTCCAGCACCAGCAGGTTGGCCGGCTTGCTGAACAGCTTGGCCAGCAGCAGGCGCGCGCGCTCGCCACCGGACAGCGCCTTGACCGGGGTACGGGCACGCTGGGGGCTGAACAGGAAATCGCCCAGGTAGCTCAGCACATGGCGATCCTGGCCGTTGATGGTGATGAATTCGCGACCCTCGGCGAGGTTGTCGATCACCGTCTTCTCCGGCTCCAGTTGCAGGCGCAGCTGGTCGAAGTAGGCGATCTCCAGCTTGGTGCCGTACTGGATCTTGCCGGTGGTGGGCTGCAGGTCACCCAGCAGCAACTTAAGCAGGGTGGTCTTGCCCGAGCCATTGGGGCCGAGCAGGCCGATGCGATCGCCACGCTGGATCAGCAGGGTCAGGTCGCGGATGAGCGGCTCGCCGCCGGGGTGGGCATAGCTCATGTGCTCGGCGAGGATGACCTGCTTGCCGGACTTGTCGGCCGTTTCCAGCAACAGATTGGCCTTGCCCTGGCGTTCGCGTCGCTCGCTGCGTTCGTTGCGCATGGCCTTGAGGGCACGGACCCGGCCTTCGTTACGGGTACGTCGGGCCTTGATGCCCTGGCGGATCCAGACCTCTTCCTGGGCCAGGCGCTTGTCGAACAGGGCATTGGCGGTCTCTTCCGCCGCCAGCTGCTGCTCCTTGTGCACCAGGAAGCTGGCGTAGTCGCCCTGCCAATCGATCAGGTTGCCGCGGTCCAGTTCGAGGATGCGGGTGGCCAGCGCCTGAAGGAAGGCCCGGTCGTGGGTGATGAACAGCACGGCGCCGGGATAGCCGCGCAGGGCGTCTTCCAGCCAGGCGATGGCCCCGATGTCCAGGTGGTTGGTGGGTTCGTCGAGCAGCAGCAGATCGGGCTCGGCCACCAGGGCCTGAGCCAGCAGCACGCGCCGCCGCCAGCCACCGGACAGTTCGGCGAGGGTCTTTTCCGCCGGCAGCTGCAGCCGGCTCAGGGTGCTCTCCACCAGTTGCTGCAGGCGCCAGCCATCGCGGGCCTCCAGCTCCTGCTGGACGTGCATGAGGCGGTCCATGTCCAGTTCACCGCTGGTGTCCTGGGTCAGGTGATGGTATTCGGCGAGCAGCTCGCCGACGCCCGCCAGGCCGGCGGCCACCACGTCGAACACCGAGCGGTCGTCGGCGCGCGGCAGTTCCTGCGGCAGCTCGCCGATCTTCAGCGCCGGCGCGCGCCAGACCTCGCCGTCGTCGGCCTGCTGCTCGCCCTTGACGATGCGCAAGAGGCTGGATTTGCCGGTGCCGTTGCGGCCGATGATGCATACCCGCTCGCCCCGTTCGATCTGCCAGGACACCCCGTCCAGTAAGGGGGTGACGCCAAAGGCCAGGGATACGTTGGTGAACTTGAGCAGCGCCATGGGTTTCTCCGCGAAAAAGGCCAGCCAGTCTAGCAGAGACGCCTACCCTAGCGCCGGTCGACGCGACCCGGCGAAACGCCCGGACCGCCCGACGGCAGGCCATGGCCGACGCTTTCGCCGCCTGGCGCCGGCACGTAAGCTAGACTGCCCCGTGACGGTCGGCCGCTGGCCCTGAGCCTGGCGCGCCGCCTCCTCCGCATTCAGCTTTTACGGAATTCCCATGCGCGGTCGCCTGTTCGTCATCCTGCCCCTGCTCCTCGCTCCCCTGATCGGCTCCACCACCTCGCAAGCCGCTCCCCTAGAGCAGCAGCGGCAACTCTACGACCAGGCCAAGGCGGCGCTGGATCGCGGCGACGCCAGCGTTTACCTGGCCAATCGCGGCGAACTGCGCACCTATCCGCTGGAGCCCTACCTGGCCTACGACGAGCTGATCAAGCGCGTCCCCGGCGCCAGCGACGCCGAGATCGAGACCTTTCTCGCCGAGCACGGCGATCTGCCGCAGTCCAACTGGCTGCGTCTGCGCTGGCTGCGCAGCCTGGCCGATCGCGGCGACTGGAATCGCTTCGAGAAATACTATTCGCCCGACTACAACTTCACCGAACTGGATTGCCTGCACGGCCAGTACCTGATCGCCCAGGGCAATGCCAGCGAGGGCTTCAAGCTGGCGGAGAAGTACTGGCTGGTGGGCAAAGCCCAGCCGACCAGCTGCGACGGCCTGTTCCAGGCCTGGGCGGCGCGCGGCCAGCTCACCGAGGAGCGGGTCTGGGAGCGCGCCAAGCTGGCCGCCGACAAGGGCGAATACGGCCTGGTGCGCACCCTCTCCGCCCAGTTGCCGACGCTGTCCGGCCAGGCCCAGCGGCTGATCGACGTAGCGCAGAAGCCGCAGCAGATCGCCAATGTCCAGGCTTTCGCCCCGGCCAGCGAGAGCCTCGCCGACGTGGTCGGCCTGGGACTGCGCAAACTGGCGCGCCAGGATCCGGAACAGGCCATGGGTCTGCTCGATGTCTACAGCCAGCGCATGCCCTTCACCCGCGACGAAAAGGTCGCCATCGCCCGCCAGATCGGCCTGACCCTGGCGAAGAACTTCGATCCGCGCGCCCTGCCGTTGATGGAGCGTTACGATCCCGAGCTGCGTGATGACGACGTCAGCGAATGGCGCGCCCGACTGCTCCTGCGCCTGGGTCGCTGGAGCGATGCCCATGCCCTGATCGAGCGCTTTCCGCCCAGCCTGGCCAAGGCCAATCGCTGGGAATACTGGCGCGCCCGCACCCTGGAGCTGATGCAGCCGCAGAGTCCGGCGGTGCTGCGCGAATACGCCGAAGTCAGTCGCGAGCGTGACTATTACGGCTTTCTCGCTGCCGACCGCAGCAAGGCGCCCTATCAGCTCAACAACAAGCCGCTGATGCTCAGCGACGCCCTCAAGCGCAAGGTACGCAACACCCCGGGCGTGCAGCGGGCCCTGGAATTCATCGCTCGCGGCGAGCCGATCAATGCCCGCCGCGAGTGGTTCTACGTCAGCCGGCACTTCAACCGTGACGAACTGGTGGCCCAGGCGCGCATGGCCTACGACATGCAGTGGTACTTCCCGGCGATTCGCACCATCAGCCTGGCCAAGTACTGGGACGACCTGGATATCCGCTTCCCCATCGCCTATCGCGAGAGCTTCGTGCGCGAGGCCCAGACCCGCGGCCTGCACAGCAGCTGGGTGTTCGCCATCACCCGCCAGGAGAGCGGTTTCATGGCCGATGCGCGCTCCGGCGTGGGCGCCATGGGGCTGATGCAGCTGATGCCGGCCACCGCCAGCCATACCGCCAGCAAGTTCGCCATTCCCCTGGCCTCGCCGCAGCAGGCGCTGACCCCGGAAAAGAACATCCAGCTGGGCACCGCCTATCTGTCCATGGTCCATGCCCAGTTCAACGGCAACCGCGTGCTGGCCTCGGCCGCCTACAACGCCGGCCCGGGCCGGGTGAAGCGCTGGCTGAACGGCGCCCGCCACCTGGCCTTCGATGTCTGGGTGGAGACCATTCCCTTCGACGAGACGCGGCAATACGTGCAGAACGTGCTGGCCTACGCGGTGATCTACGGGCAGAAGCTCAATTCGCCACAACCCCTGGTGGACTGGAACGAGCGCTTCTTCGACGAGACCTGAGCGCCTGCCGGCTAATCTCCCCCTCCCTGGCGGACTCGAACGCTGCTTCGAGTCCGCCGCGCAGTCGCCGTCTAGAGCGTTTCCGTCGCTGCGCCGCACGTTCCGGCAAGGCCTCCGGCCCCGTGACGGCTGCGCAATCGAGCGTCACCCCCTATACTGCAGCCCCTTTTTTTCCGCTATTGAACCGGAGAAACCCATGCTCAAGCGTTCGCTGGCCCTGGCAGCAGGCCTGGCCCTGTCCCTGACGTCCCTGCTTTCCCATGCCGCCGACGAACTGCGCGTCTCGGCCATTCCCGACGAGGCGCCCACCGAGCTGATCCGCAAGTTCAAGCCGCTGGGCGAATACCTGGAGCAACGCCTGGGCATGCCGGTCAAGTTCGTGCCGGTGTCCGACTATGCCAGCGTGGTGGAAGCCATGGCGTCGGATCGGCTGGACCTGGCCTGGTTCGGTGGCTTCACCTTCGTCCAGGCGCAGCGCAAGGCGCCGATGAATCCCCTGGTACAGCGTGAGGAAGATCAGCAGTTCACCAGCAAATTCATCACCGCCGATCCGGCCGTGAAGAGTCTGCAGGACCTCAAGGGCAAGACCTTCGCCTTTGGTTCGGTCTCCTCCACCTCGGGCAGCCTGATGCCGCGCTACTTCATGCAGCAGGACGGCATCGTTCCCGAGCAGTTCTTCTCGCGGGTAGCCTATTCCGGCGCCCATGACGCCACCGTCGCCTGGGTTGCCGCGGGCAAGGCCGATGCCGGGGTGCTCAACGCCTCGGTGTGGAAGAAGCTGGTCGACGCCGGCAAGGTCGACACCAGCAAGGTGCGGGTGATCGCCACCACCCCGGCCTACTACGACTACAACTGGACGGTGCGGGGCAATCTGGATCCGCAACTGGCGGCCAAGATCAAGCAGGCCTTCCTCGACCTGGACCCGGCCAAGCCGGCGGACAAGGCGATCCTCGACCTGCAGGCGGCCAGCCGCTTCGTGCCGACCTCGCCGGACAACTACAAGAGCATCGAAGCTTCCGCCCTGGCAGCCGGCCTGCTCAAGTGAGTCTCGCCCTCAGGGGCGTGACGCTGGTACACGCCGACGGCTCGCCCGCCCTGGCCGATCTCGACCTGCACCTGGAACAGGGTGAGCAGGTCGCCCTAATCGGCCCGTCCGGGGCGGGCAAGACCAGCCTGCTGCGGCTGCTCGCCACCGGGCTGCGGCCCGTGACGGGTCAGCTGGAGCTACTCGGGGAAGATCCCTGGACGCTGGGCAACCGCGCGCGGCGCCAGCTGCGCGCCCGTATCGGTCTCATCCACCAGGCCCCGCCGCTGCCCGCACGCCAGAGAGTCATCACCGCGGTGCTGGCCGGACGGCTCGGCCAGTGGTCGCTGGCGCGTAGCCTGATCAGCCTGGTGCATCCCCTGGATCGTGACGGCGCCGCTGCGGCCCTGACGCCGCTGGATCTCGCCGACCGTCTCTACGCCTCCTGCGATCAGTTGTCCGGTGGCCAGCTGCAGCGCATCGGCATCGCCCGGGCGCTCTACCAGCAACCGCAGCTGCTGCTCGCCGACGAACCCGTGTCGGCCATGGACCCGGTGCTGGCCGGCCATACCCTGGAGGTGCTGCGCGACGCCGCCGGGCGCCAGGGCAGCACCCTGGTCACCAGCCTGCACAACGTCGAACTGGCGCTACAGCGCTTTCCGCGCATCCTCGGTCTGCGTGCCGGTCGGCTGCTGTGGGACAAGCCCGCCAGCGCGGTGAGCGAGGCCGATCTCGCGGCGCTCTATGCCAATGACGGCCTGAGTACCACCCTAGCGCCCGCCGCGCCGACTCCGGCCGAGACACCGCTCGATCTGCCACGATGCTGAATCCGCCTCGTCGGGACCCCGCTGCCCGGCCCCGCCTGCTGCTCACCCTGCTGGCCCTGGTGCTGGCCTGGCCGACGCTGCGCCTGGCGGAATTCGATCTGCTGGGCCTCTTCACCGGCGACAATGCCCGCACCATGGGCAACTTTCTCGCCGGCTTCTGGCCCCCGGCCCATGACGCCGACTTTCTCGCCGTGCTGGGTCGCGCCACCCTGGAAACCCTGGCCATCGCCACCTTGGGCATGGCCCTGGCGGCACTGATCGCCCTGCCCGCTGCCCTGCTAGCCACCCGCGCGCTGTCGATTTCCGCCCTGCCCCGCGCCGGTCGCCCCGGTCGGTTGCCACGCCTGCTCCGCGGGCTGGTCCGCGGGGTACTGATCGTCCTGCGCAGCGTGCCGGAGATCGTCTGGGCGCTGCTGTTCGTCCGCGCCGTCGGCCTGGGCCCCACGGCGGGGGTGCTGGCCATCGCCATCACCTACGGCGGCATGCTGGGCAAGGTCTATGCGGAGATCTTCGAATCGGTCGATCCCCGCCCGGCGCGGGCCCTGCTGCTCCAGGGCGCCGGTCGCCTGCAGGCCTTCGTCTATGGCGTGCTGCCCAATGCCGCGGGCGAGATGATTTCCTACAGCGTCTACCGCTGGGAGTGCGCCATCCGCGCCTCGGTGGTGATGGGCTTCGTCGGCGCTGGCGGCCTCGGCCAGCAGGTCGACCTGTCGCTACGCATGTTCGCCGGTGGCGAGGTGGCCAGCCTGCTGCTGACCTTCCTGGTGCTGGTGCTGCTGGCCGATGTGCTGAGCCGGCTGCTGCGCCAGGTGGAGCGCGGCCGAGGCCGTGGCCCCGGGCTGTTGACGGTAGTGGCGATGGGCACCGCCCTGCTGGCGTCCATCAGCTACCTGGGCACCGCCTTTGGCGAATTGCTGAGCGCCCGCGCCCTGGGTCAGATGGGTAGCTTCCTGGCCGATTTCCTCAAGCCGGATTTCTCCCTCGCCCAGCTGTCGGCCGTGGCCCGGGGCGCTGTGGAAACCCTGGCGATGTCGGCCCTGGGTACCCTGCTCGCCGGGCTACTGGGCATCCTGCTGGCGCTGCTGGCGGCCGGCCGCTTCGGCCTGGCCGCCCTGGCGCTGGCGCGGCTGCTGCTCAATGCCCTGCGCGCCGTGCCGGAACTGGTCTGGGCGGCGCTGATGGTGCTGGCCGCCGGCCTGGGACCCAATGCCGGCACCCTGGCGCTGGCCCTACACACCGCCGGGGTGCTTGGCCGGCTGTTCGCCGAAGCCCTGGAAAACACCCCCAAGGCGCCTGCCGAAGCCATTCGCCTGGCCGGCGGTGGCGCGCTGGCGGCCTTTCTCTACGGCACCCTGCCGGCAGTCTGGCCGCAGTTGCTGGCCTATCTGCTCTATCGCTGGGAAAACAACATCCGCATGGCCAGCATCCTCGGCTTCGTCGGCGCCGGCGGCCTGGGGCAGCAGCTGTACTTCAGCCTGAGCCTGTTCCAGCAGGCCCAGGCCGCCACCGTGATCCTCGGCATGCTGGTGCTGGTGCTGGGCGTGGATCTGCTGAGTAACTGGGCCCGGCAGCGCTGGGTCGTTCGTTAGAGCCTATTCAAAGGCTGCTGCGCGTCGGCCAAACGGCGTTGAAAAGACCATCGGAATGCTCATTTACTACTCGTAAACTCCGCTTCCTCAGGTCTTTTCGCCTTGTTTGGCTCTAGCTCGCGAGCCTTTGAACAGGCTCTTAGCGAATCTCCGGCAGCAGCAGCGCTGGCAATTGCGCGAGAAAGGCGGCTTCGTCGTCGAGCTGACGCAAATCCAGCCAGAGCGCATCGGCGTCGATGCGCCCCACCACCGGAATGGGTAGCTGGCGCAGGCCCTCTTCCAATTGCCGCAGGGCGCGCCCACGCAGGCGCTTGCTGACCTGGGGGCGACAGCACAGCGCCGCCCCGGGCAGCCGTGCCACCGGCTGGGCGCCACTGCCGATCATGCCCAGCGCCGGCTCCACGCTGACCGCATAGGTCGCGCCTAGCACGGCGGCGAAGGCCGGCAGCAGCCGCTCGGCCTGGGTGGTGATGGCCTCGGCCGAGCGCGACAGCAGCCTGAGGCTGGGCAACCGCTCGGCCAGTCGATCCGGATCGCGATAGAGCGCCAGGGTCGCTTCCAGGGCGGCCAGGGTCAGCTTGTCGACCCGCAGCGCCCGCTTGAGCGGATTCTTCTTGATGCGCTCGATGAGGTCGCGGCGACCGACGATGAGGCCGCACTGGGGGCCGCCCAGCAGCTTGTCGCCACTAAAGGTCACCAGGTCGGCGCCATCGCGCAGGGCCTGCTGCACCGTGGGTTCGGCGGGTAGCCCCCAGCGGGTCAGGTCCACCAGGGTGCCGCTACCCAGGTCTTCCAGCAGCGGCACGTTATGGGCGCGGGCAATGGCGGCCAGCTCCGCCGTGGCCACGCTGGCGGTAAAGCCCTGGACGCTGTAGTTGCTGGTGTGCACCCGCATCAGCAGCGCGGTGCGCGGGCCGATGGCGGCCTCGTAGTCGCGGGCATGGGTGCGATTGGTGGTGCCCACCTCCACCAGCTTGACCCCGGCCCGGGCCATGATGTCGGGGATGCGAAAGGCACCACCGATCTCGATCAGCTCGCCACGGGACAGCACCCCTTCCTTGCGCGCCCCTATGGCATGCAGGGCCAGCAGGACCGCCGCGGCATTGTTGTTGACCACGGTCACCGCCTCGGAGCCGGTCAGTTCGCGCACCAGGTCGGCGACCAGGTCGTCGCGATCGCCGCGCTTGCCGGTGGCCAGGTCGAATTCCAGATTCATCGGCTGGCGCGCGGCCTCGGTCACCGCGGCGATGGCCTCTTCCGCCAGCAGCGCCCGCCCCAGGTTGGTGTGCAACACCGTGCCGGTGAGGTTGAACACCCGCCGCACCCGTGGCTGGCTACGCAGTGCCAGGCGCTCGCCCAGGCGGCCGGCCAGGACGCCCTCCTCTACCTCCACGGCGGTCAGGGTGCCGGCCTTCAGGGCGCCGCGCAGATCGTCCAGCAGCGACCGATAGCCGCCCAGGACCTGCTCGCGACCGTGGCGCTCCTCCAACGGACGCGAAGCGGGGTGGCGCAGCAGGCGGTCGATGGACGGCAGGCGAATGGCGGTCATGGGAGCCTCTGGGGTCGAGTCGATCCCCAGTGTAGCCCGAACCCAGGGCGGGTCGACCAGAGCGTGCCGCGCTGCTGCAGGCCTGGCCCGCCGTTGCATGGGGTGGCCCGAACCCGGACCTCGGTCGTCTGGAAATGACCCCTGGGTTCCCGGTTTGCCGCGTGCCAGAGCCCGTCCTAGGATGGTTTTCGCGGGCTTTTCCCAGGCGCCTACCGCAGTCCTGGCGTGGAAAGCCCTGGCCACCACGTCCACCTCACGACAATAACAAAGGTGCCGTCATGTCCAAGAAAACCTCCCCCTGGGCCAGCGATGGCCTGCTCGACCACAGCGACATCGTCAGCCTCGGCAACTTCACCTACCTGCACACGCTGAAAGGCGCCGCGGTCACGCCGCTGGCGCAGACCAGTTCGGCCAGCACCCCCACCGTCAGCGAATTCCTCAACGGCGCCATCAGCGAGTACGTGCTGGGTGGCACGCCCGACGGCATGCGGCCCTTCCTGGTCGATGGCCAGCAGCTGACGCTGCACAACTCGCTCAACGGCGCGACGGCTCACACCTGGATCACCGCCGAGAACCAGGTGCTCATCAGCTATGCTGGCACGACCCGCGGCGAGAATCTGCTGATCGACCCCCTGTCCACCGCCGGTAGCCTCTTGAGCGATCTGCAGATCCTCGGCCAGCAGGTGTCCAGCGCCCAGCACCAGCCGCTGGACTTCGCCCACCAGGTGATCGAGGCGGCGGCCAAGCAGGGCTATGGCACCCAGGACATCTTCGTCACCGGCCACTCCCTGGGTGGCATCTCGGCGGAATACGTTGCCCAGCAGACCGGTCTGGGCGGCATCAGCTTCGAGGCCTCCGGGATTCCGCGTGACCTGCACGCGGTGGGCCAGGGAGGCAACTTCGTCAACGTGGTCACCCTCGGTGATCCAGTGGCCAACTACAGTTCCGACATCCGTGGCGAGCAACCCTTCGCGCCCAGCTTCGTCAGCCAGGCCGAGGGCGGTGGCAGCCTGCCGCACTATGGCTCGCTGTTCCTGATCGGTGCCCAGGCCGACCAGCACGACCTGGCCGAGGCGGCGGCCAAGGTGGGCCACCTGTTCAATGGCGACAACGGTGGCCAGGTCAATCCGCTGGGGGTGGCCCTGCATCCGGTCAGCGTGGCCGCCGGGATCGCCGAAGCGGCGCGCCTGATCGCCGAATTCCATCTGCCGGCCGCCGAATACACTAACCTGGGAGTGACCCCGACCGGTGGCTTTCTCGACACCCTGCCGGCACAGATCGGCACGGCCCATGGTCCGGTGCTGATGGTCGGCAACTACAGCGTGGCGGAGTTGCAGGCCTTTTCCGAGACCCATGCGACCTTCGGCTAGCCGGCTCGCGGCGGCCTTGTTTCGCCGCCGTGGGAGAACTCCCTCCTGCCGTTCGGGTCTGCCCTCCTATCGTCTGGGACCCCGAGGGTCCCGCCCGCCTTTAGCCCAGGAGAACCCCATGACCGCAGACGGTCCCCAGCGCATGACCGATGAAGAAGCCCAGGAATTCGCCACCGAGGTGTTCAACCTTGCGCGCACCGGCAATGCCGAGGTGCTGGCCCTGGTACTGGACAAGGGGCTGACGCCCAATCTGCGCAATCACAAGGGCGACAGCCTGCTGATGCTGGCCAGCTACCACGGTCACCTGGAGGCCAGTCGCGTCCTGCTGGAGCACCGGGCCGATCCGAATCTGGCCAACGACATGGGCCAGTCGCCCCTGGCCGGGGCGGCCTTCAAGAACAACCTGCCGATGGCCGAACTGCTGCTGGAGCACGGCGCCGCCGTGGAGGGCGCCATGCCCGACGGCAAGACCGCGCTGATGATGGCGGCCATGTTCAATCACGTGCAGATGGTGGAATTGCTGGTCGCCCGCGGCGCCGATCCCAAGGCCCGGGACGCCGCCGGCAACACGGCGCTGAGCGTGGCCCGCGCCATGGGCGCCCAGGACACCCCCGCCGTGTTGGAGCGACTGGGCGGCGTCTGAATGGCTCGTTGTTCAGCGGCGGACAACGCCACGCTGGTGGCAGCCCTTGCCGAAGTGCTGCGCCACGACTACGGCTGTCATACCGCTATCCTCTACGGCTCGCGCGCTCGTGGCGACTGGGAGCCTGACAGCGATCTGGATGTACTAGGGTTCCGGGATACGGACGCCCCGATCCGCTTGCCCACGGACTGGCAGGGCCTATATGTGGATGGCTGGATCGATGCGACCGCTGCACGACCCAATGCCAGTTGGGTTCGGCTAAAGGGCGGCCGAGTCTTGTTCCAGCGCGAACGGTTTGGCGAGCAGGTGCTTGCCCAGGTGGAAGAGCTAGTAGCAGAACAGACCGTAGCGCTGTCAACCGATGAACGTCTCCACCGGCAACAGTGGGCGCGGCGCATGTTGCGCCGGGCAGCACGCGACGATGCCGAAGGTCACTATCGGCTCCACTGGCTGCTGTTCTCCCTGCTGGAAGACTATTTCGCGGTGCGGGGACTCTATTATCCGGGTCCGAAAGCGGCTTTTGCCTTGTTGCGTCAAGGTGCGCCTGAGCACTTTCATGGCTTTGATCGAGCGATGGCGATGAGGGGCTCGCTAACCGAGGTGGCCGATCTGGTTAGCTTGATCTACGACCCCTCCACCGGTATCGAGCAGTCTTGAATCCAAGCACCTGTTTCAGCGCTTCTGGTAGCGATAGAACAAGTTAGGCTCGCTGACCACATAGAGGTTGCCGGCGGTATCCAGGGTGGCACCCTCGGGCTGGCGGATCCGCCGTGACAGGCCGCCGAAGGGCGCCACCAGGGAACGGGTATCCAGGGTATGGCCCTGGTCGTCGAGTTCGATCAGCACCCGCGACTCGTCGCTGAGCAGCAGCAGGTGGCCGGTGCGGCGATCGACATGGACCGCGGACAGGTCGCCGGTGCTGGGCGCCTGGTCCAGCCAGGCCTGGCGATCGATGATGCGCAGGGCGAAGTCGCCGTCGAAGCTCTTGAGCAGGCCACGGATTTCATAGAGCTTGCGCGGCGAGTGCTCCTTGACCACGAACAGCCGATCGCGGGCGGCGTCGTAGTCCAGGCCTTCGAAGCCCTGGTTGGCGCGGGGGAAGAGATCCAGGGTCAGGCTGCGATAGTCCTTGCGCCGGAGCACGTCGTCGCCCTCGGGGATGCCTACCAGGGTCAGGGCGTTGGCACCCTCTTCCGCCAGCAGCAGGCGGTCGTTGCCCAGGTAGGTCACGCCTTCGACGTCGTCGAAGCCTTCCAGGCGATGGCGTTGCAGCAGCTCGCCGTCCCGGCTCAGCGCCAGCAACTCCGGCGGATTGTTGACCACTGCCCAGAGGCGATCCCGCTCCGGGTCATAGCTGAGGTCGGACAGGTTCTCGGTGACGCCGGCCACCGGCTTGGCTTCCACCGCCACCCGGTAGCGACCGAGTTCCAGGGAGGTTCGGGGTTCGCTCTGCCACTGCTGGCCGACCCAGAACAGCAACTGGCTGTCCAGATGGCTGCTGCGCAGGCCCTGGGTCACCCCCAGTGCCAGCAGCAGGGCCAGGCCCAGCAGCCAGCCGGTCCGTCCGATCCTGATCCGTCGTACCCACGCCGTCATCGCCTTGCCCCGTCATTGTTGTACGGGGCGGAGTATCCAGGGCTGTCTTTATGGTTGTGTGACAGTCCTAGCGCCGGGGCTGAACGGGGTTACCCTCCCAGCGCGAGCGACCCGGCAGGGTTTCGCCCTTCATCACCAGCGACAGCGGGCCCAGTTCCACGTCGTCGCCGACGCGGGCGCCATAGAGCACCACGCTGCGCGGCCCCAGGTTGACCCCGGCCCCCAGCTCGACTTCGCCCACCTTCATCACCCGATCTTCGAACAGGTGGGTCTGGGGCCCGGCCAGGGCATTGAGTTCGCCGTGATCGCCCAGCCGCACGCAGTCGAACTCGGTGAGGTCGGTGGTATCCAGGTAGGTGCCCCGGCCCAGTCGGGCGCCGAGCAGGCGCAGTGCCAGGGGCAGCCAGGGCGTACCGCGCAGGGTGCCGAGCAGATTGGGCACGGCCAGGGTCTCGTAGAGGCTGGTGATGGCTTCGCTGCGCCAGACGAAAAAGGTCCACATGGGCGCCGAGCGCGGTCGATAGCGACCGACCACCAGCCACTTGAGGCCCAGCACCACCAGGAAACTGGCCAGGGCGAAAGCGCTGCCGGCCAGCAGGGTCTCGCCAAGCAGTTGCAGCCAGGCTCCGGCCTGCCACAGCGGTACCAGGGCTTCGGCGATGGCGCAGCCGGCGGCGACGGTGAAGCCGGTAGGCAGCACGATGCGCAGGGCCTCGATCAGACCACGCGCCACCCGGCGCCAGGGTGCCGGGCGGAACGTCAGGCTTTCCGGGTAGCCGGTGAGGGTTTCCCGCGCCGGCAACCGCACCGCCGGCGAGCCGAGCCAGGTTTCGCCCTGGCGCAGGGGCACGCCTTCGTCGAGTCGACCCAGGACACCGATCAGGGCGTCCTCGGGGATATGGCAGCCGTCGGCGACATAGGCGCCGTTGCCGACGAAACTGCGGCGGGCGATGGAGGTGCGCCTGAGGGTCATCCAGCCCTGGGCTACCTGTTCGTCGCCTAGCATCACGGCATCGGCGATAAAGGTCTCGGCGCCCAGTTCCAGCAACGAGGACACCGGGCCCTGGGCGGTGGATATCTCCGCATCACGGCCGACCCGGGCACCCAGCAGGCGATACCAGAGGGCCGAGTACACCGTGGCATAGAGGCCCTGCAGGCTTTGCAGCGCCGACTCCTGGATCAGGTTGGCCAGCCACTTGCGCCAGTAGAAGAGGCTGTCGACCGACCACTGGCCTTCGTCCAGGCGCGGCAGGATCAGCCGGCGCGCCAGGGCGCAGCCGAGCAGGGTCAGGGCAACGCTGACCACGCCCAGTGGCAGCGCCAGCACCCCATACTGCAGGGCGTCGAGCAGCAGCGAAGAGGTGTGCCACCAGGGCAGTCCACCGAAACTTTCCAGTTCGTCGATCAGCAGCGCCAGGGGAAACAGCGGCATGAAGAACAGCACCGAGACCACCAGACCGCTGAGGGCATAGAGCCCTTTCAGTACGGCACGCTGGGCACGGGACACCGGGGTCGGCGGCAGGACGCGGGCACCGGCGGCGCCCTGGTCATGGGCCGGCGCGCCGCCCCAGTGGCGTCCGGCCGGGACGCGCTGACCGCTGCGCAAGGCAGACTGGGCCTGCAGGCGAGCGCCGTCACCAAGGGCGGTATCACCTTCGAGGATGGCATAGGAGCCGACCTGGGCCTCCTGGCCGAGGGTCACGGGGCCAAGCAGCAACTCGCCGCGCAGCACCCGGGCGTTCTCGAAGTTGACGCCATTGCCCAGGCTGGCGCCCTGCCCCAGGGTCAGCAGCTCGGGGACGCGCAAGGTCAGGGTGCCGACGAAGGCCTCGGCACCGACCTGGGCGCCCAGCAGCCGGAGCCAGCCACGAGCCAATGGCGAGCCGCTGAGCAGGTAGGCCGGCGCCAGGGCGAGAAAGCGTTCGCCCAGCCACCAGCGGTAGTAGGTCAGGCCCCACAGCGGATAACGACCGGGCTGCAGGCGCCCGGTCAGGCGCTTGCCTACCAGGGCCACGGCGAATTCCAGGCCGATGGCCAGAACGAACAGACTCAGGGCGGTCAGCATGGCCAGGGGCAGCGTGGTGCCGGAATGGATCAGCAGCGGGAAGGCCAGGAAAGGTGCCAACCAGCGTCCCAGGCGCAGGGTCAGGAGTGGCGGCAGAGCCGCCGCCTGGGCCAGCCCGCAACGCCAGCGGCGCCAGCGGCTGGGTGGGGCCCAGGCCTCGGTGGCCATGGCCTGGCCAGCCTCGGCGGCATCCGCCTCCAGGGCGTCGGCAATGGCGCCCAGGGTGCGACCGGAATAGACCGCCTTGACCGTGGCGCTGGCATAGCGCGAGTCCTGACGCAGGCGCGAAACCAGTCGGGCGGCAAACAGCGAGTGACCGCCCAGGTCATCGAAGAAATCCATCTCGGCGTGCAGCGCTTGGCCGGGAAACAGTTCGGCGGTGGCCGCGAGAACGGCGCCCAGGGCGCCGCTGGCCGGAGCGACCGGCGCCACCACGGCAATGGCCAGCGGCCGGGTGCGCAACTGCTTGCGGTCGATCTTGCCGGAATTCAGTCGCGGCATCTCGCCGAGCCACTCGAAACGGCTGGGCACCATGTACAGCGGCAGGCAGCCGGCCAACTCGGTCCGCAACAGGTCGCTGCGCGGCACCGGGCCGCCATCACCGACCAGGAAGGCCACCAGTTGCTCGACGCCGGCCTCTTCGCGCAGCACCACTGCCACGGTCCCGACGCCGGGCTGCCTCGCCAGGGTGGCTTCGATCTCGCCCAGCTCGACCCGATAGCCGCGGATCTTCACCTGGTCGTCGACCCGGCCCAGGCAATGCACCTGGCCGTGTTCGTCGACCCGCGCCAGGTCACCGGTGCGATAGAGCTTGAGGTCGTGGCTGCCAGTGCTCCAGGGATTAGGCAGGAATTTCTCGGCGGTCAGTTCCGGCCGCCCCAGGTAGCCATCCGCCACGCCCGGACCGGTGATGCAGAGTTCGCCCACCTGATCGCGTGGCAGCAGCGCCAGCGGCAGGCTGGCATCGGCGTGCACCACCAGCAGGCTGTAGTTGGGCAGCGGCCGGCCGATGGTCACCAGCTCGCCCGGTTGCAGTTGCGCCAGACTCGCCGAGACAGTGGCCTCGCTCGGGCCATAGGTGTTGAACAGCCGCCGCTGCGGCCGACTCCAGCGCGCCACCAGGGGCTCGGGGCACATCTCGCCGCCGAGGTTGATCAGCCGCAGGCTAGGGACGTCTTCCGGCAACAGTGCCAGCAGGGTCGGCACCACGTGCAACACGCTGATGCGATTGGCGGTCAGGGCGCGGGCCAGGGCCTCGGGGTCGGCGGTGATCTCCCGCGGCGCCAGCCAGAGGGTGGCGCCCACCAGGTAGCTGATCCAGATCTCCTCGAAGGACATGTCGAACGCTACCGAGAAGCCCTGGTAGACCCGGTCGCCGGCCTCGATGCCGAGCAGCGAATTCTCACTGCGCAAGAAGTGGCAGATGCTGTCCTGGCGGATGCCGATGCCCTTGGGTTTGCCGGTGGAGCCGGAGGTATAGATCAGGTAGGCCAGGTTGTCCGGGGAGACCTGGCCACGCCGGCGCAGGGTCTCGCCCTGGGCCAGGCCGACGCTCAGCTCGTCGGGGGTCCAGCAGCCAAGCCCGGGACGCGCCAGCAGATCGGCGAAGGGCGCTCCAGTGATCACACCGACCGCCTGGGCGTCCTCCAGGCAGAGGGCCACGCGGTCGGCCGGGGTCTCGGCATCGCAAGGCAGCCAGGCGGCGCCAGTCTTGGCGATGGCCAGTTGCATCACCAGCAGCTCGATGCCGCGCGGCAGCCAGAGGCCGACCACGCGGCCAGGCCTGGCGCCAGCCGCCAGCAGCCGCGAGGCGGCGCGATCGGCCCAGGCGTCCAGCTCGCCGTAGCTCAGGCTGCGCTCACCTTCGAGCAGGGCGGGCCGCTCCGGCGCCCGCGTCGCGGTGGCCTCGAACAGATCGGCGAGGACTTCATCGCGGCACAGATCGGGGCGGATGGGGCCTTCGACCAGACTGAGGGAGAGTTCGGCAAGCGCTTCCATGGGGACAGCCTCTGGGTGTTTAGCGCAGTCTGTATTCCCTCGGTTATGCGCTCCTTAAGGTGCGCTTAGGGTTTGCTTAAGGCGGGACGTGGCGCATCACACGCAAGGAAGGCTCTGGAATGCGCATTCAAGGCGACTCTCCATTGATCGGCGATGAGTGGCGGGTCGGTTGCGCGGACAAAAAAACGCCTCCCGGAGGAGGCGTTTCTGGTTACCACGCGGCGATCAACGCAGATCGAAACGGTCCAGCTCCATCACCTTGGTCCAGACCTTGACGAAGTCCCGGACGAACTTCTCCTGGGCGTCGGCACTGCCGTAGACCTCGCTCAGGGCGCGCAGCTGGGCATGGGAACCGAACACCAGGTCGACCCGGGTGCCGGTCCACTTCAGCTCGCCGCTCTGGCGATCACGACCTTCGAAGGTGGCCTTGTCCGGACCGGTAGCCTTCCACTCGGTGGCCATGTCCAACAGGTTGACGAAGAAGTCGTTGGTCAGGGTCTGCGGTCGCTGGGTGAAGACGCCGTGCTTGGCGCCGCCTACGTTGATGTCCAGCACGCGCAGGCCGCCCAGCAGCACCGTCAGCTCGGGCGCGGTCAGGTTCAGCAGGTGCGCCTTGTCCACCAGCAGGAATTCCGGCTTGACCTTGAACTCCCCGCCCACATAGTTGCGGAAGCCATCGGCCCAGGGCTCCAGGTGCCCGAAGGAATGAACGTCGGTCTGCTCCTGGGAGGCATCCACGCGACCCGGGGTGAAGGGCACGCTGATCGAATGACCCGCCGCCTGGGCGGCCTTTTCCACCCCGACGCTGCCGGCCAGCACGATCAGGTCGGCGATGGAGACCTGCTTGCCCTGACCCTGGACGTCACGCTGGATGCCTTCCAGCACGCCCAGCACCTTGGCCAGTTGCGCCGGCTGGTTGACCTCCCAGTCCTTTTGCGGCGCCAGGCGCAGACGGCCACCGTTGGCCCCGCCGCGCTTGTCGGAACCGCGGAAAGTGGAGGCAGCCGCCCAGGCGGTGCCGACCAGTTCGGACACGCTCAGACCGGACGCGGCCAGTTTGTCCTTGAGCGCCTTGACCTCGGCCTCGCCCAGGGGCGCGCCTGCGGCCTTGGGCAGCGGGTCCTGCCACAGCAGCTCTTCGTTCGGGGTTTCCGGGCCCAGGTAGCGGGCCAGGGGACCCATGTCCCTGTGGGTCAGCTTGAACCAGGCACGGGCAAAGGCGTCGGCCAGTTGGTCCGGGTTTTCCAGGAAGCGGCGGGAGATCTTTTCGTAGGCCGGATCGAAGCGCAGCGCCAGGTCCGAGGTGAGCATGGTCGGCTGGTGACGTTTGTTGGGATCATGGGCATCGGGCACGGCATTGGCACCGGCGCCGTCTTTCGGTCGCCACTGGTGGGCGCCGGCGGGACTCTTGAACAGCTCCCACTCGAACTTGAACATGTTCTCGAAGTATTCGTTGCTCCAGCGGGTGGGCGTGGAGGTCCAGGTCACTTCGAGGCCGCTGGTGATGGTGTCGGCGCCCTTGCCGGTGCCATAGCTGTTCTTCCAGCCAAGGCCCTGCTGTTCGAGGTCGGCCGCTTCCGGCTCGGCACCGACGCTGGTGGCGGGACCTGCGCCGTGGGTCTTGCCGAAGGCGTGGCCACCGGCGATGAGGGCGACAGTCTCCTCGTCGTTCATGGCCATGCGGCCAAAGGTCTCGCGAATGTCATGGGCTGAAGCCACCGGATCGGGATTGCCCTCCGGGCCTTCCGGGTTCACGTAGATCAGGCCCATCTGCACCGCGCCCAGGGGATTTTCCAGGGTGCGCTGCGGATTATCGTTGCGACTGTGCTCCACCGGATGCTGCTCGGGCTGGGCGGTCAGCACACCGTCACCGGGCTGCTCCATCTTCTTGTGGGCGCCATAGCGGACGTCGCCACCCAGCCAGACGGTTTCCGAACCCCAGAACACCGCATCGTCCGGTTCCCAGACGTCCTGGCGACCGCCGGAGAAGCCGAAGGTCTTGAAGCCCATGGATTCCAGGGCGACGTTGCCGGTGAGGACGATGAGGTCGGCCCAGGAGATCTTGCGCCCGTACTTCTGCTTGACCGGCCAGATCAGCCGGCGTGCCTTGTCCAGGCTGACGTTGTCCGGCCAGCTGTTCAGGGGCGCGAAGCGCTGCTGGCCCTGACCGGCGCCGCCGCGGCCGTCACCGACCCGATAGGTACCGGCGCTGTGCCAGGCCATGCGCACGAACAGCGGACCGTAGTGCCCGAAGTCGGCCGGCCACCAGTCCTGGGAATCGGTCATCACGGCGCGCAGGTCAGCCTTCACCGCCTCCAGATCGAGGCTCTTGAATTCGGCGGCGTAGTCGAAGTCCTCGCCCATGGGGTCGGACAGCGAGGAATGCTGGTGCAGGAAGTTGAGATTGAGCTGATTCGGCCACCAATCCTTGTTGGTGGTACCGCCGCCGGCGGCGTGATTGAACGGGCACTTGGATTCGGTCGACATCTTCTTGGCACCTCAGGGTCTTGTTCATCCGGTTGTCAGCCGTGACGGCAGCACGGCCTTCAGAAGGCAGGGTTCCGGTCGTGTCGGCCCTAGGGGCTCGACAGACACAGCTGCCGGCGTCGAGCCGGCGCAGGGGGAAGCCCCACCCTGGGCAAAACGGACGTTGCGGTCATTGTTATCCCCTCATCAGATGGGCACACCGACGAAGCGGCGTAAGATCCATACTAGATGGCTTCGCCGCCTGGCGTGATAGAAGGTTTTGTGTCCCTCGATAGACTGGCTCTGCAAGATGACCCCGGAGTGACAGGGTGCTGCCAGCCGACTCTTGTCGCGATAAGCAACGTTGGCGACCGCTTCGCCGAGGTTCGCGCGGCTTGGCTTCAGAAAGTGAAATCGAAGGCGCGTTTGGGCACTGGCCAGGCGAGGCAGCCCGCCATATGCGGAAACAGAAGGAACGGCGACCACCCTGCCCCGGGCGGTCGCCCAGCCCGGTCTAGCCCGGGGCGAACAGCAGGTTGGGCGCGTGGCGTTCGTAGCCCTCTTCCGCCAGGCGCACGTCCAGCGCCAGGCTGGCGAGGTCGGCGGACAGGGGTTCGCTGCGGGTGTCGTGGTCGCGATAGAGGTGCTTGAGGTAGGTCTTGCAGTGGGCGCAGGTCTCGGCGCGTAGCGGTGCTTTCTGGGCGTTGGCGTCGTCGGTGCTCAGGGAGTAGTAGCCCAGGCCCTTGCCGGTCTCGCAGTGGCTGCACTTGACCCGCACGAAGTGCCACTCGCAGGCGCACAGCGAGCAGGTGAGATACCTCAGGCCATTGGCCTTGCCCAGGTGATGGATGATGCCGGCCATGGGCGGCGCACCGCAGCACGGGCAGAGGGTCTGGCTGCCCTGTTCGCGCAGGGCGCTGAAGTCACTGCGCTGCAGCCAGTGGGTCCAGGCTACCTGCAGGGCGGCGCCCAAAAAGGGCACCACGCCGGCGGGCACCAGCTCATAGCTGCCGGCCAGCAGGGCGATGGCCCAGGCCTTGCGCTGGCCGGCATCGGCCTGGCGCAGTTCGTCCAGGGCGGCCTGCACTGGCGCCTGCGCGAGCTTGAGGTTCTCCAGTAGGGCATCCAGCGCGGGCAACCAGTCGCCTTCGCGGACCAGGGTGTCGTAGCCCAGCGGCGGTAGGCCGTGCTGCAGACTCTGGGCGCTGCGCGTCTCGTCCAGCGGCAGAGGGGCGAGACGGTCGAAGACCCCTTGCTGTGCTTCGCACAGGTCGGCCATCAGCAGCAGGTAGTCACTCAGCGCATTGCCGGCGGCCAGCAGGCGCAGGCGGTCGGCGCGATAGCCGAACAGCTCGCCACCGGGCAGCAGGATGAAATCGGGATTGACGGCCGCGGCTTCGATTTCGCCGGGCTCGAGGATCTGGCCCGCCATGGCAGGGCTCCTTAGGAAAACGGTGGAAGATGGAGGATTCAGGATAGCGGGCGGGTTGGGGTGTCGGGCTCCGCTGCCCTCACCCCAGCCCTTTCCCGGAGGGAGAGGGGCAAAATGCCGCGCCCCTCAGCCGTAGGTTGGGTTGAGCGTAGCGAAGCCCAACGATAGAGACCGCTCACTTCTTCTCGCGGGTGACCTTCTCGTACCACAGCGAGTGGTGCTTCTTGGCCCAGGCCCGGCTCACCCAGCCGGTCATCATGGCGGTCACCGAGCCCTTGATCCAGATCCCGGCATAGATGTGCACGATGATCGACAGCACCAGCACGAAGGCGGCGACGGCATGGGCCAGGGCGCCCAGGCGGATCACCGGGATGGGGAACAGGTGGGCGAAGTACTGCCGCCAGATGACCACGCCGCTGACCAGCAGGACCAGCATGCAGGCCAGCAGTACCCAGAACAGGATCTTCTGCCCGGGGTTGTACTTGTCGATCGGCGGCAGCTTTTCCTCGCGGTTGTTCAGCACATCGTTGATCTGCTTGAGCCACTGGGCGTCTTCACGACCGATCTTGTTGTGCCGCCAGAAGCGGATCACCAGGAAGGCGAAGAACAGGAACATCGCCACACCCATGAAGGGATGCAGGATGCGCGTCCAGGTGCCGCCGCCGAACAGGCTCGACAACGGAAACAGCGCCGGGTGGAACAGCGCCAGTCCCGACAGCCCGGCCATGAAGAACAGGATCGCCACGATCCAGTGGTTGGTCCGCTCGTTGGCGTTGTAACGCTGGATTTCAGGTTTCATCTCGATCTCCCAGGACGCCCCCGGCTAACCGGGGGCGTACCCCTGCTAGGGCTGCTTGTCGTGCGGATCGAAGATCTGCACGGACGGACTCAGCTGCTTGACCTCGCCCTTGGGCGCATCGCCCTCGTGACGGGGCGGTGCTTCGACCACTTCGTCGTCGTCATCGGTCCGGTTGGGACCGACGCGCACGTAGTGGAAGAAACCGGCCAGCACCGCCGCGCCCATGGCGAACAGCGCCAGGGGTTTGGTGAAGCCCTTCCACAGGCCCACGGTGGGGCTGATGGTCGGATCCTTGGGCAGGTGGTTGTACAGCTGCGGCTGGTCGGCATGGTGCAGCACGTACATGACGTGGGTGCCCCCTACCCCCACCGGGTCGTACAGACCGGCGTTCTCGTAGCCGCGACTCTTGAGATCGACGATGCGCTCGGCGGAGTGCTCCTTCATGGCGTCCTTGGTGCCGAACACGATGGCGCCGGTTGGGCAGGTCTTGACGCAAGCCGGCTCCAGGCCGACCCCGACCCGGTCCGAACACAGCGAGCACTTGTAGGCCTTGTTGTCCTTTTTCGAGATCCGCGGGATGTCGAAGGGGCAACCGGCGATGCAGTAGCCGCACCCGATGCAGTGGTCCTGGTTGAAGTCGACGATACCGTTGGCGTACTTGACGATGGCCCCCGGACTCGGACAGGCCTTCAGGCAGCCCGGCTCGGCGCAGTGCATGCAGCCGTCCTTGCGGATCAGCCACTCCAGCTTGCCGGCCTCGTCCTCGTGCTCGGTGAAACGCATCAGCGTCCAGGAGTCCGCGGTGAGGTCCGCCGGGTTGTCGTAGGTGCCGTGGGTATGGCCCACCTCGTCGCGCAGCTCGTTCCATTCCGAACAGGCGACCTGGCAGGCCTTGCAGCCGATGCACTTGGACACATCGATCAGCTTGGCCACTTCCGCTTGATTGCGCACGGACGGATAAGCCGTAGTCGTCGCGGAGCGGGCGTAGATATCTTGGCTTGCCATCACGCTTTCTCCACGTTGACCAGGAACGACTTGAACTCGGGCGTCTGGGTGTTCCCGTCACCCACGAAGGGAGTCAGGGTATTGGCCAGGTAACCCATCCGCGCCACGCCGGAGAAGCCCCAGTGGATGGGGATGCCGACATGGTGCACCGTTTCGCCATTGACCTGCAGCGGACGGATCCGCTTGGTCACCACCGCCTTGCAGACGATGTGGCCGCGCTTGGAGCTGACGCGTACGAGATCACCCGCGGCGATGCCCTTCTGCTTGGCCAGCACCTCGCCGATCTCGACGAACTGCTCGGGCTGGATGATGGCGTTGAGGCGGCAGTGCTTGCTCCAGTAGTGGAAGTGCTCGGTCAGGCGGTAGGTGGTGGCCGCATAGGGGAAGTCCTTGCGATCGCCGAAGTCCGCCCAGTCGTCCTTGAGCACCCGCGCCGCCGGGCTGTTCAGCGCCTTGCGGTTGTTGGGGTGCAGCGGGTTGACGCCGATGGGCGTTTCGAACGGCTCGTAGTGCTCCGGGAAGGGCCCCTCGGCCATCTTGTCCAGCGAGAAGAAGCGCGCTACCCCTTCCGGGTTCATGATGAACGGACTCATCCCGTCGCCAGGCTTGCCGTCGATCTTGAAGTCCGGCACGTCGGTACCGCCCCACTTCTGCGCCTTGTCGTTCCACCAGACCAGCTTCTTGCTCGGGTCCCACGGCTTGCCGCTAAGATCCGAGGAGGCACGGTTGTAGAGGATGCGGCGGTTGTTCGGCCACGACCAGGCCCAGCCCAGGGTCTGCCCCATGTGGAACGGATCGCTGTTGTCGCGCCGCGCCATCTGGTTGCCCTGCTCGGTCCAGGCGCCGCAATAGATCCAGCAGCCCGAGGCGGTACTGCCGTCGTCCATCAACTGGCCGAAACCGGCAAGTTGCTGGCCGGCCTTGGCCGAAACGGCGCCCTTGGCATCGAGCACGTCGGTCACAGCGTAGCCGTTGAACTCCTTGGCCAACTCCTCCGCCGAAGGCTCTCCTGGTTTGGCATAGGGCCAGGAAAGGCCCAGGATCGGATCAGGAAAGGCACCACCGTCCTGGCGATAGGCCTCGCGCAATCTGAGGAACAGTTCGGACATGATGACGATGTCGCTTCGGCCCTCGGCAGGCGCTTCGGCACCCTTGAAGTGCCACTGCAGCCAGCGACTGGAGTTCACCAGGGAGCCGTCTTCCTCGGCGAAGCAGGTGGTGGGCAGGCGGAACACCTCGGTCTGGATTTCCGCGGTATTCACATCATTGTGATCGCCGTGGTTGCGCCAGAACTCGGAGGTCTCGGTAGCCAGCGGATCCATGATCACCAGCCACTTGAGCTTGGACAGCCCGCGCATCACCTTGGCCTTGTTGGGGAAGGCGGCGATGGGGTTGAAACCCTGGCAGAAATAGCCGTTGACCTGACCCTTGTCCATCATGTCGAAGTAGCGCAGCACATCGTAGCCAGCACCCGTGACATCGACCTTGGGCAACCAGTGGTAGCACCAGTCGTTATCCTTGGTGGCATTGTCGCCGTACCAGGCCTTCATCAGGCTGACGTGAAACTTGCCGTAGTTCTGCCAGTAGCTCATCTGTCCCGGGCGCAGCGGCTTGCTGGCGCGTCGGTCGATGAAGGCGTGGTAGTCCTGCTCGCCGTCGGCGCCGATGGTCAGGTAGCCCGGCAGCTGGATCGACAGGAGACCCAGGTCGGTAAGGCCTTGGATGTTGGAGTGACCGCGCAGGGCGTTCATCCCGCCACCGGGCATACCGATGTTGCCAAGCAGCAGCTGCACCATGGCGCCGGCACGAATGATCTGGGCGCCAATGGAGTGCTGAGTCCAACCTAGGGCATAGAGGATGGTCATCGTGCGACCGGGCGCCGACGTCTCGGCAATCTCGGCCCAGACCTTCTCGATCGCCTCAACGGGCGTCCCACATACCTGACTGGCCACTTCCAGGGTGTAGCGGCTGTAGTGCTGCTTCATCAACTGGAAGACGCAACGCGGGTGCTCTAGCGTTGCATCGATCTTGACGAAGCCGTCGTCGCCGATCTCGTAGCCCCATTGAGTCTTGTCAGTATAGGTACGTTTTTCAGCGTCGTAGCCGGTATACAGGCCGTCTTCGAAGGAGAAGCCTTCCTTCACGATAAAGCCTACGTCGGTGTAGTTACGGACGTATTCGTGCTGGATCTTGTCGTGGGTGATCAGGTAATTGATCAACCCGCCCAGGAAGGCAATGTCGCTGCCGGTCCGGATGGGGGCGTAGTAGTCCGCAACCGAGGCAGAACGGGTATAGCGCGGATCGACCACGATCAGCCGGGCGTTGTGTGTGCCTTGGCCTCGGTGACCCACTTGAAACCACACGGGTGCGCTTCAGCGGCATTGCCGCCCATGATCAAGACGAGGTTAGCGTTCTTGATGTCGCTCCAGTGATTTGTCATGGCGCCACGGCCAAACGTCGGGGCAAGACCTGCCACCGTCGGGCCGTGTCAGACGCGCGCTTGGTTATCGAAGGCCAACAGGCCCAGATTCCGCGCGATCTTGTGCGTCAAATAACCGGTTTCATTGGAGGACGCCGAGGCGGCCAGGAAGCCCGTGGTCAGCCAGCGATTGACCGTCTGGCCCTTGTCGTTGGTGGCGATGAAGTTGGCATCGCGGTCTTCCTTCATCAGGGTGGCGATGCGGTCAAGCGCCTCGTCCCAGCTGATGCGGGTCCACTCGTTGCTGCCAGGCTTGCGCATTTCGGGATACTTGAGGCGATTGGGGCTGTGGATGAAATCCAGCAGCCCGGCGCCTTTCGGGCAGAGGGTGCCACGGTTGACCGGGTGGTCGGCGTCGCCCTCGATGTGAATGATGTTCTGGGCCACGTTCTTGGCCCGGTCACCCATGCTGTACATGATCAGGCCGCAGCCGACCGAGCAGTAGGGACAGGTGTTGCGGGTTTCCACGGTGTGCGCCAATTTGAAATGGCGCACCTGGTCGGCAAAGGCGGCTGTGGGAGCCATGCCTAACGCCGCCAGGCTGGATCCCGCAAGGCCGACTCCAGCGACCTTGAAGAATTGCCGACGGTTCATATCCACGTTTTCTTGTCCTCGTTCAGGCTGGGCCTGGTGCATAGCCAGGCCCTGAGGCAAGAGTAACCCAATCGTTTGGCTTATCGAGCGCTTCGCCCTTGTCGCCGATCAATGGAAGTCGGCCTTCCCTCCTCTAGTCCGATGCGACCTGACGAATGGCCTGAGCATCCAGCTCGGTCGTCGCCCCTTCCACCTGCAGCGGATTGTCACCCCGCGCCACCAGTCGTTCGCCGATCAGCCGTGAACCCCTGACGTTGAGGTGGTTGCCATCCTGGTACAGCGGCGTGCCGTCGAGTGCCGAATGGCAGCGCTGGGCATCGCAGGTGACGGCCTTGGGATCCAGGGTCAGCAGCTGCGGGTAGCGCTGCTTGAGGTCGTCGAGGATCAGGGTGAAGGGTTCCTGGCGCCGCGCCACGTCGCCCAATTCGACGGAACAGTCGTTGGCGGTGTGGAACAGCCGGTTCTTGACCTGACAGGTGTCGCGCCCGGCACCGATCTCGGGGATGCCGGCCAGGATCACCGGGGTGGCGCCGCTCTGGACGATGATGCGCAGGGCGTTGTCCAGGCCCTCCCGCAACAGCTCGGCGGGCGTCGCGCCGCCCCCCGGGCGCTGCAGCACGTTGTAGGCCGAAAGGCCCGCTTCGCTCATGCCTTCCAGGTACATCGGCCAGCGTCCGCCCAGCACCACATAGCGATAGCCGCCGGTACGGATGGCCTGGGTCACCACCGGTGCGGTGAGCTGGATCGACGGATCCAGGCGATTGCCCGGGCGGGTGATGTGGACGTCGTCGAGACCGGGCAGGTAGAGGGTGCCACTGCGGGTCATGTCATAGCCGCGCAGGCCGGCGTCCTTGAGCAGGACATCGAGCATGCCGGTGCTGGCGGCGGCGTGGCTATCGCCCACCAGCAGCACCTCCGCCCGTGGCCGGTCGACGGCGCCCAGGCGGCAGCGGTCCGGCGACCACTGGGTCGCCATGGTGCCGAACTCCTCGATGAAGCAGCTGCCCCGTGCCTTGGCGAAGGTGCTGTCCAGCGCCTCGACCATGGCGGCGGTGTTGGCGTCGTAACGCTGCGGAAAACCCTGGAACTTGAGCGTCAGCCCGACCGCCAGCGCACCCACCAGCAGCGGCGCGGCATAGAGGCCGGCGAAGATCAGTCGTGGCGAATGACGCGGCCGACCGCGGAAGGGTTGCTCGACGAAGCGCCACGACAGTGCACCCAGCACCACCGAGGCCGCCACTAGGGCCAGTTGCAGCCCCAGCTCCTTGGGCACTTCCATGTAGTTCGTGAAGGCCATCAGCGGCCAGTGCCAGAGATACAGCGAATAGGAGATCAGGCCAATGAACACCAGGGGCCGTTGGGCCAGCAGCCAGCGCGCGGGGCCCCGACCGTTTTCTCCGGTCCAGATCAGCAGGGCAGCGCCCAGGCAGGGCCAGAGAGCATTCACCCCTGGGAAGCGACTGTGGTGATCGAGGGTGAAGGCCGGTACCAGAATCAACGCCAAGGCCACCAGCCCAAGCACCCTGGCCTGCCCGGCGCTGGCGCGCGGCAGGCGCTCCCAGTACAGCGCCAGCAGGCTGCCCACCAGCAGTTCGAAGGCGCGGGCATGCAGCAGGTAGTAGGCGGCATTGGGTTGCGCCCGTGCGGCCCACTCCGACAGCGCAAGGCCCGCGAGCGCCAGCAACACCGCGACCTGGCCGCAACGGCGCACGCCCAGCAGGCGATAGCCCAGCAGGAGCAGCACCGGCCAGAACAGGTAGTACTGCTCCTCTACCGCCAGCGACCAGGTATGCAGCAGCGGCAGCTCATCCGCCGTGGGCGAGAAATAGCCATTGCTGGCGCGCCAGAAGAAGACGTTGGCGATGGACAGCAGCGCGGCCATCAGGCTCTTGCTGTAGCTGGCGAGATCCCGCGGCAGCAGGATGCAGGCAGCCGCCACGCTGGTGACCACGGCCATGGCCACGAAGGCCGGTAGCAGCCGCCGCACGCGGCGCAGATAGAAGTCGGCGAAGCTGAAGTGCCCCAGCGCGAGGTCCGGTGCGGTCTTGCGGGTGATCAGATAGCCGGAGATGACAAAGAAGACATCGACGCCGATATAGCCGCCACCAAAGGCGCTGAAGCCGACGTGATTGAGAACGACCAGCAACACGGCGATGGCGCGCAGGCCATCGATGTCCCGACGATAGTTAAGCTCCATGGTACAGACTCCTGCTAGGCCTCGACGATCCAGCGAGGGCCTCAGCCAGGAATCATGCCGACCCCGGAGACGCCATCGCTGCAAGGACGCTGCGCATCCCTTTGCGCAACCCGCCTGCGACCGGTGGTTGCTCTAGAGGTTCAGCACTAGGCGCAACCGAAACACCCAAACGAGAAGTAGATCACTCTAGCGCGGGCATCTGCCACCGATCCCGGCGATTCGGCAGCATCGAAAAGTCATGCTAAGCTCGCTAACTTTCCTCGCGATGCCTTCGGACCCTTCCACCATGTCCAAGCACCTGCCGACGCCGCCATAGCACCACCCCTCCTCCGGTAACCGCCCCTGCGGCGTGTGCCCGCATCGTCCTGCCCCGTCGTCTATCCGCGATCGTGCCCCGCCGTACCATCGCCCGTTCTGGATACGCCATGAAAAGTGTCTCTCCCCGTGCCGACATCCTGGCCGGTCTCACCACGTCCTTCGCCCTGGTGCCCGAGTGCATCGCCTTTGCCCTGGTCGCCCATCTCAATCCGCTGATGGGACTCTATGGCGCCTTTTTCATCTGTACCCTCACCGCCCTCTTCGGCGGTCGGCCCGGCATGATCTCGGGCGCAGCCGGCTCCATGGCGGTGGTGATCGTCGCCTTGGTAGTGCAGCACGGCGTGCAGTACCTGCTGGCCACGGTGGTGCTGGGCGGCCTGCTGATGATCGCCTTCGGCCTCCTGCGCCTGGGCAAGCTGATCCGCATGGTGCCGCACCCGGTCATGCTGGGCTTCGTCAACGGCCTGGCCATCGTCATCGCCCTGGCCCAGCTGGAACACTTCAAGCAGGGCGACACCTGGCTCAGCGGCGCCCCGCTGTATCTGATGATCGGCTTGACCCTGGCGACCATGGCCATCATCTGGCTCCTGCCCCGCCTGACCCGTGCCGTACCGCCAGCGCTGGCGGCCATCCTTGGCGTGGGGCTGGCGGTGTATTTCCTCGACCTGCCGACCCGCACCCTGGGCGACATGGCTCACATCGCCGGCGGATTGCCGCAGCTGGCCCTGCCGGACATTCCCTGGACGCTCGAAACGCTGCAGATCATCCTGCCCTATGCGGTGCTGATGGCCCTGGTCGGCCTGCTGGAGACCCTGCTGACGCTGAATCTCACCGACGAGATCACCGAGAGCCGCGGCAGGCCCAATCGAGAGTGCGTGGCCCTCGGCGCGGCCAATATGGCGTCCGGCCTGTTCGGCGGCATGGGCGGTTGCGCCATGATCGGCCAGACCATGATCAACCTGAGTTCGGGCGGCCGCGGCCGGCTATCGGGGATAGTCGCCGGGATCCTGATGCTGCTCTTCGTGCTGTTCCTCTCGCCGCTGATCGAGCGCATTCCGCTGGCGGCGCTGGTCGGCACCATGTTCGTGGTCGCCCAGCAGACCTTCGCCTGGGCCTCGCTGCGGGTGCTGCACCGGGTGCCGCGCAGCGACATGCTGATGATCATTGCCGTCACCGTGATCACCGTCTTCGCCGACCTCGCCACCGCGGTGCTCTGCGGCATCGTCCTGGCGGCACTCAACTTCGCCTGGCAGCACGCCCGCCGCCTCTATGCCGACAGCCACTTGGAAGCCGACGGCAGCAAGAGATACCAGGTGCACGGCACCCTGTTCTTCGCCTCCACCGCCACCTTTCTCAACCAGTTCGATCCGGCCGGTGATCCGCCCAAGGTGGTGGTGGACTGCCGCCACCTGAGTTTCGTCGACTACTCCGCCGTGGCGGCACTGCGCACCCTGCACGAGCGCTATGCCAAGGCCGGCAAGCGGGTGCGGGTGCTGCACCTGTCCGCCCGCTGCAAGCAGCTGCTGCGGCGTGGCGGCGTGACGGACGACCTCGCCCTCGGCGATTGAACCCGAAACGGCGCCGCCGGGTCTCTCCCAGCAATATCCTGTTCCCGGAGACCCGCGGCCATGTCCAAGATCCTCGCCTGCCTCGACGGCTCGGCCGTGAGCGCCGCCGTCTGTGACTTCGCCGCCTGGGCCGGCACCGCCCTGGATGCCCCGCTCACCCTGCTGCATGTGCTGGATCACCGACGCTTCCCCCGACCAGGCCAGGCCACCTCGCCGCTGCTGGTCAATCGGGAACAGCTGCTCACCGAGCTGGCCGCCCTGGATGCCCAGCGCGGCACGCTCGCCGAAGACCAGGGCCGGCTACTGCTCGATGCGGCCCAGCTACGGGTGGAAGAGCAGCAGGCGCGCTGCGCCGGCGCCGTGCTGCAACATGGAGATCTGATGAGCTCGCTGGAGAGCCTGCAGGAGGATTTCGACCTCATCGTGCTGGGGCGCCAGGGTGAGGACAGCCCGCCCAAGCGGCTGATCGGTCGCCACCTGGAAAGCGCCATCCGCCTCCTGCACCGCCCGCTGCTGGTGGCCGGCCACCTGTTCGTCAAACCCAGCGGCGTGCTGCTGGCCTATGACGACAGCAGTAGCGCGCGCAAGGCGGTGACCTGGGTGGCCAACTGCCGGCTGTTCGACGGCCTCGCCTGCCACCTGGTGACCGTCGGCCGTGACCGCGAAGAACGCCGCGCTGCCCTCACCCGCGCCGCCACCGAACTCAGGGCGCAGGGCCGCACGGTCACCACCGCCATCACCGACGGCGACGTGGAACTGGGCCTGGAGCGCTATCGCAAGCAACACGGCCTGGAGCTGGTGGTCATGGGCGCCTTCGGACACTCCCGCCTGCGCCACTTCTTCATGGGCAGCAACACCCGCAACATGCTGGAAGCGGCCGGCAGTGCGCTGATCGTGGTGCGCTAAAGGGGCCTCTGCTCAGCCTAGAAATCCACCCGCCCGCGACTGGCCTTGAGGCCGCTGCGGCGCGACTTGCCTTCCAGGCGGCGCTGCTTGGAACCGTAGGTGGGCTTGGTCGGGCGCCGCGGCTTTTCCTGGACGTTGGCCGCCGCAATCAACGTGGCCAGGCGTTCCAGGGCGTCGGCGCGATTCTGTTCCTGGGTGCGGTATTGCTGGGCCTTGATCACCACCACGCCGTCGCGGCTGATGCGCCCGTCGCGCAGCGCCAGCAGCCGCTCCTTGAGCGCTTCCGGCAGCGAAGAGGCCTGGATGTCGAATCTCAGGTGGACGGCGCTGGAAACCTTGTTGACGTTCTGCCCACCCGCACCCTGGGCGCGAACCGCGGTGAGCTGGATTTCCTGCTCGGGCAGCGTCAGACGCTCGTCGATGACCAGACTCACGCCAGGTGCGCGCCGCGGCTGAGCCAGGCGTCCAGCAGCGGTTCCAGTTCCTCCAGCGGCTGGTAGCCGTTGGTGACCAGCGCCAGCTGACCATCACGCTCGGCCAACAGCGTGGGGAAGCCGGCGATACCCAGATTCAACGCCCAGTCGAAGTCGGCCTGGGTGGCCTGGTGCGCCGGCTCGCCATCGAACAGCGGGGCGAATTCGATACGCGGCAGGCCACAGGCTTCGGCCAGCTCCACCAGCAGCGCCGGCTGGGTGACGTCGCGGGCTTCGACATAGAAGGCCCGCTGGATACGCTTGGCCAGTGGCCAGACGGCCTCTTCGTCGAGCTGACGCGCGGCGACCAGGGCGCGGCAGGCCGGCTCGGTGTCGTACACCAGGCCTTCCGGCGGCCCCTGGTCCAGGGCGAAGGGCTGGCCGGTGGTCTCCTGCACCGCCTGCCAGTAGGCCAGGGTGCGTACTCGGCTGGCGGTGTCCTGGGCCACCCGCTCGCGACGCAGGCCGCCCACCACCAGGTGCAGGGGAATGCCCTGGGCGGCCGCCCGCTCGGCCAGGCGCTCGACCACCGGGGCGAAGCCCCAGCACCAGGAGCACATGGGGTCCATCACATAGAGCAGGCGACCGGGCATCCTAGACCTCCTTGGGGCTGGGCGTGGCGTTCAGCCGCGGATCGCGGCCGATGGGATGGGGTTCGTTGCGCAGGCGCGCCAGCTCGATCTGCTTCTGCCGCTCGCGAGCACCGGCGCGGGTCTTTTCCGACAGCGAATCCCAGCAATGCGGGCAGCTGATGCCGGGGCTGTAGTGCGGCGACTGCATGTCTTCCGGCGAGACCGGCGTACGACAGGCATGGCACTGGTCGTAGACCCCTTCGGCGAGGTCATGGGTCACGGTGACGCGGTTGTCGAAGACGAAGCACTCGCCCTCCCAGCGGGATTCCTCCGCCGGCACCTCTTCGAGGTACTTGAGGATGCCACCCTTGAGGTGGAAGACCTCGGGGAAGCCTTCTTGCAGCATGAAGCTCGACGCCTTTTCGCAGCGGATGCCACCGGTGCAGAACATGGCGACCTTCCTGTGCCGGACCGGATCGAAGTGCTCGCGGATATAGGCCGGGAAATCGCGGAAGCTCTTGGTCTTGGGATCGATCGCCCCCTTGAAGCTGCCGATGCCCACCTCGTAGTCGTTGCGGGTGTCGATCACCAGCACCTCGGGATCGTCGACCAGGGCGTTCCAGTCCCGGGGTTCGACATAGGTGCCCACGCGCCGGTTGGGATCGACGCCGGGCACGCCCAGGGTGACGATCTCCTTCTTCAGCTTGACCTTGGTGCGATAGAAGGGCTGCTCGGCGCAGTAGGATTCCTTGTGGTCGATGTCGACCAGGCGCGGATCGGCGCGCAGCCAGGCCAGTACCGCATCGATGCCTTCGCGGCTGCCGGAAACGGTGCCGTTGATGCCTTCCTCGGCCAGCAGCAGGGTGCCTTTGACGTCATGGGTCAGCAGGCTCTGCAGCAGGGGTTCACGCAATTGGACGTAGTCGTCCAGGGTGACGAACTTGTACAAGGCCGCCACGACAATCTTGTCGGTCATCTTCGGGTTCCCAGAGGTCGCCCTCGCAAAGGGCGGACCGGTTAGAACCTGTTCATGACCTGCTGCGCGTCGGCCAAACTGCGTTGAAAAGGTCTTCGGAATGCTCATTTACCACTCGTAAACTCCGCTTCCTCAGCCCTTTTCGCCTCGTTTGTCTCTAGCTCGCTAGGTCGTGAAACAGGTTCTTTGACGAAAACGCCGGCAAGAATGCCGGCGCCGATCAAATTTTAACCAATTAGCAGGGCGCCGAACAATGGCGCCTTGAGATCAACCCACCGGGTCGTGCTTGCTGCCGCCGCGACAGGTGGGCGAATCCGGTGCCTGCCCCTGGGCCGCCCACTCCGCCGGGGTATAGGTGTGCAGCGCCAGGGCGTGGAACTGGCCCATGAGTTCGCCCAGGGTGCCGTAGACCTTCTGGTGGCGTTTCACCGCGTTGAGCCCGGCGAAATGTTCGCTGACCACCACCGCCTTGTAATGGGTCTCCTGGCCGCGGCTGTGCATGTGGCTTTCGTCCAGCACCTCCAGGTGCTCGGGTTGCAACAGGCCCAGGCTGGACTGGATACGTTCGCGCATGCTCATGGGGATACCTCGACTGTGAGAAACGTCATTCTAGCGAGCCTGGGCCCGGCCCGGAAACGACGAAGCCCGGAACGGGTCCGGGCTTCGTGGCAAAGGCTCGACTCAGCGCTTGGCGGGCGGCGGCGCGTTCTCGGCACCGGCCGGCGGCTTCACGCCCAGCTCCTTGTCCATCTCGGCGAGGATGCCGTTGACCTTGGGTACCGCCTGCTCCAGCTTGGCCTGGGTCAGCTGCGCGGACTGGGCCGACAGCCGCGGCAGGGTGGCGATCATCTTCTTGCCCAGATCGGACTGGTAGAACTTGATCAGGCCTTCCAGCTCGTCTTCGGTGAAGTTGTCGGTGTACAGCTTGACCATCTCGGGCTTGATCTTTTCCCAGCCGATGGTGCTGTCCAGCGCCTGGTTGGCACGGGCGGTATAGCTTTCCAGCACGGCTTTCTTGGCCGGCGCCTTGGCCTGCTCGAAGTGCTGGGCGAACAGTTGCTGGACCTGGGCGTAGACCGGGGTGGTCAGCTTGTCGGCATTGGCCAGCTTGAGAAAGCGCTCCGCGTCGGCCGCGTGGCTCTTGGCGTCGGCCAGGGCGAAGCTGCTGGCGCTGGCGAGCAGCACTACGGCGCCAAGCGTACGGAGAGTCTTTTTCATGGACGTCCTTGGGGATGCGAAAAATGGACGGGAAGTCTGGCAGAGATGGGCTGAATGCCAGCTGAACTGCCCACGGCACCCTCACAATTGAGAATACTTCCCATTTGGGAACCCTGGCGCTAAGCTGCTGCCCAACTTAGCTGGACCCACACATTCCTAAGCGGAGACCGCCATGAGCCGTACCGAAACCGATAGCATCGGCCCCATCGAAGTAGCCGACGACGTCTACTGGGGCGCCCAGACCCAGCGATCGCTGGAGAACTTCGCCATCGGCAACCAGCAGATGCCGCTGGCGGTGGTGCATGCCCTGGCGACGGTGAAGAAGGCGGCCGCGCGGGTCAATCTGCGCCTTGGCGAATTGCCGGAAGATGTCGCCACCCTGATCGAAAAGGCCAGCAGCGAGATCCTCGACGGCTTCCACGATGACCAGTTCCCCCTGGTGGTCTGGCAGACCGGCAGTGGCACCCAGAGCAACATGAACGTCAACGAGGTCATCGCCGGGCGCAGCAACGAACTGGCCGGTAACGGCATGGGCGGCAAGAAGCCGGTCCATCCCAATGACCACGTCAATCGCGGCCAGAGCTCCAACGATTGCTTCCCCACCGCCATGCACATCGCCACCGCCCTGGCGGTGCAGAACGACCTGCTGCCGGCCATCGCCGAGCTGTCCGGCGGCCTGGCGCTGCAATCGGCGCGCTACCAGAACCTGGTCAAGACCGGCCGCACCCACATGATGGATGCGACGCCAGTGACCTTCGGCCAGGAGCTGTCGGCCTTCGTCGCCCAGTTGGACCTGGCCGAGCGCGCCATCCGCAACGCCCTGCCGGCGGTCCTGGAACTGGCCCAGGGCGGCACCGCCGTGGGCACCGGCCTCAATGCACCCAAGGGCTTCGACGAAGCCATCGCCAAGGAAATCGCCGAACTCACCGGCCTGCCCTTCGTCACCGCGCCGAACAAGTTCGCCGCCCTCGCCGGCCATGAACCGCTGGTGGCCCTGCACGGCGGGCTCAAGACCCTGGCCGTGGCGCTGATGAAGATCGCCAACGACCTGCGTCTGCTGGGCTCCGGTCCGCGCGCCGGTTTCGCCGAGGTGAAGCTGCCGGCCAACGAACCGGGCAGTTCCATCATGCCGGGCAAGGTCAACCCGACCCAGTGCGAGGCGCTGTCGATGCTGGCCTGCCAGGTGATCGGCAACGACGTCACCGTGGGTTTCGCCGCGAGCCAAGGCCATCTGCAGCTCAACGTCTACAAGCCGGTGATCGCCCACAACGTGCTGGAATCCATCCGCCTGCTGGCCGATGGCAGTCGCAACTTCAACACCCATTGCGTCACCGGCATGGAGCCGGACGAGCACAAGATGGCCGAGCACCTGGAACAGGGATTGATGCTGGTGACGGCGCTCAATCCGCACATCGGCTACGACAAGGCCGCCGAGATCGCCAAGAAGGCCTATGCCGAGAACAAGACCCTGCGCGCCGCCGCGCTGGAGCTTGGCTACCTGACCGACGAGCAGTTCGATCAGTGGGTACGCCCGGAGACCATGCTGGAAGCCGGTGGCCGTGGCTGAGGCCCGCGGCGCCACGCCGCTGGAGGGAGATGGCCGGCGCCTGCTGGTCATCCAGGGCAATCCCAAGCGCACCAGTTTCTGCCAGTCGCTGGCCGACGCCTATGTCCAGGGCGCCCAGGCCAGCGGCCAGGTGGTGCGCCAGCTCAAGTTGGCCGATGCCCAGTTCGATCCGGTGCTGCGCGAAGGCTATGACCTCTCCCAGACCCTGGAGCCGGATCTGCTGGAAGCCCAGCGGCAGATCCACTGGGCCGAGCACCTGGTGTTCATCTACCCGGTGTGGTGGAACGGCTTGCCGGCGGTATTGGCGGGCTTTCTCGAACGGGTGCTGCAACCGGGCTTCGCCTTTGCCCAGCGCGACCAGACCTGGGGCGGCGAACCCCTGCTGACCGGCCGTAGCGCCGAGTTGCTGGTGACCTCCGACACCCCGCCCTCCCCTTGGCAGCGCCTGCGCAACCAGGCGCCCCATCGCCAGGGCATCCAGGAGGGCCTCGAGGCCTGCGGTATCCAGGTGCTGCAGGTCCACGAGTATTCGCCAGTGCGGGCAGCCGACGAGGAGCAGCGGTTGCGTTGGTTGCAGGAAGTGGAGCGGTTGGGGCGAAACGAGTAGTCCACCCAAGGGCCTTGGTAGGTTGGGTTGAGCGCCAGCGAAGCCCAACAGGACTTCGACATTGGCCCCGTTGGGCTTCGACGATGGAGCCGTCTCAGCCCAACCTACCGGTCTACCACGGCCAACCCCGACTCAAGCTCCGGGCATAACCAAAGCGCCTTTTATTCTTTCCTGTACGGATCATCCGCCGTCACTATCGACGCTCCCCTTTCGTCCGCGGAGATCCGCCATGACCCGCTATCTCATCCTTCCCGGTTGGCAGGGCTCTGGCCCTGAACATTGGCAGACCCACTGGCAACGCCTGCTGCCGGACGCCCGTCGTGTCGAACAAGACGACTGGCAACGCCCCGATCCGCAACGGTGGGTGGATGCCCTTGACCAGGCCATCGCCAGCTCGCCCTTACCCGTGGTGCTGATCGCCCATAGCCTGGGTTGCGTCACCGTCGCGCGCTGGGCCGCCAGCGCTCCGGTAGCGCGTCGGCAGCGGGTGCTGGCCGCCTTGCTGGTGGCGCCGGCCGACGTCGAGCGCCCGGGTTGCCCGGCGGAGCTGGTGGGTTTCGCGCCCTTGCCCCGCCAGGCGCTGCCCTTTCCCTCGCGGGTGGTGACCTCGGACAACGACCATGCCATCAGCCTGGCGCGGGCCGATGCCCTGGCGCAGGCCTGGGGCAGCGAGCTGGACATCCTGCCCGGCGCCGGCCATATCAATACCCGCTCGGGGCATCGGCAGTGGGAAGAGGGTCTGCTGCAGCTGGCGAAGCTGGGATCGGCCCAGGGCCTGCGGGTCGCCTGAGCCGCGCTCAGCGGTCAGAAACGCCCCATGACCTGGCTCTGGCCGGCCCTGAGCCAGCCGATGCTCTGCAGCACCGGAGAGATGTCGCTGCCGGGCTGCGCCGTACCCTGCACCTGACCCCGCCAGTTGGCTAGGCTCAGGCGCAAGTCCAGACGATGCTGGCCGGGGCGCTCGAAGACGCCCTGCAGCCAGGGTGCGGTCTGGCAATCCACCTGCAGCCGAACGTCGCCCAGGCTGAGTCGCCGGGGCACCAGGATCTGCAGGCCATCGCCCTGCCAGGCGCCACCGGCCGCCAGGCAACGGCGCCAGCTGCCCCCGAGGCGGACGGCGCCGACCAGCCGACCGGCGAGCAGCGCACTACCCGGTGTTTGCACCCAGCGCAGATCGCCACCGGCGAGATCGGCCCGCCACTGCCAGGGCCAGCCGCTCAGGGTCAGCCCCCAGGGCGCACCTTCGGGCTCGCCTACCGTGACCTGCAGCCTGCCCGGCCAGCGCAGGTGCCACTGCCAGGGCCCGGCGCCACCACCGGGCCAGGCGAGGCGCTGCATGCCGCCGCCGAGCAAGGAGCCCTGCAAGCCGACCGGGGTGACCTGGGGCGGCAGCAGGCGCGGCAGCCAGTCCGCGGCCGGCCAGTAGAGCAGGCAGCCCAGGGCGAAGATCAGGCAGGCGAACAGGGTGAACGCCAGGCGCACGAGCCAGCGAGTCATGGCGCGCGCTCCACCAGTACCGCCAGGACTTCCAGTTCGAAGGCCACGCCCGTCGGCTGGCTGCGGATCCTCAGGGTCCGGGGCAACCAGCCACGCACACGCGCCCAGGCCTGCAGCCGCTCCACGGCGGCCACATTCACCGCGTCTCCGCGCAGGTGCCAGACCGGCTCGCCCAGGGTCAGGGCGCTGAAGGTCACCCCGTCAACCGCACCGCGCCAATCCGCCTCCTGCAACGGCTGGGCGACGGGCAGCGCCCGAGCCTCTTCGGCGAGGCGGACCCAGTCCACCGAGACGGGTCGACTGCCTGGCGCAGGGCGCAGCAACAGGATGGCGGCCAGCAACAGGATGACCAGGCCGCCGAGGGCCAGTCGCTGGCGCTCGGCGGGCAGCCGCTGCCAGCGCTGCAAAAGGGTGCTCATGGTCGCTTCTCCGTCGGGACCGCCAGGCGCAGGGTCAGGCGCCCGGCCTGCCGTTGCCACTGCAGGGTAGCGAATTCCTCACCGAGTCGGGTGCGCAAGGCCTTGTCCAGGCTGGCCGGCCCGTCCAGCACCACCTGGATGCCCTGCTCGTCCAGCGACCACTCCACCAGGCGCAGGCCGGGCTGAGTATTCAAGGCGGCGCCGAGCGGACCATCGAGCCGCTGCCAGAGGCGCCACTGACCCTCCAGCTGCCGTTGGGTCCGGCTGGCCAGCTGAAGTTCGCGCGCGGCGCGGCCGGCATCGAGCCGGTCGCTAGGCAGGCCCAGACGCTGGGCGACATAGGCCCGGTCCGTCTGGGCCTGGCGCCAATGCTGCACCTGTTGCAGCCCCAGGTGCACCGCGGCCAGCACCGCAGCGGCGGCCATGCCCAGTACCAGGGGCCGTGGCAGCTCCAAGGACGCTCGACGGCGGCGCTGGCCTTGCCGTGGCCAGAGATCCTGGGGCGCCACGCCGGCGGCGGGCTGGGGCCAGAGGGGTGCGACGGTGGCCTCGGGATCGGCGTCGAGCAGAGTGGCCAAGGCTGGCGGCAGACTCGCCTGGAGCGCGCTGGGCCAGGTCAGCCAGACGTCGCGATCCGCCACGCGGGTCTTGAATCTCAGGCTGTCGCCCAGGCGCACGCCGATCCCACCCTCGGCGGTGGGCTCGGGCAAGAACTGGAAGTCGACCCAGCAGGCGGCCACCGTCCAGCCGCAGGCGGCGCAGTGCTCACGCCAGGACTCCAGCAGCGCCCGGTCGAGGGCCAGCAGGCGCAACCGGCCAGGAGCGCGACCCAGGCAGACCAGGTGCTGGCCGCTGGCGTCCGCCAGCAACTGGTCTTCCAGCAGCAGGCCCCACTCGTGGGGACGCAGTCCCTTGGGCGCGGCGACGTCGAACAGGCTGCAGTCCTCACCGTGCAGCAGCAGGGTCACCGGCTGGGCGGCCTCTGGCAGCGCCGCCGCGGCTTGCAGCCGGTCGCCCTGGAGGCGCGCGGCCACCAGCGGATTGTCCGGGCCCGGCGGACCGGGTCGCCGCGTGCGCAGGAGCAGGCGCGCGGAACTCTGGGCCGGGCTGAGGTCGCGGCGCAACTGGGGCAGCAGGCGCCCGAACGGGAGGGAGGCGAGCATGGGGTCAACCTGTCTGAGGCAGGGCGAAGGTGCAGACATAGCCGGCACTCTGCACGGTAAAGGTCAGCCGTACCCCATTGGCGGGTTCGGCCTGGGGCGGATAGGCGAGCCAGCGCCCGCCGCCGTGGAATTCCAGTTGCAGGCGCTCGATGCCCGGTTGGTCGAGCACCGGTTGCCAGACCGGGGCCTCCACCGCATCCAACTCGGCGCTGCGCCACAGTCGCAGCCGCTCCTGGTCGGCATCCCATTCCAGGCGCTGGCGGCGCAGGCGACCGGCGCCCTGTCCCGCACTCAGCGGCAGGGCATCCAGGGCGACCCAGTCCAGCCGGTGCTCGTCGGGGTGCCAGTCCAGCAGGGCGTTGTGCAGCGGCAGACGGTGCTCCTGCAGCGGGCGCAGGACCAGGCCACCCAGGCGGCGATCCAGCAGGCCGCAGAGGTCCAGTACCCGCGCATCGGTCGACTCCCGCGCAGCCAGGCGGCCGCGGGCGTCGAGCCAGAGATTGACCAGCCCACCCAGCAGCACGGCGAGCAGCGCCGTGAGGGCGATGGCCAGCAGCACCTCGATCAGGGTCATGCCCGCCTGGCCCCTCATGGTTGGGCTCCGGCATGGATCGGCCAGTCGCCCAAGGCTCGACCGAGGGCGGCATCGGTATAGAGCGCCAGGCGTTGCCCGCCCAGGGGCCCGCCCGCGCCCTCCAGACGCCAGTAGCAGCGCTCGCCGCCCTGGCTCAGTTCGCCCTGACTGGCGGTCAGGCCTTCCACCTGCCAGCGGGCCTGGAGTTCGCGGGCGCAGAGCTGGGCCCGTTCGCGGGCCTGGGCGACGCCGGCGATGTCCAGCCGCTGGCCGATCACCTGGCTGACGCCCACCGCCATGAAGGCGACGATGGCCAGGGCCACCAGCACCTCCAGCAGGGTGAAACCGCGCTGGTTCATGGACGCTCCACCGCGGCACGACCCCGCGCATCGACCACCAGCAGCCACTGCCGCTCTTCTTCGGCGAAGGCCAGGCGCTGGCCTCGGGTATCGCCGTTCGGCCACCAGACCAGCCGCGGCTGCGCACTCACCGGCTCGGCCAATTGCAAACCGCTGGGCCAGCGCCCGTCGGGCAGATCGGCGCTGGCCAGGGGTTGCCAGCGCGGGCCCTGGGCATCGGCCACCAGCTGCAGATAGCGAAAGCCGCTGGCGTCGGCCTGCCAGCCGAGGATGCGCCCGCTGTGGCGGGCGGTGTCCCGCGCCAGCTGGAAGTCGCCCGCGAGGCTTTCCAGCCGCCACTGCCCGGCCGGACTGCCGCCGCCCAGGCGCGCCACGCCCACGGTGGTCAGCAGCCCGACGATCAAGAGCACGACCATCAGCTCCAGCAGGGTGAAACCGCCCTGGCGCCCTGGCATGGCAGCTCAGAGGGTCCAGTTGCCGATGTCGGCATCGCTGCCCTCGCCGCCTTCGCGGCCGTCGGCGCCGAGGCTGTAGAGATCCACCCGTCCATGTTCGCCGGGGATGCGATAGCGATAGGCGGCGCCCCAGGGGTCCTCCGGCAGGCGGCGGATATAGCCGTCGGCGCGATAGTTGCGCGGCTCGGGGGCCTGGGTCGGCTTGCTCACCAGGGCGGCGAGGCCCTGCTCGGCGGTGGGATAGCGCAGGTTGTCCAGGCGGTACATGTCCAGCGCCTGCTCCAGGCTGGCGAGATCGGCGCGGGCCTTCTGCTGCATGGCCTTGTCCTGGTTGTCCAGCACATTGGGCGCGACGATGGCCACCAGCAGGCCGATGATGAAGATCACCACCATGATCTCGATGAGGGTGAAACCGGCCTGGCGGGCGGGTACGGCATGGGAAGGCATCGCGAAAGTCTCCTTGGAGTGCATCAGAGGTTGAGCGCCTGGTTGAGCTGCATGATGGGCAGCAGGATGGCGAGCACGATGGCCAGCACCACCCCACCGAGCACGAGGATCAGCACCGGCTCGAACAGCGCCAGGGCCAGGTCCACCTGCTGGTTGAAGTCGCGCTCCTGGGCATCGGCGACCCGTTCCAGCATGGCGTCCAGGGTGCCGCTGGCCTCGCCGCTGGCGACCATGTTCACCAGCAAGGGGGGAAAGACGCCGCTGCGATCCAGCGCCCGGCCAAGGCCGGTGCCGGCGGTGACCTGCTCGATGGCGGCTTCCAGGGCATCGCGCAGCACCTGGTTGCCCAGGGTGGCGCGACTGACCTGCAGGCCTTCGAGCACCGGGATGCCGCTGCCGACCAGGATCGCCAGGCTGCGGGTCAGGCGGGCGCTGTCGAGGGTGCGCAGCAACTCGCCCAGGCGCGGCAGGCGCAGCAGCTGCCGGTGCCAGCGACGCCGCCACTCGACCTGGCGCAACAGGCGCTGCAGACCTAAGCCGACCAGCAGTACCAGGCCCAGCAACCAGGGCCCGAAGACCAGCAGGCCGTCACTGACGGCCACCAGGGCGCGGGTGATCCAGGGCAGTTGCAGGCCGCTGTGGATGAATTGCTCGGTGAGCTTGGGCACCACGAAGGTCATCAGCCCCGCCACCACGGCGACCGACACCAGGGCCAGCGCCAGCGGATAGATGAGCGCGGTGCGCGCCTTGTGGCGCTGGCGCTGCACCCGTTCGAGATAGTCGGCCAGGCGTTCCAGCACCGGGCCCAGGCGTCCGGCCCGTTCGCCAGCGGCAACCAGGGTCAGGTACAGCGGATCGAAGGTGCCCGGATGGTGCCCCAGGCTGTCGGCCAGGGTATAGCCCTCGCGCACCTGGCCCAGCAGATCCAGCAGCAGCGCCTTGAGCGCCGCCTGGCGACTCTGGCGCTCCAGCATCTGTAGGGCGTCGGCCAGGGGAATGGCGGCGCCCACCAGAGTCGCCAGCTGGCGGGTGAAATCGGTGCGGCTGTTGGCATCCAGCCGCCCGGCATGGTTGCGGGCCCCCCGTGCTGGACCGGTCGCCTGCACCTCGCGGGGAAAGAGGCCGCGCTCGCGCAGCAACTGGCGGGCATGGCGCTCGCTCTCGGCCTGGATGACATCGCGCTGGCGACGCCCGTCGCCGTCCAGCGCCAGGTAGCGGTAGGCCGGCATCAGCGTAGCGCTCCGCCGAGGGCGTTACTGGTGCACCGCACGCAGCACCTCCGCCAGGCTGGTCTCGCCCGCCGCCAGGCGCTCCAGGGCGCTCTCGGCCAGGCTGGCGCAGCGGCCCTCCAGCAGCCGGGCCATCTCGCCTTCACCGGCGCCGCGATAGATGAGCTCGGCCAGTTCGGCGTCCAGGGCGACGAATTCGTAGAGCCCCAGGCGACCGCGATAGCCACTGCCATTGCAGCTTGGGCAACCCTGGGGCTCGCGCAGCCGTTCGAGCCCGGTCAGCCCTGGCAGCAGCGTCTGTTCGGCTGCCCGCAGTGGACGCCAGGCCGCGCAGCTGCACAACCGTCGTACCAGCCGTTGGGCCAGCACGCCCTTGAGACTCGACGCCAGCAAGAAGGGCTCCACGCCCATGTCACGCAGGCGGGTGATGGCGCCCAGGGCGCTGTTGGTGTGCAGGGTGGAGAGCACCAGGTGGCCGGTGAGACTGGCCTGCACGGCGATACCGGCGGTCTCCACGTCGCGGATCTCGCCGATCATGATGACGTCCGGATCCTGGCGCAGGATGGCCCTCAGGCCGCTGGCGAAGGTCAGGCCGGCACGGGGGTTGACCGGCGTCTGGCCGATGCCGGGCAAGGCGTATTCCACCGGGTCTTCCACGGTGAGGATGCTGCGGCTGCCTTCGTTGAGCAGCCCCAGGCTGGCATAGAGGGTGGTGGTCTTGCCCGACCCGGTGGGGCCAGTGACCAGCAGGATGCCGTTGGGCTGCGCCAGGGCGCCGCGCAGACCGGCATCGATGGCCGGTGGCAGGCCGAGGCGTGAGAGCTCCAGCAGGCTGGCCTGCTTGTCGAGGATGCGCATGACCACCCGCTCGCCATGCACGCCGGGCAGGGTCGAGACGCGGATGTCGACGTCGCGCCCGCTGGCCCTCAGGGTGATGCGGCCGTCCTGGGGCTGGCGCTTCTCGGCGATGTCCAGCCGCGCCATGACCTTGATCCGCGACACCAGCATGGCCGACAAGGCCCGCGGCGGGCGCAGCAGCTCGCGCAGCACCCCGTCCACCCGTACCCGCACCACCAGCGCCTGCTCGAAGGTTTCCACGTGCAGGTCGGAGGCATCCAGGCGCAGGGCCTCGGCGAACAAGGCGTTGATCAGGCGGATCACCGGCGCCTCGCCAGCGCTGTCGAGCAGGTCCTCGACCCGTGGCAATTCCTCCATCAGCCCGGCCAGGTCGACGGTCTCGCCGAGGCCTTCCACCAAGGCCTCGGTGCTGGTCTGCCCGGCTTCGTAGAGCGGCCCCAGGCGCTGTTCGAAGACCTCGCGGGCGAGCCATTCGCAGCCCTGCGGCGGTCCGTGGCGGCGCTGCACCTCCTGCAGCAGCGCCAGGTCCGCATCCGTGCGGCACAGCAGCCGATAGCCCTCGGGTGCGGCGGCCAGGGCGATGCCGGCCTGGCGCGCCAGACGATAGGGCAGCGTCGGCGTCATCAGAGGCCGTCCAGGCGCGCCCGCGCCGAGGGATAGAGACTCTGCAGGGTGGGCGCACCGTGCGTACCCGGCGGCGTGGCCGGCAAGGCCGCGGCCGGGGCGGCGGCGCGCATGCCGCGGTACTTGTCCTCGCTGATCTGCTGCACCAGCGCCGGATCGCGCAGGATGCGCGGGCGAATGAACACCACCAGATTCTGCTTGGTGCTGGAGCGGGTACGCGACTTGAAGAGATTGCCCAGCACCGGCACGTCGCCCAGCAGCGGCACCCGCTGGTCGCTGTCGTTACCCTCGTTGCTGATCAGGCCGCCGAGGACGATGAGGCCATTGTCCTCCACCATCACCGTGGTCTTGATCTCGCGCTTGTTGGTGACCACGTCGCTGGCACGCACGTTGTCGGCCAGGGACGAGACCTCCTGGACGATCTCCATGCGCACCGTGTCGCCCTCGTTGATCTGCGGCTTGAGACGGAGCTTGACCCCCACTTCGCGGCGCTCGATGGTCTGGTAGGGATTGGCGTTGTTGCTGGTGACCGAACCCGTGACGAAGGGCACCTCCTGGCCGACCATGATGGAGGCTTCGGCATTGTCCAGGGTCAGCAGGGTCGGGGTCGACAGCAGGTTGAAGCCGCTCTCGCTGCGCATGGCCTGCAGCAGGGTGACGAAATTCAAGCCGCTGCCGCCGATGCGCCCGACCCCGGCGGAGATGCCTTGCATGCCCGACAGTAGACTGCCCAGGGCACTGGTGTCCTGGTTGGCCGCGGCGGCGGCGATGCCGTTGATGGGCGTGCCGTTGGTGAAGTTGACGCTGCCTGCCGGCAGGTTGCCGTTGCGGTCGAGGAACAGCCACTGGACGCCCAGCTGGTTGGCCTTGGTGTCGGTGATCTCGGCGATGATGGCTTCCACCACCACCTGGGCGCGGCGGATATCCAGCTGGCTGATGATGCGTTTGTAGCCGGCCAGCTCCCGCGGCGGCCCGATCAGCACGATGGAATTGGTGCCCATGTCCGCTTCCAGGCGAATACCGGGCGCTCCCGGCGCCAACGCCCCGCTGCTGCCCTTGGGCAGAGGAGCTTCCCCCTCTCCACCTCTTTCAACAGGGGTGGTATTACCGACAGGGGCGGCCACAGGGATCTCCACCCGCGCCTCCTGGGTGACCTCGCCGCTCAGGCCGCGCAGTACCTTGACCACCTCGCCGGCCTTGGCATGGTGCAGATAGACCACCTCGGTGTCGCTGGCGGCATCGCGAGAGACGTCCAGTTCGGCCACCAGCCGGCGTACCTGACGCCGCACGCTTTCGTCGCCACGCACCATGAGAGCATTGCTGCGGGCGTCGGCCAGCACCTGGACGCCGCCACCGGCCTGGCCGCGGCTGGCCAGCAGGCGCTCCACCAGCGGCGCGGTGTCACGCGCCTGGGCATGGCGCAGGCTGATCATCTCCACCGGTTCGTCGCGCCCGCGATCCAGCCGCGTCAGCAGCTGGCCGATGCGGCTGAGGTTGCTGCGCCAGTCGGTCACCACCAGCAGGTTGCTGGCCGGATAGGGCGTGGCCACTCCGACCCGGGCGTCCATCAGCGGGCGGACGATGCCCAGCAGCTGTTCGAGATTGCCGCCGCGCACGGCGAATACCCGGGTGGCCACGGTATCCCCGGCGCCGGGCTTGGCCGGGGCGCCGTCGTCCACCTCCACCGGCAACGGTTCGGTGCGCGCGGCCTGGTCCGGCAGGATCTTCACGCTGCCGTCGTCCAGCTCCACCGCGGCGTAGCCATTGGCGCGCAGCTGGGCCAGGGCCAGGGCATAGACGTCATCGGCGGCCAGGGACTGGGCGCTGCGTACCGTCAGGGTGCCGCGCACCCGGGGATCGATGACGAAGTTGGTGCCGGTGATGCGCCCCACGCTTTCGATGAACAGATCGATCTCGGTGTTCTCGAAATTGACCTCGAAGCGTTGTTCGGCCTGGGCGCCGAGCAGCCAGAAGGCGAGGAGCAGGCCGCAATAGCTGCGTTTCTTCACAGGGACAGTCTCACGGGTAGGGCCAGGGCGTGGCCCTGACGTTCCAGTTCCAAGGTCAGGGCGCCGGTAGCGCGCCAGTGCGGCAGGCGTTGCAGCAGCGCCCGGGTATCGGCCACGGGGACGGCATCCACCCGGCGCAGCACGTCCCCGGGCTCAAGTCCGAGGCCGCTGAAGAAGGCCGGCTCGGCCCCGGGTTGCAGGCGGTAGCCGGTCAACTCGCCGTGTTCGCGCACGGGGGTGGCGCGAATGCGTCTGAGCAGACTGGCGAGGTCACCCTCCTCCGCCGCTGGCGTAGACGGCGCCTTGACTGTGGCCGGCGTGGCCGTATCGCTGGCGGCCAGGCCCACCAGCGCTCGCGGCGCCGGCCAGGGCAGCCGCTCTTCGCGGCCGGCGCGGCTGAAGACCAGGCCCTGGGCGTCGATGGCGGTCAGCACCAGCCCAGGCGCCAGGCTGTCGCCCAGGACCAGTGACCGCTGGCGATCGCCGTGGCGCAGGACCACCACGGAGCCGTCGATGGGCACTGCCTTGATCGCCCCGACCCACTGGATCGGCAGGGTGCTGGGCGCCGCCTGGCTGGCGGCGCGCCAATGGCCGGCGAGCAGATCGGTGGCGGGAGACGCCTCGACCTGGACACTGGGTACGGGCGTCGGCAGCCACAGCAGGCGCAGATCGCAGACCACCCGCGCCGCCAGCCAGGCGGCGATGCCCAGCCACAGCAGGGTCAGCAGCCGCAACGCCAGGGGATGGATGAGCAGGCGCGCCATCAGGCCAGAGACTCCAGACGGCGGCGCAAGGCGGCCAGCGGATGCCGGCCCGGATGACCTTCGACGAACTCCAGGCGTGGCACGGGTAGCGGCGCCAGGCCCCAGTCGGCGGGCCGGGCGCGCAGAAAGGCTTCGAGGCGTTGCCAGAGCGCCTCACCGGCGCCGAGCTCGCGCCCTAGGGCGAAGGTGCGACAGGTAAAGGAGGTGCCCAGGGGCGCCTGCACCGGTCCGATGCGCTGGCCACGCGGCGCGCCATAGCGGCAGGTCCACTGGACGCCCGTCAGCCGCGGCAGATCCTGGCTGTTGTCCAGCAGCAGGGGTTCGCCGAAGCGATTGTCCGCGGCTTCCTCCAGCAGTGTGCGCAGGCCGTCGGCCGAGGTGGGCAGATCCAGCACCGTGGCCTCGTGGCCGCCACAGAGGGCGATCAGGTGCTCGCGGGTGATCCAGTCGCCCCGGCGCAGCGGCTGGTCGTATCTCAACCCCGGCAGGAGCACCGGCTGCGCATCGCCACCGCCCAGGGCCGCGGCGATCAGGGCGTCCCAGCTGCCGCCGAGCAGGTCACGGCGCCAGAGGTCCACCGGCGCCCGTGCCAGACGCTGGTCGAGCCACCCGGCATGGGGCGCGCGGGCGACGGCCAACTGACGCTGGTGGCTTTCCAGCAGGGCCCGGTCGAGCACCCGCTCGGCCTGCACCGGATGGAAGACGGCGTCCAGGCGCCAGCCGTCGCGACCACCCCGGCAGCGGATCTCGAAGATACCGACGCCGCGGCAACCCGGCAGGCACACCGGCAGCGGCCGACCGCTACCGCGCATCACCGGGATCAGCTCCGGCCAGAGATCCTGCCCGCGAGCGCAGAGCAGCAGGTCCGCTTCCTCCAACCGCTCGGCCAGCCACAGGCCCGGTCCACTGCCGACATCGGCCAGCACCACCAGCAGATCGACCTTGCCCCGTGCCTCGGCCAGCACCGGGCGCAGCCGGGCATACCAATCGGCCAGGGGCGCCTGCTGATCGCTGGCATAGGGATCGGTCACGCCGACCAGGGCGATGCGCACCCCGTCGCGCTCGATCAGGGTGAAGGGGGCGACGCCCAGGGCGCTGCGCTGTTCCTCGGTGAGGGTGGCGCCCAGTACCGGACGACCATAACGGCGATAGAGGGCGGCGCTGCGCTCGGGCCAGAGCAGGCGTTCGTCACTGCTGACCCGGACCTCGCTGCCCAGCAACTGGCTGCCATCCACCCCGGCTTCGCCGCGGGTGAGCTGGGTCAGGCCGCTGCCGTTCCAGCACTGGCCATTTTCCAGGGTCAGGCTGCGGGTCGCGCCCTGACGGGTGCGCAGCTGGGAGAGCTGACAGGCCAGGGCGGCATAGCCACCGTAGCGCTGGCCATCGCCACGCCCGGCATCCAGCAGAGGCGCCAGCGTCGGGGCCAGGCGCGCGGCATCGGCACCGGTGCGCCAGGGCGCGGCGCCGATGCGCCCGGCCGGGCCGAGGCGTACCCGCGGCACCACCGGCCAGCCGGGTTCGCGGGCGTCCAGGGTGTCGGCCACATAGAGCAGTTGCAGATCGGCATCCCCCGAGCGAGTCGAGAGGCCCTGGGCACAGCCGCCCAGCAGCGGCACCGTGGCGCCCGCCGCGAGCCAACCCAAGACCTGGCGTCGTGCCCAGTTGCTCATCCGATATCTGCCCTGCGCGCTAGAGAGGGCGGCATCCTAGGCGGCGAAAAGCTACAAATTCATGACAAAACAGCAAGTTACAAACTGTTACAGATGGCCTGCCGGGAAATGCCGGCTGTAACCTTTCAGTCACCAGACCATCACAGAGGCTTCCTACAGTCGCCGCTCCCGTGATTAATCAAGGAAGCTTTGCGCATGAGCACTTTCACGAGCGACGACCGTAACCGTAATGAAAGCGGCAACGAACCGCTGGACGCCGTCGTCGACCGTTACCTGTCGCGCCGCAGCGTCATGAAGGGCGGCCTGGGCGCTGCCATCGCCATGATCGCCGGCGGTGGACTGACCGCCTGCTTCGATGGCGGTGGCGGCTCGAACGACGATCCGGCTCCCAGCCAGCCGACCCCGGCGCCGCAGCTCAAGCTTGGCTTCGAATCCATCCGCGGCGCGCGCCTCGACGCCATCGTCCTGGCCGCCGGCTACAGCGCCCGCACCCTGGCGCCTTGGGGCACCCCGCTGAACAACCTGGCCAACGCCTGGCGCAGCGATGGCAGCAATACCTCCACCGACCAGGCCAATGCGGCTGGCATGCACCACGACGGCATGCACTTCTTCCCGCTGAACAACTCCAGCAGCGATGGCCTGCTGGCCATCAACTACGAATACATCGACCAGAAGGTGCTGCACCCCAACGGCCCGACCACCACCAACGGCAAGCGGCCCGCCGAGGAAGTGCGCAAGGAGATCAACGCCCACGGGGCGGCGGTGATCCGCATCCGCAAGGTCGACGGCATCTGGCAGGTGGTCACCAACGACGCTCTGAACCGCCGTTTCACCAGCGCCACGCCGATGGAAATCGCCGGCCCGCTGCGCGGCAACGCCAACCTGATCACTCCCTACTCTCCGGACGGCACCCGTACCCGCGGTACCAACAACAACTGCGGCAACGGCTTCACCCCCTGGGGCACCTACCTCACCTGCGAGGAAAATTGGCCGGGCATCTTCGTCAACAAGGGCACTCTGCCGGTCGACCAGAAGCGCATCGGCATCGGTAGCAAGAGCAACTACGGTTGGGAGACGCCGGCGGGTGACGCCAGCGAGGTGGACAACGAATTCCGTCGCTTCGACCTGACCCCCACCGGCGCCAGCGCGACTCAGGACTTCCGCAACGAAGCCAGCGGCTACGGCTACATCGTCGAGATCGATCCCTACAACAGCGCCGCGCCCGCCACCAAGCGCACCGCCATGGGCCGCTTCCGCCACGAGGGCTCGGCCTACGGCATTCCGGTCGCCGGCCAGCCGCTGGCGTTCTACATGGGCGACGACTCGCGCAACGAATACATCTACAAGTTCGTCTCCGCCGCCGCCTGGGATCCGGCCGACGCCAACTCGGCCAACCGCCTGGCCATCGGCGCCAAGTACCTGGACAACGGCACCCTCTACGTCGCTCGCTTCGACGACGGCGGCAACGGCAACGGCAAGTGGCTGCCGCTGACGGTCAATGCGCCGACCAAGGACGGCCGTACCCTGGGCGCCCTCTATGGCGACCTGGCCGGCATCATCCTCAACACCCGCGGCGCCGCCGATGCAGTGGGCGCGACCCCCATGGACCGCCCGGAGTGGACCACCGTCAACCCCTTCACCGGCGAGGTCTACGTCACCCTCACCAACAACTCGGCGCGCACCGCCGCCAACGCCGCCAACCCGCGGGTGCCTAACGTCAACGGTCACATCGTGCGCTGGAAGGACAACAGCAACCAGACCGACTTCACCTGGGACATCTTCGTCTTCGGCTCGGACGCCGGTGCGGCGCCCGACATCAACCGCTCGGGCTTGACCGAACTCAACCAGTTCGCCAGCCCCGACGGCCTGGCCTTCGACAGCCGCGGCATCCTCTGGATCGAGACCGACAACAGCGACAACGCCGTGGCCGAGTACACCAACGACCAGTTGCTGGCGGTCATCCCGGCCCAGGTGGTGGACGACAGCGGCAAGCAGGTCGCCATCTCGGCCACCAACCAGACCGCGCTGCGCCGCTTCCTGGTCGGGCCCAACGGCTGCGAGATCACCGGCATCACCTGGACGCCGGATCTCACGACCATGTTCATCAACGTCCAGCATCCGGACAACTGGCCCTTCAGCGAAGTCGCCACCGAGGCCACCCCGGCCGGCACCAAGGTGCGCCCCCGCGCCTCCACCGTGGTGATCCAGAAACTCGACGGCGGCCCCATCGGCGTCTGATCGCGTCGGCGATAGCCAGGCTCCCCGGTCGGCGAAGACCGCGGGAGCCTTTTGCTTTGTAGCGGATTCAAAATCCGCACTGTGGCGTTCTCACCTCCTGGCGCCAGATTGACCGTAGGTTGGGCTGAGACTGCTCCATCGTCGAAGCCCAACATTGCCAGCACCCAAGCCCCGCTACGTTGGGCTTCGCTACGCTCAACCCAACCTACGACGAGTGGTGAGAACGGCCGCTTCGGCGTGCGCTGGCCGCGATCAGCTACTGCAACACCTCAGCCCCACCAGGCCCCGGCACCCACAGGGTGGTGTCACGCGTCGCCAGCCAGCGCACCCGTTGCGCCGGTACCGCCGCATGCCAGCGACTCACGCCCTGGGCCGCCAGCTGCCGCACCTGGCGAAAGACCTGACCGTCGCGACTCACCTCGACCCCGAGCAGGAAGTCGCCGCTGTTGAGGATCAGCCGCTGGGTCAGCAGGCTGAAGGTCTCCTCCCCCACCCCCGGCAGCGCTTCGCGCAGGCTCTCGACCGTGGCATAGCCCTGGGCGGGCCGCGCGGTGATCAGCAGTTGCAGCGTCTCCCGCGGCACCTCATCGAGAAACAGCGCTTCCAGCAGCGGCAGCTGACCCAGCCCCAGGGCATTGGCATTGAGGCGCCAGCCGGAGGTTTCCGGCAGGGCACAGAGTTCGCGCAAGTGCAGATGCCGACCCGGACGCGCCGGCTCCAGCCGATCCAGCTCACCGATTTCGGCCAGCGGCAGATTGGGCACCAACGCCGGCGGCGCCAGCCGCAGGGCCTCGGCGCTCTCCAGACCGAGTTCACGGGTCTCGCCGTCGGCATCGACCCAGTCGGCGAGGCGTTCGGCAAAGGCCGCAGCCGTCAGTCCGGGCTCGCCCAGGCCGCCCGGACGCTGCGCCAGCAGCTGCTTCAGCTGCCGCAACGCCAGGTCCCGCTCGGGGCCGGCCAGGGCGTTGACGTTGAAGCAGCCGTGCAGATCGCGCAGCTGGGCACGGACCTGGGCCCCCTCCACCTCATAGGCCAGCACCTCGCCCCTCAGGCTCTGCCAGAACTCGGGACGCTGACGGGCCCCGGCCTGTATCAGACCCTGGGTGACCACCTGCTCGGCGCCCGCCGCCAGCGCCCGCGCCAGGGTCTCGTGCTCCAGCAACCGCGCCCGCTGCAGTTCGGCCCGCCCTTCGGCCAGCAGCACCGGCAACAAGGCCGCCACCAGGGCCAGCGCCCAGAGCGCCATGAGCAGGGCCACGCCCCTTTGTCGCCGCACCCGCATTCCTCCAGACAAAAGCGGCATTGGAACCGACCCAGGTTGCAGAATCGTGGCAGTGACGCGGATACCCAACACCAGGCCCCAACAAAAAAACCCGCCACCAGGGCGGGTTTCCTCACCAGCAGGGCCGCCTCACAGCTTGGCGATGGACACCTCGGTGGATTTGACGAAGGCGATCACCTCGCTGCCCACCTGCAGTTCCAGCTCCTTGACCGAGCGGGTGGTGATGACGGAGGTGACGATGCCGGCGGCGGTCTGGACGTCGATCTCGGAAAGCACCGAGCCTTCGATGATTTCCTTGATGGTGCCCTTGAACTGGTTGCGAACGTTGATGGCCTTGATGGTCATGGCAGAACTCCTCGGATGAACGATCAGTAGGCCCAGCGCAGTTGCGTGGGCAGGGGTTGCACGATTTCCGGTAGATCGGGGTTGAGCGGCTGCTGCAGCACCCGGGCCAGCACCTCGGCTTCCAGGCGGGCCAGTTGGGCATCGCCGGCGGCCCGGGGGCGCGCCAGGTTGACGTCGAGATCCAGGCCGATATGGCCGTCTTCGATGAGCACCACGCGGTCGGCCAGGGCCACCGCCTCGCCCACGTCGTGGGTCACCAGCAGCACGGTGAAGCCGTGGCGCTGCCAGAGGCCCTCGATGAGTTGCTGCATCTCGATGCGGGTCAGGGCATCCAGGGCGCCCAGCGGCTCGTCGAGCAGCAGCAGGCGCGGCTGGTGGATCAGGGCGCGGGCCAGGGCCACGCGCTGCTTCTGGCCGCCGGACAGCGCCGAGGGCCATTCCTGGGCGCGATCGGCCAGGCCGACCGCTTCCAGCGCTTCCAGCGCCTTGGGCTTCCAGTCGCCCTTGAGACCCAGGCCGACGTTGTCGATGATGCGTTTCCAGGGCAGCAGGCGCGCGTCCTGGAACATCAGCCGGGTGTCTTCGCGGTGCGCCGCCAGGGGTTCGTCCTGCCCCAGCAGGGTGCCGCCACTGGCGCGGTCGAGTCCGGCCACCAGGCGCAGCAGGGTGCTCTTGCCGCAGCCACTGCGGCCCACCACGGCGACGAACTGGCCGGCCGGGATCTCCAGATCGATCCCATGGAGCACGGTGCGCTCGCCAAAGGTCTTGACCACCTGTTGCAGCTTCAGGGCGATGCCCCGCGCCAGCGGTGGAACGGCTTGCAGACTGGTCATGCGTGGGCTCCCTTCTGATAGGCCGGGTGCCAGCGCAGCCAGGCGCGTTCCAGGCCGCGGGCGGCGAGATCCGCCAGCTTGCCGAGGACGGCATAGAGCAGGATGGCCAGCACCACGATGTCGGTTTGCAGGAATTCCCGGGCGTTCATCGCCAGGTAGCCGATACCGGAGCTGGCGGAAATGGTCTCGGCGACGATCAGCGTCAGCCACATCAGGCCGAGGGCGAAACGCACCCCCACCAGGATGGCCGGCAAGGCGCCCGGCAGTACCACGTGCCAGAACAGCCGCGCCCCGGAGAGGCCGTAGCTGCGGGCCATCTCCACCAGCGCCGGATCGACGTTGCGGATGCCGTGGTAGGTGTTGAGGTAGATGGGGAAGAACACCCCCAGGGCCACCAGGAACAACTTGGCCGATTCGTCGATGCCGAACCAGAGGATCACCAGCGGGATCAGCGCCAGGTGCGGCACGTTGCGCACCATCTGCAGGGTGCTGTCGAGCAGGCGCTCGCCCCATTTCGACAGCCCGGTGATGAAGCCCAGCGCCAGGCCGATGCTGCCACCGATGGCGAAGCCGATACCGGCACGCCAGCCGCTGATGGCCAGGTGTTGCCAGAGCTCACCGCTCTTGACCAGGCTCCAGCCCGCTTCCAGCACCGCCGCCGGTGACGGCAGGATGCGGCTGGACAGCAGGCCGCTGCTCACCGACAGCTGCCAGGCGACGATCAGGGCCACCGGCACCACCCAGGGCGCCAGGCGCTGGAGTTGACGTTCGGTCGTGCTGCTCATGCCCGCCCCCTCAGCTCTGCGCCGCTTTCTGCGGCAGGATGTCGTTGGCCACCATCTCGCCGAAGGGACTCACGTAGTTGGCGCCCTCCACCTGGGTCGGCCGCTTGACCGGCAGGTGCGGGAACAGCAGTTCGGCCACCCGGTAGGATTCTTCCAGGTGCGGATAGCCGGAGAAGATGAAGGTATCGATGCCCAGGGCGGCGTATTCCTTGACCCGCGCGGCCACGGTGGGACCGTCGCCGACCAGCGCGGTCCCGGCACCGCCTCGCACCAGGCCGACCCCGGCCCAGAGGTTGGGGGCGATCTCCAGGTTGTCGCGGCGGCCCCCGTGCAGCGCGGCCATGCGCTGCTGGCCGACCGAGTCGAAGCGAGCGAAGGCGGCCTGGGCCTTTTCGATGGTGGCATCGTCCAGGTTGGCGATGAGCCGGTCGGCGGCCTTCCAGGCCTCTTCGTTGGTCTCGCGGACGATCACGTGCAGGCGGATGCCGAAGCGCACCGTGCGGCCCTGGGCGGCGGCCTTGACCTTGACCGCCTCGATCTTCTCGCGCACCGCGTCCAGCGGCTCGCCCCAGGTCAGGTACAGCTCCACCTGCTCGGCGGCCAGGTCCTGGGCGGCATCGGAGGAGCCGCCGAAATACAGCGGTGGGCGCGGTTGTTGCAGCGGTGGATAGAGCAGCTTGGCGCCCTTCACCTGGATGTGCTTGCCGTCGTAGTCCACCGTCTCGCCTTCCAGCACGCGACGCCAGATGCGGGTGAATTCCACGGAGGCTTCGTATCTTTCGCTGTGGGACAGGTGCAGACCGTCACCGGCCAGCTCGTCCGGATCGCCGCCGGTGACCAGATTGAACAGCGCCCGGCCGCCGGAGAGGCGATCCAGGGTGGCGGCCTGCCGCGCCGCCACCGTGGGCGAGATGATCCCGGGGCGCAGGGCCACCAGGAACTTGAGTTTCTGGGTGACCGGAATCAGCGAGGCGGCCACCAGCCAGGAATCCTCGCAACTGCGGCCGGTGGGGATCAGCACCCCGCCGAAGCCCAGGCGATCGGCGGCCTGGGCGACCTGGGTCAGGTAGCCGTGATCGACCGCGCGGGCGCCTTCGGCGGTACCCAGGTAGTGGCCATCGCCGTGGGTCGGCAGGAACCAGAAGATATCGAGACTCATGGGGGCGTTCTCCAGCAGGCGAAATCAGGGTTGGGCGGCAGCGGTCTGCAGACTGGCGGGCGGGGTCCACACCACGTCGCGGATGACCAGCGGCTTGGGAATCAGCTTGAGGGCGGTGAAGGCGTCGGCGATCTTCTGCTGCTGCGCCGCCACCTCGGGACTGATGAACCGGGCGCCATAGCCCTGGCGCTTGACCACCCGTTCGGCGGTGTCCAGCGGCAGGTTCAGCAGCGGCGCCACCTGGGCGGCGACCTGGTCGGGGTGGGCCTTGGCCCACTCGCCCACCGAGCGCACCTCGTCGACGATGGCGCCGACCTGTTCGGGATGGGCCTTGGCGAAGCTGCGGGTGGCCAGATAGAACTGGTGGTTGTCGGCAAGGCCGGTGGCATCGGTCAGGGTACGTGCCTGCAACTGGGTCTCGGCGGCGGCCTGATAGGGATCCCAGATCACCCAGGCATCCACCGCGCCGCGCTCGAAGGCGGCCCGGGCATCGGCGGGCGGCAGGTACACCGGCTGGATGTCCTGGTAGGGGATGCCGGCCTTGGCCAGTGCCTGCACCAGCAGATAGTGGACGTTGGAGCCCTTGTTCAGGGCGATCTTCTTGCCCTTGAGATCGGCCAGCGAGCGGATCGGCGAATCCTTGGGCACCAGGATGGCTTCGCTGGTGGGCGCCGGCGGCTCATGGGCCACATAGACCAGATCGGCGCCGGCGGCTTGGGCGAACACCGGCGGTGTCTCCCCGGTAACGCCGAAGTCGATGCTGCCGACATTGAGGCCTTCCAGCAGCTGGGGGCCGCCGGGGAATTCGGTCCACTGCACCTTGACGCCGTCCTTGGCCAGGCGCTGCTCCAGGGTGCCGCGGGCCTTGAGGGTGATCAGGGTGCCGTACTTCTGGTAGCCGATGCGCACCGTCTCTTCCGCCTGTGCCAGGCCGGCGGCCAGGGTCAGCAGGGAAACGGCGAGCAGTGAACGGGTGAAGGAGAACTGCATGACTGAGACTCCGGGTCAGATACCCCAGCGCGCCTGGCCGATACGATCGGCCAGCAGCTCGGGAGTCAGGGGTTGGGGACGCCGCACCAGGGCCGCGTGAAATTGTTCGAGGGATTCGTACAGGCGCTGCTCCAGCGCCGGAGTCAGGGCGACGCCGGTCTCGGTGTAGCTGACCTGGCTGTCGTCGGCGAAGACGCCATTGAGGATTTCCTGAGCCTTGAGCGCCGAGAGCACCGGCTTCAGCGCGTAGTCGATGGCCAGCAGGTGGCCGCTAGAACCGGCGGTGGCCAGGGGCAGCACCACCTTATGGGTCAGGGCGCGTTCGGGCAGCAGGTCCAGCAGGGTCTTGAGGGCGCCGGCCAGGGAGGCCTTGTACACCGGGGTGGCGATCACCAGGCCATCGGCGGCCTGCAACTGGGCGATCAGTTCCACTACTGGCGGACTGTCGAAACGGGCACCGATGAGGTCGGCGGCGGGAAAGTCCTGGATACGCCAGCGCGACAATTCCACGCCGCGCGCCTGCAGCCAGTTCGCTGCCAGATCCAGCACGCCGGTGGAGCGCGACCGCGCTCCCGGACTGCCCGCCAAAGTCACCACCTGCATCGCCGCCTCCAGGATAAAAAGGAGCGGTGTCGCGCCGCTCGAAAAGGAATGAGCGGACCTTAGCAAGGGGTGCTTATTCCCTAAAAATATCCTTTAGGCACTTGGTTATAACCAGAAAACAAAAACCCCGGCCGGAGCCGGGGTTTTCTTGTCACCAGAGGTGTCAGCGATTGGGCTGCGGGGTCAGGCGCAGATAGGGCTTCACCGCGGTGTAGCCCTTGGGGAAACGGCGCTTGAGTTCTTCTTCGTCCTTGAGCGACGGCACGATGACCACGTCATCGCCATCCTTCCAGTTGCCCGGGGTCGCCACCTTGTGATTGTCGGTGAGCTGCAGGGAATCGATCACCCGCAGGATCTCGTCGAAGTTGCGCCCGGTGCTGGCCGGATAGGTGATCGACAGCCGCACCTTTTTCTGGGGATCGATGATGAACAGCGAACGCACCGTCAGAGTGTCGTTGGCATTGGGATGGATCATGTCGTAGAGGGTCGACACGCTGCGGTCGGCGTCGGCCAGGATCGGAAAGCCCACGGCGGTGGCCTGGGTTTCCTCGATGTCCTTGATCCAGCCCTGGTGCGATTCCAGACCGTCCACCGAGAGGGCGATCACCTTGACGTCGCGCTTGGCGAATTCGTCCTTGAGCTTGGCGGTGAGGCCCAGCTCGGTGGTGCACACCGGGGTGAAGTCAGCGGGATGGGAGAAGAGCACGCCCCAGCTTTCGCCCAGCCACTCATGGAAGCGGATGCGGCCCAGGCTGGAATCCTGTTCGAAATCGGGGGCGATGTCGCCCAGACGGATGGTCATTGGCAGTTCTCCTGATGCAGGTAGGGATAGCGGCACTATGCCGCCCATCAGCATGGGCGGGAAAGATCGGATCACGCTGTGGTTATAACGCGAAAGACGACCCGTCCAGGGCCATCGTCCGGCGGCTACGTCCTGTGCTGCGTGATGTCCCTCACAATTTCGTCGCGCTTTTTCCACCCAGGCGCAGCGGCCGCTAGGGTGCTACACCTAAGGAAGATCGACGGACCGCCATTTGGCCGAGCGGGGCAACCCGCAGCGCTCGCCATGGTCTGTTGGCAAGACGAGGAGGAGATTCTCATGTTAGGCAAACGTAATGACGACCCCGGTGCCAGCACCCATTTCCGTAGCGAGCGCGTCAGCGTGGTCAACGGTCAGTTTTTCTTCACCACCCGCGAGGGCACCCTGGAAGGCCCCTTCTTCAGCCGCGAAGAAGCCCTCAACCAGATCGATCGCTACGTCGAGCGGCTGCAGACCTCTCAGGGCCTGATGCGCCAATCCGTCAGCAACGTCTGACCGCCTGCGCTCGATCCTTTAGACTGCGCGCCCTGAATCCCAGGCCGCGCCGCTCATGACCGATTTCCAGCACGCCCAGCTCGACTGGGATGCCTCCGGGCAACCCCTCTCCCGCACCTATGGCGACGTCTACTTTTCCCGCGCCAGCGGTCTGGAAGAGACGCGCTACGTCTTCCTGCAGCAGAATCGCCTGGCCGAACGCTTCGCCGCGCTGGCGCCGAGAGAAGTCTTCACCATCGGCGAGACGGGCTTCGGCACCGGTCTCAATTTCCTCTGCGCCTGGCAACTCTTCGCTACCCTGGCACCCAGGGAGGCGCGCCTGCATTTCGTCAGCGTCGAGCGCTTTCCGCTGACCGCTGCCGATCTCGCCCAGGCGCTAGCCCTCTGGCCGGAACTCGCCTCCTACAGCGCGGCGCTGCAGCGGCAGTACCTGGCCATCCATCCGGGCTTCCAGCGGCTGGTCCTGGAGGACGGGCGCGTTACCCTGACCCTGCTGGTCGGCGATGTGCTGGAGCGCCTGCCCGAACTGGATGCCCGGTGCGATGCCTGGTTCCTGGACGGCTTCGCCCCGGCCAAGAATCCCGAGATGTGGACGCCCGCGCTGTTCGCCGAACTGGCGCGGCTGTCCCATGCCGGCACCACCCTGGCGACCTTCACCTGTGCCGGCTTCGTCCGCCGTGGCCTGAACGAGGCCGGCTTCGCCATGGCCAAGGTGCCCGGCTTCGGCCACAAGCGGGAAATGCTGGCCGGCGCGCTGGAGCGCCCGGTCACCTCTGCCGCCGTACCCTGGTATGCCCGCCCACCGCGCCCCCAGGGCCCGCGCACGGCGCTGGTCATAGGCGCCGGCCTGGCCGGTTGCGCCACCGCCGCCAGCCTCGCGCGCCGCGGCTGGCAGGTCAGGGTCGTCGAGCGCCACGGGGCGCCCGCCCAGGAAGCCTCCGGCAATCCCCAGGGCGTGCTCTATCTCAAGCTGTCGGCCCATGACACCCCGCTCAGTCGGCTGATCCTCGATGGCTTCGGCCTGACCCTGCGCGAATTGCAGGCCCTGCCAAGGGGCGCTGCCTGGTCACCCTGCGGGGTGCTGCAACTGGCGCTGACGGACAAGGACGCCCAGCGGCAGGCGCAATTGGCCGCGCACTTTCCTGTCGATCTGCTGCAGCCGCTGGATAGCGAAGCCACCAGCGACACGGCCGGAATCGGTCTGACGGCGGGCGGCCTGTTCTTTCCGGAAGGGGGCTGGGTGCATCCGCCCGCCTTGTGCGCGCATTGGCTGACCCATCCGAATATCGAGCTGGTCACCCATACCGAGGTGACGGCGCTGCAGCAAACCGAACACGGCTGGCAGGTCAGCACCCGAGGGGCAACGCTGGAAGCGACGGTGGTCGTGGTGGCCAGCGCCGCCCAAGCCAGGACGCTGCTGCCCGACCTGCCGCTCAAGGCCATTCGTGGGCAATTGTCCGCACTGCCAGAAACCCCGGTTAGTCAGGCCTTGGCAACCGTGGTCTGCGGCGAAGGCTATCTCGCGCCGGCCCGTAACGGTCAGCATTGCCTGGGCGCCAGCTTCGTCTTCGACCGGGACGATACCGAGCCCAGCCAGGCGGAACACCAGAGCAATCTGCAGCTGCTCGCCGAGCTGTCACCCGAGCTGGCCGCCGACTACCAGGCCGAGGCCCTGGACGGCCGGGTGGCCTTTCGCTGCACCTCGCCCGACTACCTGCCCCTGGTCGGCCCGGTCGTGGATCAGGACCGCTTCGCCCAGCATTACCAGGCGCTGGCCTATGATGCCCGCCAGGTGCCCGAGCAGGCGGCGCCCTGGCGTACCGGGCTCTATGTGAATCTGGCCCACGGCTCGCGCGGGCTGGTCACCACCCCATTGGCCGCCGAACTGCTGGCGGCATGGCTGGAAGACGAACCCCTGCCAGTGGCACGACGGGTGGCCGACGCCTGCCATCCCAGTCGCTTTCCCCTGCGCCGGCTGATTCGCGGCGGCTAGATGATCGCCAGCGGACTCTTGGCTTGCGGCGGTGGGAAGGCGCCATCGAGCAGGGCGAAGTCTTCATCGCCCAGACGCAGATCCATGGCCCGCGCATTCTCTTCCAGATGTCCGGCGTCGCCGGCCTTGGGAATGGCGATCACGCCCGGCTGACGCAGTACCCAGGCCAGGGCAATTTGCGCCGGGGTAGCCTGATGCCGTTCGGCCAGGGTAGCCAGGGTCGGGTGTCGCAGCAGATCGCCACCCTGCCCCAGCGGACAATAGGCCATCAGCGGCATCTGCTGACGCTGGCACCAGGGCAGCAGGTCGTGCTCGATGCCGCGCTGCTCCAGGTTGTAGAGCACCTGATTGGCGCTGCAGCGGTCGTCGTTCAGCTCCAGCATGTCGCTGGTGTCGAGGTTGGACACGCCCCAGTGACGGATCTTGCCTTCGTCGCGCAGCTTCTCCAGCGCCATGACCGTCTCGATCAGCGGCACCTGGCCGCGCCAGTGCAGCAGATAGAGGTCGATGACCTCGGTGCCCAGGCGCTTCAGGCTACGTTCGCAGGCCAGGGGTACGCCCGCTTCGGTGGCGTTCTTCGGATAGAACTTGCTCACCAGGAAAACCTCGTCACGCCGTCCGGCGATAGCCTCACCTACCAGCTCCTCTGCGCGGCCTTCGCCATACATCTCGGCGGTGTCGATCAGGGTGAGTCCCAGGTCCAGCCCCTGGCGCAGGGCACTGACCTCCTGGCGGTGCAGGTCGGCGTTTTCGCCCATGCGCCAGGTACCCTGTCCCAGCGCCGGAACGGTAGTGCCATCGGGCAAGCGAACGGTTTGAGCGGTATTCATGGACGCATCCTTCTCATGGGTGTTGTCGTTAGAACGCCAGCGCGACGCCGATTCTCCCGGTCATCCGCCAAACGGCAGCCAACGCCCTCCCACAGGCCCTGTGACCTGACGTCGCACTGGTAAAGTACGCCTATAAGGATTCCAAGAATAACCACCAGGACCTGCCATGAAACCGTCGATCCTGGGCCTCTGCGCCCTGCTCTCCGCTGCCCTGCCCATGACGTCCAGCTACGCTGACGTCATTACTCTGAGGTTTTCCCATGTGGTGGCACCGGAGACCCCCAAGGGCAAGGGGGCTCAGCTGTTCCAGCAACTGGTGGCGCAACGCCTCGCCGGTCAGGTCCAGCTGGAGGTGATGCCCAGCGGCACGGCCTTCGACGACGCCAGCGAATTGCAAGCCCTGCAGGACGGCAAGGTCGATATCCTGGCACCGGCGATCAGCAAGCTCACCGACCTCAGTCCCAAGCTCAAGCTGTTCGACCTGCCCTTCCTCTTCGAGAGTCGCGCGGCCCTCGATCACTTCCAGGCCCGCCCCAGTGGTCGCCAGCTGCTGCAGAGCCTGGAACCGGCCGGCATCATCGGCCTGGCCTACTGGCCCAACGGTCTCAAGCAACTGTCGGCGCGCAAGCCCTTGCGCGAACCCGGCGATGCCAAGGGGCTGGTGTTCCGCATCCAGAATTCCGAGGTCCTGCAACGCCAGTTCGAGGCCCTCGGCGCCACGGCGGTCAAGCTGCCCTTCAACCAGACCCTGCAGGCGCTCACCAGCGGCACCGTCAATGCCACCGAGAACACCTGGTCCAACTACTGGAGCCAGCGCCTCGACCAGCAGCAACGCTATTTCACTGAAAGCAATCACGGCGCCCTGGACTACCTGCTGATCGTCAAGGCCGACCGTTGGCGTACCCTGCCCTTCGCCGTGCGCAGCACCCTGGAGGAGATCATCGACCAGGTGACCTTCGAGGTGAAGAAGCAATCCGAGGCGGAAAACCAGCGTGATCGCGCGCGTATCGCCGCCGCGGGCGGTAGCGAGATCATCACCCTCACCCCCGAGCAACGGACGCGCTGGCGCGAGGCCATGCGCCCGGTGTGGCAACGCTACGAAGGCGAGCTCGGCGCCTCCCTGCTCAAGGCCGCCGAGAACTCGAACTAGAACCGTTGCTGCGGCGGCTCGGCCCAGCGGCGCAGGGGCAAGCTACCTGGCTCGCGGCACTGCAGATCGCGAAAGGGGCCGGCGACTCGGACCCAGCCCGGCCCCGGCGGCGTCTGAGTACAGAATTCCTGACCGTCCGCGTTGCTCCGCCAGCGCCAATAGGCCGCTGGCTCGGCGAAGGCCTCGGTGCCCAGCAGACCCAGCACAATGATCGCCAGACACCTGCCAGCGGCCCGTCGGAACCTCTCGCGCGATAACCATGTCGATTTCAGGGTAAGCCTCCCGAATTCGCACAGGATCTCTGCCATGTCGCTGTCCCTCTTGCGTAGCAAACCTACCCTCCTCGCCCTGGCTCTGGTGGGTGCCGGCCTTGCCCTGACCGGCTGTGCCCGCGATCCGGAAAAACGTTCACTGGGCGCCGAGGCGGTCAGCAATGCCAAGAGCATGGCGCGCACCGATGCCGACATGCAGAAGGTGCTGAACAAGTACGCCAGCTTCGATCCTAAAGCCGTGGAGAAACTCACTGCCCAGGAGGCCCGCAAACAGCCTACCATCGCCGATGCGGTCAAGGGTGTGCTGCAGGACGAGGGTCGTCCCACCCAACCCGAGGCGCTGGTGCCTGGCGTGACCAGCGTCGACCGCGCCGTGGACGGTGCCGCCGGCGTGCTGCCGGCGCGCATCTACACCCCCGAAGGCCAGGGTCCTTTCCCAGTCATCCTCTACTTCCACGGCGGCGGCTGGGTGTTCGCCGATCGCAACGTCTACGACGGTGGTGCCCGGGGCCTGGCCAAGCAGGCCAATGCCATCGTGGTCTCGGTGGATTATCGTCAAGCGCCCGAATACAAATTTCCCGCTGCCCACGACGACGCTCTGGCCGCCTACCGTTGGGTGACCACCCATGCCGGCTCGCTCAATGGCGATCCACAGCGTCTGGCCCTGGCCGGTGAAAGCGCGGGTGGCAACCTGGCGGTAGCGACCGCGGTCGCCGCGCACAAGGCCGGTCTCACCGCACCCAAGCACGTGCTGTCGGTCTATCCGGTGGCCCAGACCAACACCCACACCCCATCCTATGAGCAGTACGACGACGCCAAGCCGCTCAATCGCCCCATGATGCTGTGGTTCGTCGAGCAGGTGACCCGTTCGCCTGCGGACCTCAAGGATCCACGCCTGGATCTGACCAAGGCCGATCTCGCCGGCCTGCCGCCGGTGACCATCGTCAATGCCGAGATCGATCCCCTGCGTGACGACGGTGGCTTCCTGGAGACCGCCCTGCGCCAGGCTGGCGTCCAGGTGGAGCGCAAGGTCTATCCAGGCGTCACCCATGAGTTCTTCGGCACCGCTGCCGTGGTGCAAAAAGCCAAGGACGCCCAGGCCTATGCCGGCAGCCGCCTCAAGGCCGACCTGGGCAAATAATCGCAGCTCGCTCGTCCTGACCACCGCCGGCCCCGTGCCGGCGGTGTGCATTCAGTCAGGAAATAATAGCGGCCCTGCTTCGCGCATGAAGATCTCACAGGTCTTGGGCCCTACCCCCTTCAGCCGCTGCAGACGTGACTCGAAATCCACACGGTCCGTACTGGCGTCACGCAATCTCACGAAGCTCCCGCCATACTGCTCCTGCAGATGGTGACAGACGTCCAGCAGACGCGTGGCCGTGCTCTCGTCATAACGCCGGTAATGCCCTTCGCCGAGATAGCCAACCAGTTGCCGCCAGCTGAGATCGAGCAGCTTGCGCGGCGTGTCGCGACCGTACTGGCGATAGAGCACCGTCCAGGCCTGGGCGGCGATGCCTTGGGAGATGCGCTTGCCGAACAAGTAGCTCGCCAGGAACCAGCCAAATAGCGCCGGTTCGTCGTCCACCGCCAGCGTCAGGCCGAGATCGGCCGCCGAAGTCGTCTTGCTCAAGCCGTATCCCTCGCGTAGGCGTCCTGCCTAGGAAGGCTCTCCACCGCCTGGGGTTCGACATCGGCGACGGCCGGCAGGCTACTGGCGGATCACCTGGCCGCGTTGCGGCACGAGGCGCGCCAGCAGGGCATTCTGTGTTCGCTCCGGGACGCCCTCACGCTGCATGGCCAGTTGCAGGTCTTCTACCAGCGCATTGAAGTCGGCGGGCTGCAGGTTCAGACCGCGATGACTTTCGGTCATGCTCGCCCCTTCATAGCGACAGGGACCGCCCACATCAGCGCAGAATTTCTGGATGAGCAGACTGCGCAGGCGCGCGATATCGACATTGGCGAAGTAGTGTCGGATCCGCCCGTCACGCGCCACATTGAGCAGCATGCCCTCGACGATCCGGGTGATGCCGGGCTGGCCACCCAGCTCCTGATAGAGCCGATCACTCGCTGGCGGCTGGGGCGTGCACCCCAGCATCAGCAGCAGCGCCGCCAGTACCAGCGTTTTCCCCTGCTGCATCAGTAGCTCCCCTGCAGCGACAGATAGAGACCCTGCTGATCGTCCAGGGTGGCGATCTCGCCCAGCCAGGCATAGGCCAGCACCAGCGACAGGTGCTTGTTGGGGAAGTAACCGACGAAGGTATCCACCCAGTCACTCTCCCGGGTGAAGGACAGATTCTGCGGCTTCTCGCGATATTCCATGCCCACCGCCCAGCGAGGATTGAAGAACACCGCGGCCGAGCCCTCCTTGAGCCATTGACGGCTGTCGTTGCGATCGCCGCCGAAGCCCAGCAGCCCCATCTCGTTGGCGCGGCTGTACCTGAGACCGACGTTGATCAGGAGGTTGTAGCCGAAGGCGCCACCCAGCAACAGCCGACTGGCGCCCAGGTAGCCCTCGACATCGCTGTCGCGCCGCGCGCCCACGGCAGCAGGAATGCCGAAATCCCGTTGATGCTTGTACTGCACGCCCAGGGCGATCTGCGGTAGCCGGTCGTAGACTAGGTCGCCCGCCAGGCGCACCTTGGCGCCAACGATATCCTGGCTGAGGCTGTCTTCTTCGAGCTTCATCAACCGCCGCAGGGTCGGCATGTCCAGCCGCTGCCGCGCATAGGAAATCTCCACCCGATTGTCGTAGGCCACCGCCAGGCCGGCCGCATCGAGCCGGTAGTCACCGGTCCACACCCGGCTGGCGAAGGCGGTCGCGCCGGGCTGACCGCTTTCGCCATAGCCACCGATCACCGCCCAGGGCGTGATGCCACCGCCCGCGGCGCCTTCCAGACTGCTGGCTCCCCCAGTGGCCAACAGCTTGCCGCCATCTGCCTGGACGCCGGTCGCCAGCAGCAGCCCGGCCAGTAGCCAGCCGCGGCTCATGACAGCGCTTCCAGCACCGGCATGCTCTGCCGTTCCATCCAGGCTTCGAATTCAGCGGCCGGCACGGGACGGCTGATGTAGTACCCCTGGATCACATCGCACCCCCAACTGCGCAGCAGGGCCAGCGCCCGCGCCTCCTCGACGCCCTCGGCGACCACCTCCAGGCCCAGGTTGTGGCCCATCTCGATGGTCGAACGCACGATGACGGCGTCATCGTTGCCCGGCGCCAGCTCCTTCACGAAAGACTGGTCGATCTTCAATTCGTCCACCGGCAGCCGCTTGAGGTGCGCCAGCGACGCCTGGCCGGTGCCGTAGTCGTCCACCGATAGCCGGATGCCGAGGATGGACAGCCGCGTCAGCAGCGCGATGGCCGCTTCGGGATCGGCCATGATGGCGCTCTCGGTGATCTCGAAGGTGAGCTGCCGCGCCGAGACGCCGGCGTCATCGAGCCAACCCATCACCCGCTCGGGCAGCTGGGTATCGGCAAGATCCACCGCCGAGACGTTCAGCGACACCTTTACCTCGCGGCCCTGGGTCTGCCAGAGCGCCAGCTGCCGGATCGTCGCCTGGATCACCCAACGGGTGAGTCCGGCCATGCTGCCGCTGCGTTCGGCCAGGGGAATGAATTCGCCCGGCGAGACCATGCCCAGCTCGGCATGGCGCCAGCGCAGCAAGACCTCGGCCTGGTGCGGTCCGTTGCCCTGCAGGGCCACCTTGGGTTGGAACACCAGCATCAATTCACCCCGCTCGCCCGCCAGCGGCAGATCCTGGACCAGTTGCAGACGCCGCTGCTGGGCCGCATCCCGCCCTTCATCATAGACCCGCAGGCGATCCGGCAACTGCCCGGCGTCGAGCATGGCACTGCGCGCCCGCTCGATCAGCTGGTTAGGGTCGTCGCCGTGGCGCGGATACTCGACGACGCCGATCCGGCAACTGAGGCGGAACAACTGCCCTTCCCACTCGATCGGCTCGGCCAGCGACAGGCGCAGTTGCTCGGCGAGTCCCACCGCGCCCTCCAGGCCCATGCGACAGGCTTGGACGAGAAATTCGTCACCTACCGGGCGCGAGACGCAACCCCGGCCGGCCAGCAGTACCTGGGCGCGCTCGGCCACCATCCTGAGGATGCGATCGCCCCCGGCGACCCCGGCGCTTTCATTGATCGCCTGGAAACCATCCAGCCCCAGGTACAGCAGCGACACCTGGGACTGGGTGGCGATAAAGACCCGCAGCCGCTCCTCGGCCAGCAAGCGATTGGGCAGACCGGTCAGGGCATCGTGCAGGGCATTGTGATTGAGGCGCTGTTCACGCTCGGCGATTCCCTGGCGCATCTCCTCGAGCACCTGCGCCAGCCGACCGAATTCGTCCTGCCGCGGCACCTCCACCTTGACCGCGTAATCGCCCTGGCCGATCCGCCAGGACATGACCGACAGCTGCCGCAGCGGCTGGGCCAGGTTGCGCGCCAGCCATAACGCCCCCAGCAGCGCCGCCAGCAGCGCCCCTCCGGCGATCAGCGCCAGCTGCCTGAGCAAGGGCTCGAACTCCGCCAGGGCGACGTCGAGCGCGCGCAGCAGATAGACGTACACCGGATGGTCCTGGGTCCCCAGGGTCAATCGCTTGACCTGATAGAGCCGGCCACCCAGGGTCAGCTGCCAACCGTCGCCGGTCCCTGGTGCCCGCGCGAGTTCCTGCACCAGCTGCCGCCCCTGCTCGTCCGGCAGGGTACTGGCCATGAGCGCGGCTTCGCCAAGGAAGACCACGTCCAGGTTGATCAGCGAGCGAAACTCCTGGGCCATGGCCTGATCCATGGCAAAGCTCATCACCACCTGGGCGATGGGCAAGGGGGCGCGGACCGGAACGGTGACCCGCAACTGTGGCAGGCCGGTGCCCGCCAGCACACAGCTGCCGTCATTGACCGCCCCCACCGCGCCGGGGAGGCGCTCGCCTTCGCTGTGCGCGGCCACGGTACTGGCGATCAACCGACCGTCCATATCCAACAGATAGGTATCGCCCGCGCCGACCCGGGCGCCATGATTGGCCAGCACCGAGCGCAGCGTCGGTACATCGCCACTGGCCACGGCGTCGCGAAAGCCGAAATCGGCGGCGAGCACGCGCACGGCGTCGTTCAGCCGCCGGCAGCGGCCGTCCAGTACCTGGCGGAACACCCGCGCCCCGGTATCGAGCTGGTCATAGGACTGGCGTACGGCACTGGCCTCGGTGGCGGCCTTGACCGTCAGATAGACCAGGGTGATGACCACCAGCATCAGCAGGAAGAGACTGCCGGCGATGCGGGTCTGGAAACTATGGATGAGTTTCATCGTGCGTGGCCTTGTGGAAGGCATCCTCGAAAGCCGAGCTCGCCGGTTCCGCCGGCTGCGGCTTCGGCTGAATCGCCAGCTGGAGTTTCAGGGTCACCGGCTTGCCCGCCACGTCCAGTGCGGGCTGGGCAACTTCCTGCTTGTCGCTGAGGTCGGGATGCCAGAGCGCCAGCTGATAATGACCGTCCGGCGCCTCCAGGCGGGCGCGGCCCTGGCTGTCGGTCACGGCAGAGCGCCCGGCAGCGGTCACATAGACGTAGCCCACCATCCAGTCGTGGATGTTGCAGCCCACCACCACCACGCCCGGCTGGTCGAACACCACCGGGGTGCTGGGAATCCCGTGATAGAGCGGCAACTCGAAGCGCTTCGGGCTGGAAAAGGAATAGACCTGGTGGCGGATATCATCGGTATTGGGAAAGCTCACCGCCGTCCCGGTGGCGACTGCCAGGACATGGGGGACGAACCGCCGATTCTGCTGGTCGATGGCCGCCGGCCGCCGCTCGGGCACCAGCCCCTGGCCCGACAGCATCACCACGGCATCGGCCAGGGGAGCGCCCTGGCTGTCGACCACCTGTACCGCGACCTCAGCCGCCTGTGCCGTCCCCAGGCCCAAGGCCAGCCATCCCGCTACCACCCAATGCTTGTTCACCCGCTGCTCTCCACCGCGCGCCTTTCGGATCTCTCGCCGGCTTTGCGGCGTGACCTCAGCTTTAGCGGCAGTGCCGGGGGAATCTTTATCGTGGCAGCGACCACTCGTTGCGCCGACCGTCGCACTTCGAGCGGTACCCGGCGGTCAAGAAGGACAGATCTTTGCCTGCGTTGAAAAACCAGCGCCCTCGCCCCATGTTGGCCCTACATCCAAGCCCAAGGTACGCCAATGAGCGATCAGGATAACCAAGCGGACATTCTCAGCGAAGAAGCCGGCCAGACCGGTCTGGTGCTGCCCGGCCAGAATCTTCCCGACAAGCTCTACGTCATTCCCATCCACAACCGCCCCTTCTTCCCGGCCCAGGTCCTGCCCGTCATCGTCAATGAAGAGCCCTGGGCGGAAACCCTGGAGCTGGTGGCCAAGACCGACCACCACTGCCTGGCGCTGTTCTACATGGAGCAGCAGCCCGGCGATGCCGAGGGCTTCGATCCCGACCAGCTGCCGCAGCACGGCACCCTGGTGCGCATCCACCATGCCACCCGTCAGGACGGTAAGCTGCAGTTCGTCGCCCAGGGGCTGTCCCGGGTGCGTATCCGCGGCTGGCTCCGCCGCCAGCGACCGCCCTATCTGATTGAAGTCGAACACCTGCGCCCGAGTCCCGATCCCAGCGACGAGGTGAAGGCCTACGGCATGGCGCTGATCAACGCCATCAAGGAGCTCTTGCCGCTCAATCCGCTCTACAGCGAAGAGCTGAAAAACTATCTCAATCGCTTCAGCCCCAACGATCCCTCGCCGCTGACCGATTTCGCCGCCGCCCTTACCACGGCGCCGGGCGACGAATTGCAGCAGGTGCTCGATACCGTGCCCATGCTGCAACGCATGGAAAAGGTCCTGCCGCTGCTGCGCAAGGAGGTCGAGGTCGCGCGCCTGCAGAAGGAGCTGTCCGCCGAGGTCAATCGCAAGATCAACGAACGCCAGCGCGAATTCTTCCTCAAGGAACAGCTCAAGCTGATCCAGCAGGAGCTGGGCATCACCAAGGACGATCGCAGCAGCGATATCGAAAGCTTCCGCCAGCGCCTGGAGGGCAAGATCCTGCCCGAGGCGGCGCAGAAGCGCATCGACGACGAGCTGAACAAGCTGTCCATCCTCGAGACCGGCTCGCCGGAATACGGCGTCACCCGCAACTACCTGGACTGGGCCACCGACCTGCCCTGGGGCGTTCATGGGCAGGACAAGCTCGACCTCAAGCACGCGCGCAAGGTGCTCGACCGCCACCACGCCGGGCTCGACGACATCAAGAATCGCATCCTCGAATTTCTTGCCGTGGGCGCCTTCAAGGGCGAAGTGACCGGCTCCATCGTGCTGCTGGTGGGTCCGCCCGGGGTGGGCAAGACCAGCATCGGCAAATCCATCGCCGAATCCCTCGGCCGGCCCTTCTATCGCTTCAGCGTCGGCGGCATGAGGGATGAAGCCGAGATCAAGGGCCATCGCCGCACCTATATCGGTGCCATGCCCGGCAAGCTCGTCCAGGCGCTGCGCGACGTCAAGGTGATGAATCCGGTCATCATGCTCGACGAGATCGACAAGATGGGCCAGAGCTACCAGGGCGATCCCGCCTCGGCGCTGCTGGAGACCCTGGACCCGGAACAGAACGTCGACTTCCTCGACCACTACCTGGATCTGCGCCTGGACCTGTCCAAGGTGCTGTTCGTCTGTACCGCCAACACCCTGGACTCCATCCCCGGCCCCCTGCTGGACCGCATGGAGGTCATCCGCCTTTCCGGCTACATCGCCGAAGAGAAGCAGGCCATCGCCAAGCGCCACCTCTGGCCCAAGCAGCTGGACAAGGCCGGGGTGCCCAAGGATCGCCTGACGCTCACCGACAGCGCCCTCAAGGCCCTGGTGGAAGGCTATGCCCGCGAAGCCGGCGTGCGCCAGCTGGAGAAGCAACTGGGCAAGCTGGTGCGCAAGGCGGTGGTCAAGCTCATCGAGGAGCCCAAGCTCAAGGTCAAGATCGGTGCCTCGGATCTCGAGGACTATCTGGGCATGCCGCCCTTCCGCAAGGAGCAGGTGCTGTCCGGGGTCGGCATCATCACCGGCCTGGCCTGGACCAGCATGGGCGGTGCCACCCTGCCCATTGAGGCGACGCGCATCCATACCCTGAACCGGGGCTTCAAGCTCACCGGCAAGCTGGGTGACGTCATGAAGGAATCCGCCGAGATCGCCTACAGCTACGTCACCGCGCACCTCAAGGACTTCAAGGGCGATCCGAATTTCTTCGATCAGGCCTTCGTCCACCTGCACGTGCCCGAAGGCGCCACGCCCAAGGACGGCCCCAGCGCCGGCGTCACCATGGCCTCCGCCCTGCTGTCGCTGGCGCGCAACCAGGCGCCGAAGAAGAACGTGGCCATGACCGGCGAGCTGACCCTTACCGGTCAAGTGCTGCCCATCGGCGGGGTCCGGGAAAAGGTCATCGCGGCACGCCGCCAGAAGATCGGCGAACTGATCCTGCCGGAAGCCAATCGCGGTGACTTCGAAGAGCTGCCGGCCTATCTCAAGGAAGGCCTGACCGTTCACTTCGCCAAGCGCTTCGCCGACGTGGCCAAGGTGCTCTTCTAGTCTGACCGCTCGACCTCTTGGGGTATGCTCTGCGTTTTGCCGTCATACCCCGGAGGTTTCCATGTCCCCCCGTCTTCTGTTCTGCAGCTGTCTGCTCCTGGCCGGTTGCAGCAGCACCCAGCCGAGCGGCAACCTCATCCTGGGTGACGACAGCGACTGCACCCCGCTGGTCATGCACACCGGCCAGGAACTGACCCTGACCCTGCCCAGCGATCCCACCAGTGGCTACCGCTGGACCATCCTCCAGCGCAGCGACAACCTCAAGCAACTCGGCCCGGAAGTCTTCCGCGAAAGGCGCCAGGATCAGGGTGGCATCGGCAGCGCCGGTCAGTCCCTCTGGCGCTTCCGCGCCCAGAGCGCCGGCAGCGCCCAGCTCGAACTCCAGGCGCGCCAGCCCTGGGATGCCGAAGCCGAACCCCAGGCCCGCTTCGACTGCCGCATCGAAATCCGCTGACGCCACGTCCTGCAACGCCTGCCGGGGGTACAATGCCCCCTTTGGATTTTCCAGGTACCGCCCATGAGCGAAGCCGACCGTCTGTTCGCGTCGCCGCAGCCTCCTGCCGACTTCACCTTCAACGAAGACGTGGTGCGCGTCTTTCCCGACATGATCAAGAGATCCGTGCCGGGCTATCCCACCATCGTCGAGAATCTCGGCGTCATCGCCGCACGGTTCGCCCAGCCCCATAGCCGTCTCTATGACCTCGGCTGTTCCCTGGGCGCCGTGACCCAGGCCCTGCGCCGTCATGTCCGCGCCGAGGGTACCCGGGTGGTGGCTATCGACAACTCCACCGCCATGGTCACCCGCTGCCGCGAATACCTCAGCGCTCAGGACTCCATGCACGAGGAGTTGCTGCCGGTTGAAGTGGTGGAAGCCGATATCCTCGACGTCCCGCTCGAATCGGCCTCGGTGATCGCCCTCAACTTCACCCTGCAATTCATCGCCCCGGAACAGCGCCTGGACTTGCTCAGTCGGCTGCGCGCCAACCTGCTACCCGGTGGCGCCCTGCTGCTGTCGGAAAAGATCCGTTTCCCGCAGGCCCAGACTCAGGAATTGCTCAACGGCCTGCACCTGGACTTCAAGAGAGCCAACGGCTACAGCGAATTGGAAATCGCTCAGAAACGTACCGCGCTGGAAAACGTCATGCTGACCGACACCCTGGACGAACACCGGGCGCGCCTGCAGGGTGCCGGTTTCACCACCGTCGTGCCCTGGTTCCAATGCCTCAACTTCACCTCCCTGATCGCCCTGCCATGACCCCACCTGCCTACCTCGCAACCCTGCAACAAAAGCTGGCGGACACCTCGCTGGCCGGCTGGTCCCAGGGGCTCGAAAGCGTTCTGGCCGCCAAGTACGCCCGCGGCCATGGTGACCTGCAACGCTGGCAAGCTGGCGTCGACGCCCTGCCCGAGATCGCGGTGGAAGGTATCGACCTGCGTGAGGCCGTGCGCCTCGCCGGCTTTCCTTCCGCAGAGCAGCACCAGGCCCTGCGCGAAGCGCTGCTGCAACTGCGACCCTGGCGCAAAGGCCCCTTCCAGCTGTTCGATCTTCATCTGGACACCGAATGGCGCTCCGACTGGAAATGGGATCGGGTCGCACCCCATCTGGATCTGCAGGGCAAGCGCGTTCTGGATGTCGGCAGCGGCAACGGCTACTACCAGTGGCGCATGCTCGGCGCGGGGGCCAGCCTGGTCCTGGGCGTCGATCCCAATTGGCTGTTCCACTGCCAATTCCAGGCCCTGCGGCGCTATCTCCCCGACCTGCCCACCTGGCACCTGCCGCTGACCCTAGAAGAGCTGCCTGCCTTGGACGGCGGCTTCGACACCGTCTTTTCCATGGGCGTGCTCTACCATCGCCGCTCGCCCATCGATCACCTGCTGGACCTGAAGAACTGCCTCGACAGCGGCGGTGAGCTGGTCCTGGAAACCCTGGTCGTTGAGGGCGATGCCACCACCGTCCTAGTCCCCGAAGACCGCTATGCCCAGATGCGTAATGTCTGGTTCCTGCCCTCCGCGGCCGCCCTGCAACTCTGGCTGCAACGCGCCGGCTATCGTGACATCCGCCTGGTGGATTTGACCCCTACAACGGTAGACGAACAGCGCTCCACCGAGTGGATGGGCTTCCAGTCGCTACCGGACTTCCTGAACCCGGAAGATCCCAGCCTGACGGTTGAAGGTCTCCCCGCCCCCTTGCGCGCCACCCTGATCGCCCGCAAACCCTGAACGCAAAAAGCCCGGCACATGCCGGGCTTTTTCTTGCTCTGTCTTTGTAGGTTGGGCTGAGCACAGCGAAGCCCAACATCCGGAAGCCAACCTCGCCCCCTCAACGCCCCGTCGCAGCTCGCTTGATCCCTGCAGCAGACCTGATCATTGGG
>NZ_ANBZ01000032.1:0-13009 GCF_000316965.1 Pseudomonas sp. 313
TTCCGCGTAGGTTGGGTTGAGCGCAGCGAAGCCCAACAACTCCGGACCATCACGCCGGATACCATGGTTTCTGGCTGTTGGGCTTCGGCGATGGAGCCGCCTCAACCCAACCTACGGCGCGCTCCGCCCACACCGCCAAACAAGCCCCCTCTCCCCCTGGGAGAGGGTTGGGGTGAGGGCGCTCCCCGCACGGACTCCACAAACGACGACGCCCGCGCCGGCAAGGCCGGACACGGGCGTCGTGTAAAGCTGTCGCCAGGCTTAGTGCTGGTGACCGCCTTCGCCATGGATATGACCATGGGCGATTTCTTCATCGCTGGCGGCACGCACATTGACCACCTTCACATCGAAGTTCAGGCGCTGGCCGGCCAGGGGATGGTTGCCGTCGACGGTGACCTGGTCGCCGTCGATGTCACGCACGGTGACGATCTGCATGGCGCCGTCCGGGCCGGACGCGTGGAACTGCATGCCCACTTCCAGCTCGTCCACGCCTTCGAACATTTCCTTGCCCAGGGTGGCAACCAGTTCGGGCGTGTATTCGCCATAGGCGTCTTCCGGCTCGATGGCCACTTTCAGCTCGTCACCGGCCTGCTTGCCGGACAGAGCACGCTCCAGACCCGGAATGATGTTGCCTGCGCCTTGCAGGTACACCAGCGGAGCACCACCAGCGGAGCTGTCGATGACTTCGCCGGCGTCGTTGGTCAGGGTGTAGTCGATGGATACTGCCGTGTTCGCCGCGATCTGCATGGCCAGAACCTTCATGCTGGGAAAAATTTAGGATGACGCATCAGTCTACGCGTCCAACTTAGCAATTGCGAATGCGTTCGGTCAGTCCCCTGGCGCCCGGAGGCATCTGGAGGGCGCCCCTGCAACGGTGCGCGACCGCCCGTCACGCAATCGCCACGGCCGCTTCACGGGGCTGTCATCCCGGCTACCTAGGGTTTGCTGCATACCCACTGCCGGAGCCCTGCCATGCCGATTCCAGTGTCCGCACCGCCCGCGCTGCGCGCCGAACGCCTGTCGACCGCTGCAGATATCCGCGCCGCCCAGCGCCTGCGAGCCGCGGTCTTCGGCAGTACCTACGGCGTGCATTTCGCCGATAACCTCGACCAGGACCCCTACGACGCCCACTGCCTGCACCTGGGCGTGCGCGACCTGCGCAGCGGCGAGCTGATCGCTACCACCCGGCTGCTCGACGGCCGTCGGCGCGAGCGGCTGGGCAGTCTCTACAGCGAGAGCGAATTCCAGCTGGAGGGTCTGGACACGCTGCAGGGCCCGCTGCTGGAAATCGGCCGCACCTGCGTGGCGCCCGGGCATCGCACCGGCGCGGCCATCGCCCTGTTGTGGGCGGAACTGGCCGAGATCATGGCCTGCGGCGACTACCACTACCTCATGGGCTGCGCCAGCGTGCCCATGGCCGACGGCGGCCTGCAGGCGGCCGCCCTGCTGCGCCAGGCGGCGCGGGACGAACGCATCCCAGCGATCCGCGCCACGCCGCGGCGGCCGCTGCCCTTCGTCGCCGTGCCGGACAACCTGGTGGTGCAGCTGCCACCCCTGCTCAAGGCCTATCTACGCCTAGGTGCCCAGGTCTGCGGCGCGCCCTGCTGGGATCCGGAATTCGGCGTGGCCGACGTCTTCATCCTGCTCAAGCGCGAAGACCTCTGCCCGCGCTATGCCCGCCACTTCAAGGCCGCGGTATGAGGCGACTGCGTCGCGTCTGGCGACTGCTGCCAGTGCTGGCCGCGCTGCTGCTCGGGGCACTGTTCGCCCTGACGGTGACGTTGGCGGTGGTGCCGAGTCGCCGGCCCTGCCCGGTGCTGCGGCAACGGCTGACGCAGCGTTTTTTCCAGGTGCTGACTCGGGCGCTGCGATTGCGGCTGGAGGTCAGCGGCGAGGTACCGCGCGGCACCCATCTCTGGCTGGCCAATCACGTGTCCTGGCTGGATATCGTCGCTCTGGGCAGCTTGCGGCCGCTGGGCTTCCTGTCCAAGGCCGAGGTGGCGGAGTGGCCCTTCGCCGGCTGGCTGACGCGCCAGGCCGGCACCCTGTTCATCCGCCGCGGGGCCGAGCGCGGCGATGCCTTGGGCGAGGCCCTGACCACGCGCCTGACCCAGGGCTTGTCGCTGGCGCTCTTTCCCGAGGGCACCACCACCGACGGCAGCGGGCTGCGCACCTTTCACGGCCGGCTGCTGAGTCCGGCCATCGCCACCGATACCCCGCTGCAACCCGTGGCGCTGAGCTACTGGCGGCAGGGCGAGCGCGACCGGGATGCCGCCTTTATCGGTGACGACGATCTGGTCAGCCATCTGCTGCGCCTGCTGGACAACGGCGGCACCACCCTGAGGATCGAACTGCTGCCGCCCATCCTGCCCCAGGGCCGGCCGCGCCAGGTGCTGGCGGGTGAATGCCAGGCCGCCATCGCTGCCCGCCTCGGGATTCAGCTGGAACCGCGCGCGGCCCGTTCGGCGGCGGCAAAGGCCTGCAGCTGCGGATAGAAGTCGCGAAAGTCTTGCAGCAGGCCGTCATAGGCGGCGTCCAGCTCGGCGAAGGCGCCGGCCAGCAGTTCCGGGCGCGACAGCCGTCGCGCCATGCCCTCCACCACTCGCTCCAGCACGGCGAAGTCCGTGTAGCTGCCCAGCCAGTCCTGGCGTGCCATCAGGGGTGCGATGCGGGCCAGCCGCGGCGGCAGTTCCGGTTCGTCCAGCAGGGTCTGGTAGCAGTCCGCGACGAAGACCGGCAGTGGCTGCTCGGCGTAGTCGTGCCAGAGGCGTGCCAGGCAGTGATCGAAGAAGACATCCACCAGCAGCCCGGCCACTCGCCGCCGCGCTGCGGGCAGCCGCGTCTTGGCCCGGATCACCAGGGGGTGGTCGTCGGTATAGACGTCGATGCGCCGATGCAGACGGATGCCGGCGGCGATCCCGGCCGGCCAGGCGTCCGCCGAGCCCTTGACGAAATCGCCATAGAGGCTGCCGAGACGGTCTTCGCGGCTGGGGCCGCCCAGGTGCAGATGAGCGAGATAATTCATCCCCCCAGCATACTCCAGCCACAACCGGGCGGTTTTCCTGGACGACCCGCGGCTGCTAGGCTCGGGCCTCCTTCCCTTCTCCGCTGGAGTCGTCATGCCCGCTCGCGCCGTGTTCCTCGACTATGCCTCTCTCGACCTGGGCGATCTGGACCCGGCGCCCTTGCGCGCGGTGTTCGACGAACTGGAGCTGCATCCGGCGAGCGCGCCGGACGAGGTCGCCGCGCGCCTGGCCGGCGCCCAGGTCGCCATCGTCAACAAGGTGGTGCTGGACGCCCAGACCCTGGGCGCCTGCCCGGAATTGAAACTGGTGCTGGTCAGCGCCACTGGTACCAACAACATCGACCTGGACGCCGCCCGCGCCCAGGGCGTGCGGGTCTGCAACTGCCAGGGCTATGGGACCGCCTCGGTCGCCCAGCACACCCTGACCCTGCTGCTGGCCCTGGCCACGCGGCTACCGGATTACCAGGCGGATATCCGCGCCGGGCGCTGGCAGACCGCCAGCCAGTTCTGTCTGCTCGATCACCCCATCGTCGAGCTGGAGGGCAAGACCCTTGGCCTGCTCGGCCTCGGCGAGCTGGGCAGCGCGGTCAGGCGCCTGGCCGAAGCCTTCGGCATGCAGACCCTGGTGGGCCAGTTGCCCGGTCGCCCGGCGCGTCCCGGCAGCCTGCCGCTGGCCGAGCTGCTGCCCCAGGTGGATGCCCTGACGATGCACTGCCCGCTGACCGAACAGACCCGCGGCCTGATCGGTGCGGCGGAACTGGCGGCGATGAAATCCACGGCCTTCCTGGTCAACACCGCACGCGGCGGCATCGTCGACGAACAGGCCCTGGTCGATTGCCTGAGACGCGGCCACCTGGCGGGCGCCGCCACCGACGTGCTCAGCGTGGAGCCCCCGCGCGATGGCAATCCGCTGCTGGCCAGCGACATTCCGCGACTGATCGTCACTCCGCACAACGCCTGGGGCAGTCGTGAGGCGCGCCAGCGGATCATCGGCCAGTTGGCCGACAACGCCCAAGGCCATTTCGCCGGCACACCGCAGCGGGTGGTCTGCTAAAGTTCGCGCTTTTTTTCGCCAGGTAGCCCCATGGATCCGCGCAGCGAAGTCCTCCTCCGTCACCCCGAGCGCTTCGGCGGCCCCTTGCTGCTAGCGGGGCTACCGGCTGACGACCTGCTTGGCGCCCTGCCCGCGGCCAGTGGCTGGAGTTGGCACGCCGGCGAGGCCGAGCAACTGGCCCGGCGCTATCCGGGACGCTCTCTTCTAGGCATCGAACCGCCCCCGGGCGACTTCGCTGGCGCCGTGCTGTTCCTGCCCAAGTCCCGCGAGGCCACCGACTTCCTACTCACCGCCCTGACTCGCTGCCTGCCGACCGAGGGCAGCCTCTATCTGGTCGGCGAAAAGAAGGCCGGTATCGAACGCGCCGCGCGCCAGCTGGGTGCCTTCGGCAAGGCCAGCAAACTCGACAGCGCCCGCCATTGCCAACTGTGGGTGGTGCAGGGACCGCACACCTTAGCCGATCCGCGCCCCGACGCCTGGCTGCAACGCCAGCGGCTGGTGCGGGCTGGGGTGAACCTGGACATTCTCAGTCTGCCGGGCGTCTTCAGCCATGGCCGGCTGGACGTGGGCACGGCGCTCTTGCTGGACCAGCTCGACGGCCTGCCCGAGGGCGCGGTGCTGGACTTCGGTTGCGGCGCCGGCGTGGTCGGCGCCGCCCTGGCTCGCCGCTATCCCGCCAGCACCCTGCATCTGCTGGACGTGGACGCCTTCGCCGTGGCCAGCAGTCGCCAGACCCTGGCGGCCAATGGTCTCGCCGGAACGGTGATCGCCGGCGACGGCATCGCCGCGGCGCCCACGGGCCTCGCCGCCATCGTCAGCAATCCGCCCTTCCACAGCGGTGTGAAGACCGACTACCGTACCACCGAGACCCTGCTGGCCGAGGCGGTGCGTCATCTAAAGCCCGGCGGCGAATTGCGCCTGGTGGCCAACAGCTTCCTGCGCTATCCGCCACTGATCGAGGCCGCCTTCGGCAATTGCCGTACCCTGGCGGAACGCGACGGCTTCAAGGTCTACAGCGCCCGGCGACGGTAATGCTGTTGGGCTTCGCTGCGCTCAACCCAACCTACGCGGCATCCGTAGGTTGGGTTGAGACGGCTTCATCGTCGAAGCCCAACAGGCGCGGCCGAACCGCGGCAATGTTACCCCCGTAGTACCCAACCAGCACCCTATCCCCTTGGGAGAGGGTTGGGGTGAGGGAAACCTCCTCTCCCAACCAAACCCTCAACCCTTCTTCGCCGCCTCGTACAGCGGCATCACCTTGGGAATCGCCGCCTGCAGCGCCTTGGTGCGGTTGGCGTCGGAGGGGTGGGTGCTGAGGAATTCCGCCGGCTGCTTGCCCTGGCTGGCCTGGGCCATCTTCTGCCAGAGGGTGATGGCGGCATTGGGGTTGTAGCCGGCGCGCGCCGAGAGCTCCAGGCCGATCAGGTCGGCTTCGTTCTCGTTGCCGCGGCTGAACGGCAGGGTCAGGGCCACCTGGGACACCTGGTCGGCCAGCTGCATGCCGCCCTGGCCGACGCCCAGCAGGGCGCCGCCGAGGTTCTCGCCCATCTGGATGGCATAGGCCCGCGACATCTGCTCGCGGCTGTGCTCGCGCAGGGCGTGGGCGATCTCGTGGCCCATCACCGCCGCCAGTTCGTCGTCGGTCAGCTTGAGCTGATCGATGAGGCCGCTGTAGACGAAGATCTTGCCGCCGGGGCCGCAGTTGGCGTTGAGTTCGTCGCTCTGCACCAGGTTGACCTGCCAATCCCAGTTCACCGCGTCCGGACGGAAGGCCGCGGTCTGCGGGATCAGGCGCTTGGCGATGGCGGCGACGCGCTTGCCGTCGGCGCTGTCATTGGCCAGCTTGCCGGCGGCCTTGGCTTCGCTGACCGTCTTGGCATAGGACTGGGCGTACATCTGGTTGACCTGCTGCTCGGACAGCATGCTGAACATGTACTGCTTGCGCTGCACCCCGACCGCGCCACCCGAGGTGGTGTTGACGGTCTGGCAGGCGACCAGTAGCAGGCTCAAGGACAGGCCTGCGAGGGGAAGGATACGGCGCATGGGAATCTCCAGGTATCGAGGCGGATACAGCATAGAGAGGGGCGTCGCGCCCGGCAACGTTCGTGCGCAGGCGACCGGAGGCCTCAATGGATCGTCAGCGCCGCCGATAGCCACGGCATTGAATGCCCTCCGGAGTCCCCGATGAGTTCCAGATCCATCCGCACCTCCATCACCCTGCTGGCCGGCGCCTGCATCCTGGTGGTGGTGATCGCCTTGATCGCCTATACCCTGCTCGCGGGTCAGCGCACCCGCACGCTGGTCGATACCCATACCGAGGCCCTGGCCGCCACTGCCGCAGAGGCCCAGCTGACCGCGGAAGCCGAAGCCGTGGGCAACCAGCTGCAGCGCCAACTGGACGTTCCCCTGCAACTGGCCAATCAACTGGCGCAGCTCAACGTGGCCATGGGCAGCGGTGGCGACCAGCAGGTCGACCTGGATCGCCAGAGTCTGGTCCGGCTCTTGGGCCAGACCCTCAAGCGCCAGCCCGGCCTGCTCAGCCTCTATACCGTCTGGGAACCCAATGCCATCGATGGCCAGGACGAGCGCCATCGCGGTGACGCCGCGGCCGGCTACGATGAGCAGGGCCGCTTCACCCCCTGGTGGCACAAGACCCTCGACGGCGACGTCACGGTGGAGCCGATTGGCGAGACCGTGGAAAGCCAGACCCGCCTGCCCTCGGGCGTGCGCGAAGGCGAGTACTACCTCTGTCCACGGGAAACTCGCACCACCTGCGTGCTCGACCCCATGCCCGACACGGTCAACGAACAGCAGGTGCTGATCGCTTCCTTCAACGTGCCCATCCTGGTCGGTGGCGCCTTCAAGGGCGTGGTCGGCGCCGACGTGCCGCTGGACTTCATCCAGCGCCAGTTGGTCAAGGCCAATGGCCGCCTCTATGGCGGCGTGGGCCGCATGGCCCTGGTCGCCGGGCGGGGCACCCTGGTCGCCTACACCGCCGACGCCAGCCAACTGGGCAAGCCGGCCGAACCAGTGCTGGGCGCGACGCTGGCCGGCCTCAAGGACCTGGGCGAGGGCGTCACGCGCCGTTTCGACACCAAAAGCGAGCGCTACCAAGTCTATCTGCCGCTGCGCTTCACTGGCGACAACCGCCAGGTCTGGACGCTGATCGTCGAATTACCCCGCGAAGCCGTGCTGGCCGATCTCTATAGCCTCAAGGACACCCTGGGCAGCCAACGCCACCAGGATGTGGTCGGCATGCTGCTGGTGGGCCTGGCGGTCGCCGGTGCCGGCCTGCTGGTGCTCTGGCTGATCAGCCTGCGCATCGCCCGGCCGCTGCGGCAGATGGTCGCCATGCTCGACGCCATCGGCCAGGGCGACGGCGACCTGACCCAGCGCCTCGCCACCGAGCGCCGTGACGAGGTCGGCGCCATGGCCGGCGGCTTCAACAGCTTCCTGGCGTCGCTGCAGAACCTCATCGGCCAGCTGGTCCGCTCGGTGGGCGAGGTGGCCACGGCGGCCGAGCACACCTCCCATATCGCCCAGCGCACCCGCGATGGCGTGGAGCGCCAGCTGCAGGAGATCGACCAGCTGGCCACCGCCATGCAGGAGATGACCGCTACCGCTCAGGACGTGGCCGGCAATGCCGGTCGCGCGGCACGCGCCGCCACCGAGGCGGACGGCGCGGTCAACGAAGGTCAGCGCCTGGTGCAGCAGAACGTCGCCAGCAGCGCCGCCCTCGCCGAGGAGATCGAGCGTGCGGTGGAGCAGGTGCGCCGGGTCGCCGAGGACAGCGAGAACATCGGCTCCATCCTCACCACCATCAATGGCATCGCCGAGCAGACCAACCTGCTGGCGCTCAACGCCGCCATCGAGGCGGCCCGCGCCGGCGAACAGGGCCGTGGCTTCGCCGTGGTGGCCGACGAGGTGCGCAACCTGGCGCAAAAGACCCAGGTCGCCACCGGCGAGATCCAGAGCATGATTCAGCGCCTGCAGCAGGGCACCCGCGAGGCGGTGACGGTGATGCAGGCCAGCGGCGCCCAGACCAGCACCCAGGTCGCCCAGACCGAGGCCACCCGGCGCGCTCTGGACACCATCCTGGCGGCGGTGAGCGAAATCACCAGCATGAATCTGCAGATCGCCAGCGCCGCCGAGGAGCAGAGCGCGGTGGCCGAGGACATCAATCGCAACGTGGTCAATATCGGCCAGAGCGCCCAGGCGGTCCATGGCGAAGCCGACAGCGCCTCCCGCGCCGGCCAGCAATTGCGCGAACTGGCCGAGCAGCAACGCCAGCTGGCGGGACGTTTCCGCGTCTAGCAAGGCTATTTGCGTGCCCCCGCCGCTCCCCTTGGGAGGGGGTTCGTCGGCAGCGATGCGCCGCTAAAAACCTAAAGGTAGCGCGGTGCACTGCCGATAACCTCGCGCCACCCAAGCACTGGAGTGTTGTCGATGTCTTTCCGCTCAGTCCGTACGACCATCACGCTGCTCTCGGGGAGCTGCATCCTGGCCGTGGTCATGGCGCTCGTCGGTTATGTGCTCTTTGCCGGCATGCGCACCCAAAGCCTGGTCGACACCCATACCGCCCAGCTTGCCGAGCGTGCTGCCCAGGCCCGGTTGGATGCCCAGGCCCAGGCGATTGCCGGCAGCTTGATGCAGAAGCTGGATCTGCCGCTCACGGTCGCCCGCGGTATCGCTCAACTCAATGCCCAGGCCGACAGCAGCGCCGAACGGCCCCTGCGGATCGACCGTGAAGGCCTCAACAACCTGCTCCAGCAGACCCTGCTCGACAATCCCGAACTGCTCGATGTCTATGCGGGCTGGGAGCCCAATGCCTTCGACGGCGGGGATGCCCAGTACGCCGGACGCAGCGAAGCCGGCTATGACGCCACGGGGCGCTTCATGCCCTGGTGGTATCGCACACCCGAGGGTGGCCTGAAGGTGGAACCCCTGGGGCCGACCATGGAAAGCCAGACGGTGCTGCCCACCGGGGTCCGCGAGGGTGAGTACTACCTTTGCCCGCGGCAGAGCCTCAAGCCCTGCATCGTCGATCCGGCACCCTACGAGATGAATGGACAGAAGATCCTGATGTCCTCCTTCAACGTGCCCATTCTGGTCAAGGGTGCTTTCAAGGGCGTGGTGGGCGCCGACCTGTCCCTGGCCTTTATCCAGGAGCAGCTCAAGCAGGCCAACGCCGGTCTCTACGAGGGCGCGGGCAGCATGGCGCTGGTCGCCAACCGCGGCACCCTGGTGGCCTATACCCGGGATCCCAAGGCGCTCGGTCAGCCGGCCGCGCAGATACTCGGCGACGCGGCCCAGGGCCTGGCGCAACTCGGCGATGGGGTGACCCGCCGCTTCGATAGCCAACACGACCTCTATCAGGTGTATCTGCCGCTGCGCCTGGGCAACAATGCCACCACCTGGACGTTGATCCTGCAGCTACCCCGCGCGGCGGTGCTCAGCGATCTGCATCTCCTGCAACAGGCCCTCGGCGAGCAACGCCGTACTGATATGGCCGGCATGCTGCTGGTGGGCCTGCTGGTGGCTGGCGGCGGCCTGCTGCTGCTCTGGCTGGTCAGCCTGCGCATCGCCCGCCCGCTGCGGCAGATGGTGGCCATGCTCGACGACATCGCCAAGGGCGATGGGGACCTGACCCAGCGGCTGACGGTCAATCGCCGCGACGAACTCGGTGCCATCGCCAGCGGTTTCAATGCCTTCCTCGGTTCGCTGCAGCACCTCATCGGTCAGCTGGTACATTCGGTCAGCGACGTGAACACGGCCGCCACCCAGACCTCCAACATCGCCCAGCGCACCCGCGACGGCGTGCAGCGCCAGCTGCAGGAGATCGACCAGGTGGCCACCGCCATGCAGGAGATGACCGCCACCGCCCAGGATGTCGCCAGCAATGCCGGACGCGCCGCCCAGGCGGCTACCCAGGCCGATAGCGCCGTGAGCGAAGGCCAACGTGTGGTGCGGCAGAATGTCAGCGACTGCGCCACCCTCGCCGCGGAAATCGAGCGCGCCGTGACCCAGGTACGCCGGGTGGCCGATGACAGCGAGAACATCGGTTCCATCCTCACCACCATCAACGGCATCGCCGAGCAGACCAATCTGCTGGCGCTCAACGCGGCCATCGAGGCGGCCCGGGCCGGCGAGCAGGGCCGTGGCTTCGCCGTAGTGGCCGATGAGGTGCGCACCCTGGCGCAAAAGACCCAGGTCGCCACCGGCGAGATCCAGAGCATGATCCAGCGCCTGCAGAGCGGCACCCGGGAGACCGTGGCGCTGATGCAGAACAGCCATGCCCAGACCAGCAATCAGGTGGAACAGACCCAGGCGGCCAGCCGGGCCTTGGAGGTCATCCTCACCGCCGTGGGCGAGATCACCGAAATGAATCTGCAGATCGCCAGCGCCGCCGAGGAGCAGAGCGCGGTGGCCGAGGACATCAATCGCAACGTGGTCAACATCGGCCAGGCGGCCAATGGCGTACACGACCAGGCTGATCAGGCCACCCGCGCCGGTAGCCACCTGAGCGAACTGGCCGAACGGCAGCGCCAGTTGGCGGCGCGCTTCAAGGTCTAGCGGGTCACAAGGGCGTCAAACACTCCGGTCCGTCCACCTCGGGCCGGTTGACGATGTTGGCCAAGACCCGCTCGCGCAGCGGCATGCCGCCCTCGGCCAACAGCTCCTGCAGGGCTTCGGGCGTGCTGTCCGGATCCTGCCAGAGGGCACGACCCGCTGCATCGAGCAGGATCGGTCGGCGCAGCGGACCGGCCGCCTGGGTGACCATGGCCACCGACAGCCAGAGCTGATCCCCGGCCGGGTAGGCCTCCCAGAGCGCGGCGAACCAGGCCAGGGGTTCGCCATTGAGCATCCAGTAGGGCCGCTTGCGGTGGCCACCGCGCCATTCGTAGAAGCCGTTGGCCGGCAGCAGACAGCGCCGCACGCGAAAGGGCTCGCGAAACATCGGCTGGGTGGCCAGGCTTTCGGCGCGGGCATGGGTGGGGGTGCGGGACAGATCGGTGAGCCAGGGCGGCGTCAGCCCCCAGCGACCGCTGTCGACCCGCTCGCCCTCGGCGGTCCGCCGCTGCAGCAGTACCTGCTGGTGGGGCGAGATGTTCCAGCGCGGGGGATGCTTGTCGGGAAAACCCGGCAAGCCGGCGAATTCAGCGGGCCAGCGGAACAGGGCGTAGCGTCCGGACATGAAAACCTTTCAACAAATGAGGATGCCCTGCTCGGGAGAAGGATCCTCTCCCGGCAGGGGCGTGGCGGCATTGTACGCGGCGATCAGCGCCTGCGCGCGCTGCGCCTCTTCGTCCTCGACCAGCAGGCCAAGCAAGCCCACCGCGGGCAGATCGCCGATGCCACCGAGCAGATGGCGCCCGGCGAGAAAGCCGCTGATGCCCTCGCTGGCCAGCACCGCCAGGAGCAATTCGCCTTCGTGCAGCGAACCCGGCTCATAGATGCGGCGCATCAGTCGTCCTCCCGCCGAACCTCGAGATTCCAGTCCTCGCCATCGGTGTGCAGGCCGAAGCGGATCGGTCGGCAGCAGACTTCACAGTCCTCGTAGTAGTCCTGGTCACCGCCGCTGAGGTCGAGCACCACCTCGCCCGGTTCGCCGCAATAAGGGCAATCGTATTCCTGGCTTTCCAGCATCTGCCTGCACTCCTTGACCGCCAACCTGCCGCCCATCCGGCCCCTGACGCTTGCATCTGGCGCCACGCCCACTACTATGGCCGCCGGAATTTCTACAAGAGAACACCATGGGCGAGTTCGAAGCCATTCGACCCTATAACGACGCGGAAGTCCCCGGGGTTCTGGCCCGCCTGATCGACGACGACCACTTCATCGGCATCCTTGCCGGCTACCGGTTCCCGCGCCTGTCCAAGGGACTCGGCTGGGTAGTGCGCCCCCTGCTGCGCACCCGCCTGCGCCAGGAACTGAGTGGTATCCAGAGCGTCGCGGCGCTGCAGGACAAGCTCGAACCCTATGTGGATCGCGCCATCGAGAAGGCCTCGGACGGCGTCACCTACTCGGGCATCGACCAGTTGCGCAGTGGTCGCGCCTATCTGTTCCTGGCCAACCACCGCGACATCGTGATGGACCCGGCCTTCGTCAACTATGCCGTCTACCACGCCGGTCTGCCAACGCCGCGCATCGCCATCGGCGACAACCTGCTGCAGAAGCCCTTCGTCAGCGACCTGATGCGGCTGAACAAGAGCTTCATCGTGCACCGCTCCATCAGCGGTCGCCGCGAAAAGCTGGCGGCGTACCAGAACCTGTCCGCCTACATCAATCATTCGATCCGCCAGGACGGCCAGTCCATCTGGATCGCCCAGGCCGAGGGCCGGGCCAAGGACGGCGACGACCGCACCGATTCGGCCATCCTCAAGATGTTCCACATGAGCTGCAAGGACGAGCCCTTCGCCGAGCTGGTCAAGGCGCTGAACATCGTGCCGGTGTCCATCAGCTACGAATTCGATCCCTGCGACCAGGCCAAGGCCCGCGAACTGCACATCCGCGCCACTACCGGCAGCTACACCAAGGCGCCGGGCGAGGACGACGTCAGCATCGCCCTGGGCATCACCGGCTACAAGGGCCGAGTGCACGTGGCCTTTGGCGAGCCGGTGAGCGGCGAATTCGAGGACGCCAAGGCGCTGGCCCAGGAAATGGACCGGCAGATCCTCGGCAACTACCGGCTGTTCCCGGCCAGCTACCTGGCCTATGCCGCCTGGGATGGCCGCGATGCGGAGCTGGCCGTGCCCGCCGTGGACGCCCTGTTTCCGGCCGAGGAGATCGCCGTCGCCCGCGGCGAATGGGAAAGGCGCCTGGCCGAGTGCCCGGCGGAGTACCGGGCACAACTGGTGCGCCAGTACGCCCAGCCGGTGCTGAACAAGTACCGCGTGCTGGCCGGCCTGGAATAGTCGCCAGCCGCCCAC